>NZ_JACJEC010000002.1:97837-457573 GCF_014163875.1 Pseudoalteromonas sp. SR43-3 | reverse complement strand
CGCTTAAAGCGTGTTTTTTTATGTCTAAAATTTGGTGTGTATATTGTGGCTCATAACCCGAAGGTCGTCGGTTCACCTTTTATAAGTTCAGGCTCCCGCAACCACTGAAATAAATAAGAATGAAATGGCACGCTTAAAGCGTGTTTTTTTATGTCTAAAATTTAGTGTGTATATTGTGGCTCATAATCCGAAGGTCGTCGGTTCACCTTTTATAAGTTCAGGCTCCCGCAACCACTGAAATAAATAAGAATGAAACGGCACGCTTAAAGCGTGTTTTTTTATGTCTAAAATTTGGTGTGTATATTGTGGCTCATAACCCGAAGGTCGTCGGTTCACCTTTTATAAGTTCAGGCTCCCGCAACCACTGAAATAAATAAGAATGAAACGACACGCTTAAAGCGTGTTTTTTTATGTCTAAAATTTGATGAGTGTGGTGATTTAGCTTATAGGATAAAGATCATCTTCACTGCATGAGGCATTCACTTCTCATAAGCGCAAGCTCCCGCCCCCCTGAGATACACTTTAAAATGTTATAAACTTCTTAAAATAAATCGTTATTACTTAAAACCTTGTTTGGTTTGTGTTAAAACGGCACAAATATTTTTAGGTTGTTACAAATATGACTGAACTTTACCACTGGTTTGATTTAATAGGCATTGCGGTGTTTGCTGTATCGGGCACTTTGCTAGCGTATGAGAAAAAAATGGATGGCTTTGGGGTCGTAGTTTTAGCGACAGTAACTGCTATTGGTGGTGGTACAGTGCGAGATCTAATTTTAGATGTTCCAGTGTTTTGGTTACACGATCAAAGTTACTTTTTTGCCATACTCGCTTCAGTATTTGTTACAACACGCCTTATAAATAAACAAAAGCCGATACCTCATTATATTTTACAAACAGCGGACGCGTTTGGGTTAGCTTTTTTTGCAGTAATGGGGGCGCAAAAAGCACAGCTTGTTGGTATGCCCGATATGACTGCGGTAATTATGGCTGTAATTACAGGCTGCTTTGGTGGATTAATTCGAGATGTGCTTGCACGCGAGATCCCTATGCTATTAAAGGGTGAGCTTTACGCTATTACCTGTATAGCTGGTGGTACTGTTTATACGCTTGGCATTAGTTTTTCGTTAGCAACCGAAATGGCGATGGTATTAGGAATGTTAATGACCTTATTACTTCGTTTAGCCGCTATAAAATGGCAAATCACATTACACGTTTTTAAATATCCTGACTAAACTGGTGTAATCACACCATTTACTAGGATAAGGAATGTCGTTAGCTCGTATATTTTCTCGTGCTCAAGTGGGCATAAATGCCCCTGAAGTTATTGTAGAGGTTCACCTAGGAAATGGTTTACCCGCTTTTCATATTGTAGGCCTGCCCGAAGCGTCTGTTAAAGAGTCGAAAGACAGGGTACGTAGCGCACTCGAAAACTCACAATTTGGTTTTCCCGATCAACGAATAACCGTAAATTTAGCCCCAGCCGACTTACCAAAAGATGGTGGGCGGTTTGATCTGGCTATTGCGGTGGGTATTTTAGTCGCCTCTGGGCAAATAGTGTGTCCTGATATTCATAAGTACGAGTTTTATGGTGAGCTTGCTCTTAATGGTGAAGTGCGTGGTGTAAACGCTATTTTACCTTCGGTACTTGCTGCTAAAGAAGAAGATCGCTGCTGCTTTTTACCTCTTGCAAACGACAGCCTAGCAAGCCTAGTTAATGGCGTTAAACGCAAAGCCGTAAGCTCTATTCAAGAAGTATGGGGCGACCTACTTAATCAACAACCCTTGCCATTAAATATAGAGTACCCCGACTGCACGCAAGCCCCTGACTTTTTGCTCGATTTAAGCGATGTTAAAGGTCAGCCCGGTGCAAAGCGAGTATTAGAAATAGCCGCAGCTGGCGGGCATAATTTACTAATTGAATGTCCTAATAGACCCATAAATTAATGTAACCTTCAGAGGCCTCTAATGAAGCTTATTTGTCTTTTATTCTTTACAGCTTTCGCGTGTTTAACTCATGGGGGTGATATCCCAAACTCATGGTCTAAAGCTAAGCAAATAGTCAGAGATAAGGTGTATTTTGACCATAAGATAACTAAGTATTGCGGCTGTTCTTATGAGCCTAAAGGAGTTAGTGGGGGAGTTATTGATACTACTTCATGTGGTTACAATGGTTCTGGAATGAAGTATCAAAATGCTATAAATGTTCTTGATTGGGAGCATGTTGTGCCCGCCTCTTTGACACCAGCTAAGGAAATGAATTGTTGGGTTAATGGTAGTCGTAATATATGCGAAAGGACTTCTAAAGAGGCTAAAGCTATCATTTTTGACCTTCATAACCTCGTACCATCAATAGGGCAAACTAATCGAATCAGGTCTAACTCAAGGTATGGGATTATCGAAGGGGAAGAGCAAAAGCTAGGTTTATGTGATTTTGAATGGTCTAAAGGTATTACTGAACCGTCGGAACGAATTCGAGGTGAATTGGCTAGAGTGTGGTTGTATATGAGTTATAGACACAATGTCGTTATGCCTGAAGGTGAGCGCCTAATGTTTCTTAGATGGTCTCTTAGTGACCCTCCTGATGAGTGGGAATATACTAGGAATGCTAGGATTAAGGAGCTTCAAGGTAACTCTAATATATTCATCGATATGTTTAAATATTAGTTTAATTGAGCAGTAAATCGTGACGAGTGACGTTAATAGCCTAGCGAGCATTCATTAGATAAGTGATTACTTAGTGTTTGTTCGTGTTAGCTGTTAACACCTGAAGAGGCATCTTATACAACACTATACGAGTTTATACTGTAAGCTTATCGAGCATAAGTTTGAATATAATCAGGTTTACTGCATGGTTCGGAAATCCCTGTAGGCCTTTTATATAAAGACCTGCAGAGGAATTCTTATGTATAACTATAGGATAGGCTCAGAACCCTATATCTACCCATAAAGCCCTTCTCTTTTCTTTAGAGAGTCTAATTTTATCGCTAGGTAATGTGAAGTCGTAGTCAATCATCTCACTGCTTGAGCTGGTTCCGTACTGGGTTAACAGTCCAATAGCAACTGTCCCGCCTACCGTAAAGAATGCATCATAGACTTCATTGGCGAGCTTATCTGCATGTTGGTCGTCTTTGATTATATGTGTTACGGGATAACCAAGTCGCTTCAACTCTTTTGATAAAGTTGTAGGGATATTAACTCCTCTAGATTGAAATTTAGGAAGTGAATCAGACTTTTTCTGTGGTAATAAACAGAACTCTGCTGCTAGTAGAGGCAGGTTATATAGTGCTCGACATATAGTCTTAAAGTTATCATCAGATATTTCCTCTCCTTTTAATACAGATTGGTTAGACGTATAAGGGAAGGGAATATTAGAGTGTTCTCTATTGAGTTCTGCAGGTGCAATCATTAGGTTGGAGTATGTCAGTTTGCCTACGAGACCGTCCTTTCCTTTAATTGGGTCTATATGACATAAATGATAGTCATAAGTTTTAGATACATTTTCTCCGTCACTATTAAAACCACAGGCTTTGCGATAAAACTTCCATAAGTGCAATAGACCCCGTAACTCATTAGTGTTGGCTGGTATCGAATTAGTGCATTGGCGCTGGAAAGCTCTTCGTAGCCACTGACCAAAAGAGCTACTAAAGAATTTATAGTCTATTGTATTGGAATGGCAGTCTTGGCATATCTTAATGGTAGAGCGGCGTTGCTTACCTGTAATTGGATTGGTTGTGAGGGCTTTTACCCTGCGTTTACCGCACTCTTTACAAGTAACAACCTGTTGTTTTGACATTAATATGATTCCTTAATTGTCTTTATGTTTGATGCACAAATGAATTAGCGAACGATTCAAACTTACGTATCGCTGTGCTGATATGGTGATTTTTGAGGAAATGAGCTATTTGCTATTCTTAGACTCTTTTATAATGCGGCTTACTGAGCTTACTGCAATATTGTGCTTTGAGGCTGTTTTACGTACTGAAAGGCCGTTGTTGATGTCTCTCATTATCTCTTGTCTATCTATGCTCGCGCTACGACCTTTATAAAGACCTTTCTGCTTTGCTGCTTCAATACCTTCACGCTGTCGCTCTAATATGAGTTCACGTTCAAATTGAGCGACTGCACCCAGCATGGTAAGCATTAAGTTATTTATTGAGTTTTCACCACCAGCGGAAAAGGTTAAGTTTTCCTTTATAAACCTGATGCTTACACCTTTTTCTTTTAGGCTTTCAACAATCTCTAAGAGGTCTTTCGTATTGCGAGCTAGTCTATCCATAGAGTGAACAACAACTTCGTCACCCTCACGAACATGCTCTAGCATAGCGTTAAGTTGAGGGCGCTCGGTGCTCTTTGCTGAGGCTTTCTCAATGAATTCCTTGTCATAGCTTACATTCACAAGTTGTCTGTCAGTGGATTGCTGAGAGGACGAGACACGAATGTATGCGACTGTTTGATGCTTACTCATTATGAGTGTGTTCCTTTATAAGTCTAAGACCCTTAAATGATATCGTACCGATAATCATAAATCAACTTTAATGAGAACGGTTTTATGCTCTTTTGAGTGTACTCATTTAGTATACCCAAACAGGTGCGATTCTAAGTTTAGTCTGTTTGGGTTTTAGGGGGTTAAATAGAGGTCAATGAGCCTATAGTCTAATTAAGAGTTTAGTTTTAAGTTGTAGGACTCAATTTGAATAGAAAATAATTGGTTATTATAGTATTCAACAGGATTCTTAATGATTTCTATGCGAGAGGCTCCTCTTGCAGTCACGTCGTAGACTAAATAAATATAATAAGAATCCCCATACTTTTTGGCAGCTTGCCATTCATTTGAGGTAATAGTAAGGCTGTTTATGATAGAGGTTGAGCTAGCTTTAACTTCTATTCTCATTTTCTCACCATTTTCATTGTAAGAGGATATATCCCAGCCAGGTCTATTTTTTTCAGCCTCTTCATGGACTATTTTATCTAAAAGCTCAGGGTGATTAGATAGTTTATTTTTCTCAAAAGCTAAAACAATTTTCTCACCCATATCTCCAACCGCTTTTGCGTCCTTAGACCTTCTTTTGCCATTAAAGGAGGACTTTGAGGGGGTGTTACTCGTTACTTTTTTAGGTGCACGTATCGAGAAGTTAGTTGCTGCTGGTATGTTGAGCTCAGTATTGAGTGGTGAGTTTTCAATTGTTCTCCCAAGTAATGACTCTACGCTAGGAACTAAGGGGTCAACAGCTATCCTTTGGTAAAGCTCAAGGAATAAACCGTAATCCTCAAGCAATGATGACCCTTCCAGTTTGTCTATATCATATGAAAGGCTGTAAATGGAAGCTTGTTCATATCCTTTCTGGAGTTTATGTTTTGAAGTAGGGGGGAGGGTTGATAAATCAGAAGGTTCTCTGTTGAGTTTGGTTATGAATTCCTGGTGTGGGAAATCATTACAAATACTAGTGGTGGCTTCTTGCATCATTAGAGCTGCATCTCTCATTATTTTATAGGTGTTCTTATTTACACCATAAAACTTCGTAAATTGACCTGTAGCAAAGCCGAGCTCGAGTACAATCTTTTTCATGTCAATAGAGAATAGAAATACTAAATAGTACCCTTCCTCTGCCCTGGTTGTAATTCTTTCATCAAAGGTGGCAAACCACGGCCCAGCAGTTATATTTCCTTGCCCTCCTGAAGAGGCAACCAATAGGTGCTTTTTACCTTCATTAAGAGGGCGTAAGGATTTTGGGAGGGTGTCATGGATAAGTTTGTATGCTTTATTTTTACTGTCTTCCTTGGTAAGTGCATAGTATGACGGCCATAATTCAGATAACTCTTTGATTAAATTTAGCAAAACGGTTCCTTTTGTTAAGACTCATTTCAGTACAATAAATAAAAAATGAGTAACTCAATACTACGATTTAAGTTTAGATAAGTATACGACGCAATCGCTAAGTCTATCTAGTACCCCGACACCTCCCCCCTGAGGTTGCGTTAGTTTAATAAATTCCGCTTTACTTAATCTAACCAATACTAATTATTTGCTTTAACTAGCTTCATCAATAAGCTATGTGTCGCAAAGCCATCGATGAAGAGGTTATTATCGGCTTGAAACTTTTTAATAGCTGAAATCGTATCTTTCCCAAGAATACCATCGACTTTTCCTGCCTTGTAACCTAGCGCATTTAGTTGAACTTGAATGCCGTGAACTAGACCATCTCTTTCTTTATTCTTTTCAGTTGGTAAATAAGATGTAGTTTTGCTTTTTGATGAATAAACTTTGCTTTGAGGTTTGTAGCTTGATGCCTTGGAAGTCCCATGGCAATGATATCCAGCCTTTTTACTGTTATGGCAACCAGATGCGTTTGTTCTCCCGCTAGTCGCCTGTGCAGATTGAACTGAAAGGTAGCTGAGACTTATTAGTAGTAAGATAGTCCATTTCTTCATGTGAATTCCTTATAATTTAAAATTAAATCTCGTAGTGTATTACACTAACTAGGTGGCGGTTACCATCGACCTATAAGGCTGATACTAGTCTGCTTATTAGGGTATTGGCATAGATAAAAACTCTCGTAAATGGATGGGCGGCTAAGTATCTACCTTAAAACTCATTCCATTACCTGATGTCCATACCTCCGTGTCCTCATTATAGCTCAAGTGTATATCGTCATCGTCATTCACCAAGATATCAATGGACTTCTTATGAGGATATAGCACTATAGTCTTGAGTTGCCTCTTAAGGTGCTGGTGGAGCTTTAGTCGTTCAGATTGCTCGTTTATGTTCCCTGTGAGTTCAGTAAGGTCTACAGGCTCATCATTTACAGCCTTAGCTGCTTGTATGTCGGCTAGCTCTCGACTTACCTCACTAATGCGGCTTTCTTTGTTACGAATGGCTTTACTAATGTATGTGCTAAAGCCATTCTCATCGATGTCTTGAATTAGTTCATCTATTTGCTTTTGTAGTGTTATCAATTCACCTTCTAGACTCATGGTCTTAGCGGCGTCCTCAGGCTTTTTAGCATAAGGTGTAAGCAGTTTTTGTAGTGCTATAAGGATAACCCATTGGGTGTAGTAATAACGGTGACTGGTGTACTTACAGCCTCCACCATATCTCGCGAGGCTACACACTAAGTAGTAACCACCCTTGGGTGAACTCCCTTTATTTACAAATTGAACAGATGAGCCACACTCGCATGATATAAAACCCGAGAAGATATTCCTTGTTAAACCCTTTTTAATTGAACCTGTGCTACCTATTCGCCTGCTTTTAATGCCTGCTTGGGATTTATACCATAAGCTCTCATCTATTATGGCAGGGTAATAGTCTTTGATGACCTCTCCTGTAGGTTCACGTTTACCTAGAGAGTTGTTTATGTGGGGATGGTATTCGCCAAGAGCAATGCGACCATTGAGTATTTTAGTTATATAAGATGGGTGCCATTTGCTTGCTCTAGAGCTAATAGGGAGAATGCCCTCATCATTTAACTTTCTGACAATAGCAGCTTTTCCGTAACCCTCAGCTGACAGTAGGAATATGTACTTAACTACAACAGCTTTTTCCATTGAGATTAGTATATCTTTTTTATCATCGCTGTAGTGTAGCCAAGCGGGTAGAGGTGACC
Organism: Pseudoalteromonas sp. SR43-3; assembly: GCF_014163875.1. Classification (NCBI taxonomy): domain Bacteria; kingdom Pseudomonadati; phylum Pseudomonadota; class Gammaproteobacteria; order Alteromonadales; family Pseudoalteromonadaceae; genus Pseudoalteromonas; species Pseudoalteromonas sp. SR43-3. Next base: position 449,967 of record NZ_JACJEC010000002.1, on the reverse strand, counting down.
CCATTAACTCTGTGGCAGCTCTTTTCTGTTTCTTGTGCCATGCATCGCCTACACGTTTACTCTTTGTAGCAGACTCCTCATGAGCGCGACTCATGGATACAAGCGATATCATAAGGGCTTGCATATTCATCTCACCCTTTTTATACACTTGCCTATCCATTAGCGTGACGACTGTTATACCGAGGTCAACAATAGTCATAAGGAGCATAAGTGAGGTTTCAACAGGTTGGCGGCTCATGCGGTCAAAGCTCTCAATGAGTAAATAGCTGCCTTGCTCTATCGCGCCTTCTTTTACTGCCTCTATAAACTTACCTAACTCGCCATCTGAGGAGTTCTTACCTTTATAGCCACTAACACCTAAGTCTCTAAATGAGAGACTCTGAAGGGCTAATCTATTACTATTTGCGTATTCTTCTGCGCTTTCTAGTTGGCGTTTAAGACTTCTTCCTTCGATTTGTCCTTTGGTACTGAAGCGAATGTAACTATATGCTTTATTCATAAATCTTGATTTTCTGCAGTTGAATACTTGTGGGTCTATTAGGGTATTATAACCTATTTTTAGGCCCTCCAGGTACTGGTAAATCAATGCTGGCCCAGCGAATGGCTACAATTATGCCTACTATGTCGGACGATGAAGCTATTTCGACTGCTGCGCTTTACTCTATTATTGGGCAATCTATAGATTTAACTAATTGGCGACAGCGACCATTTCGTAACCCGCATCATACGTGCTCAGCGGTTGCTTTGGTGGGGGGCTCTTCAAATCCCAAGCCTGGTGAAATTTCGCTGGCACATAACGGTGTGCTTTTCTTAGACGAATTACCAGAGTTTGAGCGTAAGGTACTTGATTCACTGCGTGAGCCGATGGAGACTGGTACGGTTACTATTTCACGTGCAGCTAGGCAAATGGAGTTCCCAGCGCAGTTTCAGCTTATAACCGCATTAAACCCAAGTCCAACAGGGAGCCATACTGATAAGCGAGCAACTCCCGATCAAGTTATGCGTTATTTATCGCGCGTATCGGGGCCTTTTATTGACCGTATTGATTTGCAAATAGAACTACCTCGTTTAACGAGTGTTGAGCTACAAAGTACCAAACCAGAGGAAACCAGTGCTGAGGTTAGAGCAAGAGTTGAGGCTGCTTATTATGTGCAGCTAAAACGCCAAGGTAAGGTTAATGCGAGACTTAATAATAAAGAAATGAGTGTGCACTGTGAACTTGCGCCTGCAGAGTTGCAATTTTTAGCTAGAGCAAGCGAGAAGTTGTCTTTATCGCCACGCTCTTACCATAGAGTAATTAAGGTGGCGCGTACAATTAGTGATTTAAAAGGCGCTGAAAACATTAGTTTAAATGAGCTAAAAGAAGCACTTAATTACCGCGCATTTGAGCGCCTTATTGCGCAATTAACTAAGTATTAAATAGAAAGCATATAGCCTTTACCGCGTACGGTAACGATGCGTTTTTGATCTTTTTCGTCATTTAATTTTTTACGTAAACGACCAATAAGCACATCAACAGTACGATCGTTTGGGCTCCAATCGGGCTGGCCTATTTCTTCTGATATTTTTTCACGGGATGTGGCTTTACCTGCATTACTAATTAAGCAAATAAGCACTTTATGTTCGGCTTCAGTTAAGCGTGACTCAACGCCCGCAGCAGTAATTAATGTGCGGTTATCAGGATGAAGCTTAAAGTCAGCATATTCTATAAACTCTTCGCTTTCGTCGTCTTCTAGGTTAACGGCAACACGCTTATAGAGTGCGCGCATGCGAAGCTCTAACTCAAGTAAATCGACGGGCTTACAAATATAGTCATCAGCGCCTTGTGCAAGGCCTGCAATACGATCGGCTTGGGAGTCACGACTCGATAATACAATAACGCCAATATCGGTCAGTGTGTTTAATTCTTTTGCGAGCTGAAGCCCGTCGCGCTTTGGTAAGACAATGTCAATTATGGCTAATGATATAGCACCGCGCAGGTTTACCCGCTGCCTTACAATGTTAAGTGCATCAGCGCCAGTGGGGTCTACCTCTATTGTAAATTCGGTATCTGCAAAGTGATTTTGGATGCGTTTAACGAGTAGTTCATCGTCTTCAACCAATAAAACATTAATAGCCATAGTACTTTATTTTGAATGCTTATAGCTCTGTATGGTAGCACCATTAGGTAAATGCTGAGAAGGGGGGTTTATTAGTTTTAAGTAACTTAATATTTCAAAGGTGTATAAGACGTTATTAGAGGATGAGGTTAGCACCTTTAGACTAATTAAAAGGTGCTAAATAATTAATTCTACTATTAATAAATCTGTATTAAGTCGTTATTTTAAAGGTTCAGGCTCAGTCATTTTTATACATCGAGTCCCACCATTGAGGCTCGTTTTTTAGCTTTTTATCAAAGTATGCGAGCATAGTGTTCCACCAATCAAATCGTTTATCGCGTGCAAAAATTTGATGGTCGGCGCCTTTGTATTCGATTAACTCTACGTCCTTATTAAGCAGTTTAAGTGCAGTGTACATTGTTAAGCTTTCGCCAACAGGTACATTGGTATCGCTATCACCATGAAGAAGTAGCATAGGTGTTGTTACTTTGTCGGCATGAAATACAGGGCTATGTTGGCTGTAAAGCTCAGGGTTATTCCACGGGAAGCTATTTTTTGATGCTTCGCCAGAATATAAGTAGCCCCACCAACCTTCACCCCAATACGAGGTAATATTAGAAATACCCGCATGAGCTATTGAAGCACTAAATATATCGGTTTTAGTTGCCAATAACATGGTCATGAAGCCACCGTACGATGCCCCTAAGTTACCTACTTTTTTACTATCAACATAGTTGTATTTATTTAAAAAGGCTTGTGTGCCTTCGATAATATCATCTGCGGTGTAGTCGCCCCAGGCATTAACATGCTGCGCTGAAAACTTTTGTCCAAACCCTGTTGCGCCAGTAGGTTGCACTACATAAACAACGTAGCCATTTTCTGCCCATAAGTTAAACGGATAACGACCTGTAAAACCACGCGTAACTGGTGAAGTGCCGCCGTAGTAATACACGAGCGCCGGGTGCTTTTTAGTTTTATCTAAATTGCTAGGAATATAAACGCGGCCAGTTATTTCAACCCCATGTTTATTTTTAAAATTAAACTCTTCTAATGTAGGGAGTCGTATATTTGCATAGCTACTTGGTTTTGAATCCCATATTAAATCTGTTTTATTTTTACTGACGTTAAGGCGCTTTAGCTGTTGTGGCGCTAAAGCGTTAGTGCCACTTAATAAAATATCGGTATTGCGGTCGTGTGAGTAACTAAATTGTTCAACAATATCCAATCCTGTATTTAACTTTTTAAAGCGCTGTTTACTTAAATCAAATAGGTAAAGTGGTTGAGTGTCTTGCTCTGTTACTTTAATGAGCGCATCGCTGTTTTCTAAAACGTGCAGTTGGCCAATAGCGGGGTCGAATTGTTTACTGAGTGCTTTTACGTTTTTACCGCCTTCAGTAAGTAGGTAAAGTTGCCCGTCGTAGTTATTAGCGAGCATAGCTTTTGGTAATGCTCTGCCTGCGCCATTTTTAAAGTCCGGGCCTGCAACTACATAAATATCTTTATTTGCGTATTTGGCTAAATTAAACGTTTTGAATTTACCAAGCGATGAAAGCTTGTTTGATTTTAAATCGAGTTCAACAAGCTCTGTTTCAGGGTGGGTTGATGCCTGCATTGCCATTACTGGGCGGCTCATTAATACTTTGCCACGGTTACTATTTGAATCTTCAAGGCTGTAAGAAAGAGGACCTTGGCTAAGTGCTTTTGTTAAACCACTTTTAGTATCAAGCATATAAATTTGGCTGGTGGTACGTGCATACGACCAGCGATCTTGCAGACCTTTATAGTGCTTGGTTAAGCTGTTAGTGCTCTCAGGTGATTTAGACCAGCTAAACAAAAGACTGGTGTCGTTATAAAAGGTAAAGCCATTAGCTCCTTCTAAATCGTTTGCTAATGTTTTTATTGAGAGGTTTTTACGGTTAAGTTGTTTAAGCTCACCATTTAACAAATACACTAAATATTGGTTATCTGGACTCCAAATAATGTTACTTGGTTGGCCTGCTTCAAAGCGATAGAGCGTTTGATTGTCTGAATCTTTAAGTACAGTAACTGTATTTGCTTGATTTTGTGTTTTATCGCTATAAGTGCGAGTGGTAGTAACGTACTGCTTGGCATTAGGTGCGAGTGATAATTGGCTAATGGTAGGAGCATCAAACAGTTGTTTTGCAGATAAACGTTTTATGTGTGAAGTGCTGAGCGTAATTTTATCAATGTCGCTCTTTGGAGCAAAATCAAGCGTTACATCGTGCCAATTAGCTACTTGCTGGGCTACTATTAAAACAGTGTGAGTACTGTTATTTAAAGCTAACTTATAGCTATTTTTATCGCCTGTTTGTAGTTCGCCATTAATAAATAACTGCCCTTGCTCAATCCCTTTTAAGGTAAGCGTACCTTGCGTAAAGCGGGGTGTTTCAATATTAAATTTTAGTGCCTGTAACCCACCTAAAGTGAGCGCATTGATTTTATTAAACGGTTGCCAGTTTTGTTTTTTCCCAAATACAGAAAAACTATCTGTGTCTGCTTGTAGTTGTGGCAATAGGTTGTTAATAATCGCACTGCCATGAGGTGTCTGAAAAGGCTTTAACTGCATATCTTCGGCAAGTGGGCCGATAAACTGAATTTTTGATTTATCCAATGGTGCCGCTATTGCAGCAAAGCTTAAGCTGCTAAGCGTTAAAAGAGCTGCTGCGTACTTAAATAGCTTATTTTGATGACACCATGGTGCGCTAAATTTCATTATTATGCCTATTATTATTGGAAGTTTGGCCAAATATAGCATGTATTGTTACCATGCTCACATATCCAATATAGAGGAGAGAAAGTGACTTTACTGATAGTTTATATGGTAGTGGCGATTGTTATTTCGTTTTTATGTTCTGTGATGGAGGCTGTGTTATTAAGTATTTCGCCCAGCTATGTTGCATCACTTAGAAAAAAACACCCTGAGCTTGCTAAACAGCTCGAAAAGCTTAAAAACAATATAGATCAGCCTTTAGCTGCTATTTTAACTTTAAATACAGTTGCCCATACTGCAGGTGCAGCGGGAGTTGGCGCACAAGCGGCTGTCGTTTTTTCCGATGCGGCTGTAGGTATTGCATCAGCCATTATGACATTTCTCGTATTAATTCTTTCTGAAATTATACCTAAAACCTTGGGGGCTAATTACTGGCGAGCTTTAACCCCAAGTGTTACCTACGCTTTGCGGTTTTTAGTTATATCGCTAAAGCCTTTTGTATGGTTTGCACAAAAGCTAACAAATTTAATGGGTCCAAAGCACGATGAGGCTTACTATATTCGTCAAGAGATAGAGGCAATGGCAGATATAGGCACGGAGTCGGGAGCATTACATCAAGATGAATCTGATATTATCCGTAATTTGTTGCATTTTAAGCATGCAAAATTATGTGATTTAATGACGCCGCGAACTGTTATTTTCAAAATCCATAAAGATTTAACAGTTAATCAGTATTTAAATGAACATGGATCGTCATCGTTTTCTAGAGTGTTGGTATTTGATAAAGATGCCGATGATATCGTTGGGTTTGTGCATAAAAACGATATTATGCTGGCATTTCACCGCTTAGGCACCGATTACAAAATTAGCAAATTGATTAAGCCTATTTATACCGTACCAACTTCTCAGAACGTATCGTCGTTACTGCAAACACTTTTAACAAAGCGCACTCATATATGCTTAGTTGTTGATGAGTACGGTGACGTGCAGGGTATTGTAACGTTAGAGGATATGATTGAAGCTTTAATGGGGTTAGAGATTGTAGATGAGCGTGACCAATCTACTAATATGCGCGCAGTAGCAAGGCAGCGTTGGCACAAACGTTTAGCAAGCAGTGCGCATATAGTCAGTGAAGAAGATAAACACACTCGGGGTGATAATTAGTTAACCAGCCCCGATTAAATATTAATACCGCTTTAAGCGGGGCTGCCATCAGTTTTTAGCCAATCTTTAGCCCAAGATATAAATTCGTCTTGTGGTTTAGGGCGGCTAAATAAAAAACCTTGTATGGCTAGTTTTCTTCTATAATGCCTTAAATAAACGAGCTCTTCTGGTCGTTCAACACCTTCTGCTACTAAGTCTAAATTATCTTTACTCGTAATATTAAATAACGAACTTACGACCACTTGAGAAAATAAATCTGTTTCTATATGGCTAATAAGTGAACGGTCTATTTTAATTTCAGTAAAAGGAAGATTTCGAAGCTGATTCATATTAGTAAAACCAACACCAAAATCGTCTAGCGATATACCAAAGCCATGCATTCTTAATCTGTTTACTGTTTCTAATTGCATGAGGCTTGAGAGTGCATGTTGTTCTGTTATTTCTATAATTATATTACTAGGTGTGAGTTGGTTTAGTTCTAAAATAAGTAGTAATTTATTAGGGCAGTTTAGGTCATCGAGCTGGGTTGGCGATAAGTTAAAGGCCATTTTAAAATCATGACCTAGTTGTGCTGTCATATTTTTGAATTCGCTGGTGGCCTTTTCAAAAAGAGAAAATGTAATTTGATTAATTAAGTTGTGTTGTTCGGCAGTATTTATAAAACGGCAAGGTAAAATAATATTGTCGTCTTTACTTGATAAAATACGCGCTAACACTTCAACGCTTTCAATTTTATTGTTATCCGCGTTTATTTTTGGTTGGTAAAAAGGCGTTATTTCATCGTTTTTTAATGCATCAATAAGCTCATCTTTTGAAATGGCTGGCTCTTTTAATAAAGTGTGGCTGTTTAATTGCGCCACTTTAGTAAGTAACCTACTAACCTGAGACAGTTGCACTGGCTTTGAAATATTACCAATGAGGTGCGCGTTATGTTGTTTCGCGAGATTGGCAGCTAAGCTAATAACTTTATGGTCCATTTCAGAAACAATTATTATACCGCCTTGATAATGTAGCTCTCCTAAGTGGCGGATTAATTCCATGCCGTCCATTTCGGGCATATTGAGATCAGTAAAAATAGCATCAAAGTAGTTGATATCTTCTTTAACTTTTTCAAGCGCTTCTTTTGCATTCAGGTACGTAGTTATAGTGTTAGACATACCCAATTCGTTAAGTATAGCTTCCATAACGATCAAAATTGCTTTTGAATCGTCAACAACTAAAATATTAGGCACTATCTTCTTCACTGTTATCCCTTTCAATGTATCGCTTGGAGTTACTATAAAAGTAGTAGTGTTTTTTTATTTTGTCAGTATCAAATGCTTTTATTTTGAAAATAGTTACCTAGCACCTTCCTTCGTGTTTTTAAGCTGATTAGGTATACTAGCGCCATTATTTTAAACGGTCTTAATTATGATAAGAATAGATCTTACTTTAGCCGAGCAACCATTTTCGCTTATGGTGTCTGGGCAAAAAATTGTGCAGGTATTTCATGCGCAACAAGCCATTACCTTTGATAACCCTCGTGAAAACTACTATCAGTTTACTTACGATACCAAAAAAATAGGTATCGATACGGGGGCAGTCGAAGAGCAAAGCATTTCGCTCTTTGTAGATGATCAATTTGCAACACAACTTGCGTTGCCAGCACCTACAAATGGGTCACCTAAAAAAGGCTTTTTAGGGCTAGCTGCATTAGGTTTTAAGCTTTTTAAAAGCGCTAAGGTAATTAAAGTAGTGCTTGCAGGGGCTTCTGTTGCAGGCTATGCGTGGTTATTTAGTATTGAATTTGCACTAATGCTAATTGGCTGCTTAGTCGTACACGAGTACGGCCATGTGCGAGCAATGAAATACTTTGGCATAAAAACCAAAGGTATTTACTTAATCCCGTTTGTTGGAGGGCTTGCTGTAAGTGACGATAAAATAACGACTCGTTGGCAAGATGTCGTTATATCACTGATGGGGCCTGCATTTGGTTTAATTACCTCGGTACTGGGTGTCGTTTTATATTACGCCACCGAGATGGAAATATTTGCAGGTGTGGCGGTTCTTAGTGCGTTATTAAATTTATTTAACTTGTTACCTATTTTACCGCTTGATGGCGGGCATGTATTAAAAAGTATTAGCTTTTCAATGCGTTCATGGATTGGTTTAAGCGTATGCTTATTAGGCGTACTATTTGGCTTATGGCTGAGCTACACCTTTGGCTTAATGTTACTGGTATTCTTTTTGTTTGTAGGTGCGCTGGAAATTGTATTTGAATGGCGAGGCCGTCACTACTCACACTTAGTGCCGCTAGATAAATATGGCCAAGGCTTTTCAGCGGTAATGTATGCAGTTGTAGTCGCTGGGCATGTAGCTGTAATGATGCACTTTGCCGATTCGGAAAATCCAATATTGAGCCTGCCGATGACTATTTTATCGAGCTAGTATTTATCGTTCTAGGTAAAAGCGGGCTGTAATATTGGTTACAGCCCGTTAAAAATTAATAAAAGCTCAATACCAGCGATATAAAAACCCCAGTTACAAATAGCTGCACAACACAAAACCCCATAATATCTTTTGCTCTTAAGCCTGCGATAGCAAGGACTGGTAATGCCCAAAAAGGTTGAATTAGGTTAGTCCACGCATCACCCCACGCAACAGCCATTGCAACGCGAGATATATCGGCCCCTAGCTCTTGTGCTGCAGGTATTACAATAGGTGCTTGTACAGCCCATTGGCCACCGCCAGAGGGTACAAACATATTAACGAGTCCTGCACTTAAAAAACTCAAAAATGGCAAGCTATCAGCATCTGCAACGGCAATAAAGCCACGTGATATCTGTTGTGCTAATCCGCTATCAACCATTACCGCCATGATGCCGGCATAAAAAGGAAATTGAATAACAATGCCAGCCCCGCTTGGAATTGCTTGTTGCAGACTGTTAAGTAAATTATGGGGTGTTTGATGCAGCGTAATAGCTAAAAACAAAAATACGGCAATAACGCTATTAAGGTTTAAGTTTCCGCCAGTAATAAAGAAGTAATAGCCTAAATATGCCAAACCTAATAAGCCAATTGTCATACCGAGTAGTTTACTTTGTTCCAAATGTTGGGCAGGTCTGGTTATTGTTGTGGGCTTAGGTGTTGTCTCTTGTAAAAGAGCTGGGTCGATATATACGCTTTCTTGCTCGCTTGGCAGCATATAGCGATTAACGAGCGGCATAATAATGAATAAACCAACTAATATGGCTATATTAAAGCCCGCAAATAAAGTGTGCTCTGTACTCATAATACCAATGCTGGCCTCTGAAAAGTGACCATCGGTTGCGATAGTTAAAGGAATCGAACCCGCTAATCCGCCATGCCATACAACAAAACCTGAGTAAGCGCTGGCTACTAATAATCGATAATCAACACGAGTATGTTTAGCAATTGCTTTGGCAAAAAGGGCACCAATAACTAAACCAAATCCCCAATTTATCCAGCTCGCTAAAAGCGAAATAAGCGTTACCAATATAATTGCTTTAGGTGCTGTATTTGCGAGTGTTGCTAGTTTTTCTAATAACTTACTTATAGGTGGCGTACTTGCCAACATATAGCCTGTAATTAACACTAGTAGCATTTGCATCGCAAAACTTAATAAGTTCCAAAACCCACCTCCCCACGCTTGTAATACTTCAATGTTAGTTGCGGTTGTAAATAAGCTCGCACTGACAAGGGTAATTATTGTAAGTAAAATTACAAATATAAAAGGGTCGGGAAGATAGCGCTCTACAATTTTAGTAAAAGGGCGGGCTATTTTATTAAGCATAAGCACAACTGTTTTGGTTATTATTTTAACGCTAATTAATCATGAAAAATCACCATTGGCAAACAGCATTTAGTCTAATATTTGCGGTTAAAAGCTTAAACATTGCTTAAAAGCATCGCTTACAGTAACGTACTGTTTATAGATAATTTACTAACGAAGACTTTGTATTATGCCGGTGATATTTAAAAGGCTAGCGTTACTTGTTCGTGCTCATATAGATCAGTTGAGTTGGCAAGCAGTGGCATTAGCTATTTTGACTCATATGCTATTAACATGGAGCTTACTATTTATAGCGAATGAGAAAGCGTTAACCTCGCTTACTACCTTTTTTTACTATTACACAGTAACAACATCAACAGTGGGATATGGTGACTTTAGTCCAACTACTGATCTTGGTCGTTGGGTGGTTGCATTAATACAAATTCCATTTGGTTTAGCTTTATTTGGTGTTTTGCTAGGAAAAGCAGGACAAACTGTTACTTACTTAATTAGGCGCGCTATGACTGGTGATAAAAACTTTGCCCACAGTAACCACCATATTATTATTTTTGGTTGGCACGACACTCGTACAAAAAAGATGATTGATTACATTTTGGCAGATACGAAACGTACTGACCGTCGTATTTTACTCGCGGTAACAGAGCAAATGGATCATCCTTTTTTAGCTAACGAAAGCGTTGATTTTGCACGTTTAACGAGCTTTACTAATTTAGCTGAGCTAGAGCGGGTAGCTATTCGTAGTGCTGATAAGGTGATTATTGATGGTCAAGATGACGATCAGACATTTACAACAGCCCTGCGCATAAGTCGCTTAGTAAAAGATGATTGTCATATAAGTGCTCACTTTTTGGATGAAACCAAAGTTGAGATGATGTTAGAGCATTGCCAAAATGTAGAGTGTAGTAGTGCAAAATCAGCTGAGATACTCGTACGCTCAATGCAAGATCCAGGTTCGAGCCGTGTGCAAGAGGAGCTGCTATCTACTTTGCATGGTGATACACAATTTAGTTTGAAAATACCAAGCGGCTGCAAAGATATGGAGTTTGGTACTTTGTTTCATCATTTTAAGCTTGAGCATGATGCAATACTGTTGGGTGTTGCTCATAATTTAAGTGCGCAAAATATGGATTTAAATCCACCATTAGATTACAAAGTAAGTGAAGGCGATATTCTGCACTATATATCGGTAGATCGAGTATTAAGTAGTGAAGTAGACTGGTCGAGCCTAGAAAAATAATGAATGAAGTTGTATTTTTAATTGTTGTTTTAAGTGCTTATATATTACCTGTCGTTATTGTACTCAACAGTAAGCGTACACAGGGTCATGAAAAGAATGGCTGGCTAATGGGAATAATTATATTTTCTTGGTTAGGGTTAATGATGTACTTTGCCATTGTGCCCAAGTATGGGCACAAAAAGAAAAAGGTTAAATAGAGTAGTTGGCCTTTACAGCCGCTTTTACTGGCGTAATTACTCTTCTAGTTGCTTAATTTTATGCTCAATTAAAGGATCGTCAGGTACAAGTTGTTGAGCAACTTCTAATAACTGAATGGCATCATTAGGATGCTCATCTTGATGCTTGAGGGCAACATCTATTAATGGCTGAATATCAATTTTTGCCTGATGTTCCTGTACGTGAACTTCTTTTTCATCAATCAAAATATTATGAGCTTTGCTTAATAGTGTTTGACGGTGAGCTGAGTTTACATTCGCTTTATTAAGGCTTTTGTAATAATCCTCTTTAAAGCGTAAGGTTTTAGTTTGCATACGAAATTGCGCAATATCAATTTGCTGATGCTGGATAAAATCGACGGCTACTTGCTTATAAAATCCAAACTTATTCAAATATTTGGCATGTGTGCCATGTCCCATACCAAATACTCGTAAGTGAGTTAACTGCTTATAGCGCTTAGCGTGCATTCGGTCTATACGATTAGTAGGATCGTAAATAATATAGCCTTGGGCATCTCCTAAATCTAGATCGTGATAATCTTGCTGCCAATCAAACTGCTGAGCTATATCGGTACTAGAGCGGTCATCCCACGGTACTAATTCTTTATTTTTAGTACTTACCGGATGGAAGAACAACACCTGATTTAGCTTTAATAGTTTAGCAAAAGCGCCAACAGCAAATCCGCCACGACTTAAACCATAGCCAAGTCGACAATTAAACGGCGTAAGTAATGTTGATAATTGCTCGAGAAAAAAGATTAAATTACGATTACGAAACCAATTACTTTTACCCAAATGCTGAAAAGCGATTACGTTTACGTTTTGTTTTTGAGCTAAGTGATAACCCCATGGTGCAAAATCAGGATGAAGATCTTGCTCTTGCACGTTAGTGCCAGCTGGGGAAAAGGTAAAAAGCAGGGGTTTATTAACGTCAACAAAATCATACTTAACAAATACATCGCCGAGTAAATCACTACCCGTCATGGGTAATCGAGTTTGTTGCTCATTGTGCGGGAGAGTTAACCATTCATCTAACCAATACAGTAATTTCATTAATCCTCCAGCTATAAGTCAATATAGATCATATCAAACTCAATGAAATTAGGTCAAACCGATAGGGTATTACTGCGCCATTTTGATTATTACATCCCAGTCATTTTTAGTAACAGGCATTATTGATAGTCGTCCGCCCTTTTTAAGTGCAATTTCAGTAATATTGTCATTGGCTTTAATATCTTTAAGGCTAATTAATTTTTTTAAATGGCTTTGATAAGTAACCTCAACAACCACCCAACGTGGTTTATCGCTGGTGGCTTTTGCATCGTAATAGTCGCTGCTTAAATCAAATTGAGTGGGGTCTGGGTAGGCTTCTTTGGTAACCTCGGCAATGCCGGCTACGCCCACGTGTTTGCAGCTTGAATGATAAATCATGACTGAATCGCCGACTTTGACGTCGTCACGCATAAAATTTCGTGCTTGGTAATTACGCACACCTTCCCAAAGAGTCGTTTGTTTTGGTGCATTTTTTAAGTCATCTAATGAAAACGCATCGGGTTCAGTTTTAAATAGCCAGTAAGCCATAACAGTATTCCTAACAAATATTTACTTCCCACTATTGTATAGTATCATTTGGACACTAGGGTAATGAGGAAGAAATAATGAGCCAAGTATTAGATGATTTATTGTCGTTGTTAACACTTGAAGAAATTGAGCAAGGTTTATATCGAGGACAAAGCCAAGATTTAGGCTTTGGTGCTGTATTTGGTGGTCAAGTAATGGGGCAGGCGCTTTCTGCTGCCAAAGAAACTCTACCTGAAGGGCGAATAGTTCATTCATTACACTCTTACTTTTTACGCCCAGGCGATCCGGCTAAACCCATTGTTTATGACGTTGAAACTATTCGTGATGGTAAGAGCTTTAGTACGCGCCGAGTCAAAGCAATTCAGTACGGTAAACCTATTTTTTATATGACCGCGTCATTCCAAGGTGAAGAAAATGGGTTATCGCATCAAGCGACAATGCCTGATGTTCCCGCACCTGAAGAATTACGTTCATCGCTTGAGTTTTACCAAGATAACGCTTCGCATATCCCAGAGGTTATCCGTAATAAGTTTACCCGTGAAATGCCAATTGAAATGCGACCGGTTACTTTTCATAACCCGTTTAAACCAGAAGTTATGGAGCCGGTAAAGCATATTTGGTTTAAAGCTAATGGTGAAATGCCGGACGATCAGCGTATCCATAATTACTTATTAGCGTATGCGTCTGATTTTGAGTTTTTACCGACTGCATTGCAACCTCATGGTGTATCGTTTATGCAGCCAAATATGCAAGTAGCTACTATTGATCATGCAATGTGGTTTCATCGTCCATTTAGAATGGATGATTGGATTTTGTATTCAATTGATAGTCCAAGTGCGAGTAATGGGTGTGGTTTGGTACGGGGGCAGTTTTTTGATCGCCAAGGCAACTTGGTTGCCTCAACAATGCAAGAAGGGGTTATGCGTCAACGCTAACCCCTTCTGTAAATGCATTGCTAGTTACACTGATCTTGAACTATATCGCTGATTGACTGCCAGACGCGTGCTGGCAGTAATGTTTTAAGGTGTGCGTAGGTTTCACATAGTTGTGTGCTACCTACTAAGCCCTTATCACCCTCTGTTATTAATGACTCACCACGTAAGTTTTCGATAAAACTAACAAGTACTTTTTTGTCAAAAAACTCAGGTGTTTTTATGCCGTGCAGTGTACCTAAACGTTGTGCGAGTACTTGGCTTTCTCTTTCAAGTTCTGCTTTTTCAATGCCATCACTTGTTTGAATAAAACCAATTACAATAGCGTAACGTTGTAGAGTAAAGCTAAGTGCTCGTCCAAGCATTTCAAGCTTAGCTAGGCAGTCATTACTGTTCGTTATATGAATGTTATCGCCATCAAACTCAATTAAATTTTGATCAGCAAAGTTAGCTAAAATACGCGTTATGTAGTTTTCATCAAGAGGCTGTAAATACCATTCTTTAGCAAATAGCGGATAAAATGTTTTTACAAGTTGTTGGCATTGAGCAATCGTAGTGCTGTGTTGTTTAAATAGATGTAGTGCAATTAAGCTTGGTACTGCAAACAAGTGCAAAATATTGTTTCGGTAGTAATTAAACAGTACTTTTTCTTTATCGCTAATCGTAATAATTTCGCCAAACTCATCACTGATAACTTCAAACTTATTAAGCTTTAATGCATGCGTTAGTAATTGCTCTGGAGTTTCGTCTGGTGTAGTTACTTTGTTACTGTAGCTTGCATCACGCTGTAAGCGCAGATAAAAATCAAGCTGAGCTAATAGCTTTGGTTTACTCAATGCTTGTTTATCGTTAACCAGCAATATCATCGCTAGTAAGTTAACCGCATTAAGCGCCGCTGCATTATTAATTTTAACCATTACTTGGTCGGCAAGTTTAGTTACTTGTGGTGCTAACCATTGTGGCTTTTGCACGTCAGTTGGGTGTATTGAATCACGCCAATCAGGTTGGTTATCGTTTAAGTATTGGTTAATAGAGATTGGATCGCCAAAGTTTAAGTTACCACGACCGTAGTTTTTAAGGTTTTTGATTGCCTTAAAAATACCAAATATAGATTCGCCTTTTTTATCTTTACCATCCAGCTCTTTAAGGTAGGTGTTAATTTCCATGACGTGCTCGTAGCCAATGTACACAGGAACAATAGATATTGGTCTGTCTATTCCGCGTAGCATTGCTTGTAATGTCATAGATAGCATACCCGTTTTAGGCGGAAGTAAGCGTCCAGTCCGGCTTCGACCGCCCTCCGTGTAAAACTTAACAGAGTAACCTTTAATAAACAGTTGGCTTAAATACTCTTTGAATATGGCAGAATAAAGTTTATTACCTGCAAATGAACGGCGAATAAAAAACGCACCAGAGCGTCTAAATATGCCTCCGGCAGGGAAAAAGTTAAGATTTATACCAGCAGCTATATGCGGAGGTACTAAACCCAAATGATAAATAGAGTAAGTAAGCAGTAAGTAATCCATATGGCTGCGATGACAAGGCATATAAATTATTTCATGTCCTTTATCTGTTAGTTCATGAATTTGTTCGGCGTGTTTAATATCAATACCATTATAAAGCTTATTCCATAACCAAGTTAAAAACCTTTCGGCCACACGTATCATTGCTTCAGAGTAATTAGCGGCTATTTCATCAAGTAGCTTAAGTGCATTTTGACGAGCTTCTATTTGGCTAATGTTTTTAGCGTTAGCTTCATCTTGAATTGCTTTTTTTATAGTAGGTGACGCTAATAATGAATTAAATAGTTGCTCACGAGATGGCATTTTAGGGCCTGTAGCAGCTAGCTTTTGGCGCTTAAAGTGAACACGCGCTACGCGTAATAATTTATGAGGTAACTCACTTACGTCGGCTTTTTCATTGACTAAAAGTGATAAGTCGAGTGGTTGGCTAAAGCGAATAAAGTTATCGCGCCCTGAAAATAACACCACAAAAAACTTTCTAAACCAGCTTGGAGTAAGAGAGTGTGTAATTAAAGTACGTAGTCCTGGCTTTTCTTTACCTGGATCGCGCCCCCATAAAATAGTAACAGGCACCACTTGTACGTTTTGCTGACCGCTTTTTATTAAGTACTCAATAATTTGCTTGCCTTGGGCTAAAGCATTGGTTGGTTTTGCTTCATCACCAAATAACGGTGGAGGATTTTTAATACCAATAAAACGGTCTAAATTTTGGGTCCCTAGCACTTGCTCTTCTGTTGGGCTAGGTAGGCCATTCTTTTTACAAACATGCGCCAGCGCGGCTAAATCAAAACGTGAATTTAAACGCACTATGTAAAATGTAGGGTACTCAGGGTTTAGATCATACTGTTTAATAGGATTTTCTGGCAGCACTTTGCTTTTCACTAATAAGCGGCTAAATCCAGCAGACATAACATTTAAACAATAATTAAAAATACGCATCGACTCACCATATTGAGAGTATTAAGGGCAAAATTAGCGCAACAGGATACCATAATATCTAAAAATCCCTTAGTTTGCGCAATTAAGATGTTTAGTTGTTTGTTGACTAGCATCAAAAGCATTAGTTCAAGTATAGCTATTGAACATGTATGGACGCATATTTAATCAAATTAGTATTCATTACATTGTTTCTAAATAGTTGTTGCATTTATCACCAATACCTCTATAATACGCAGGCTTTCAAAATTCCTCTGGGAATTAGAAAGGATAAATTAAGCTTGGATTTCAAGCTAATAAACAGGAGTTCCGATTTGGAACTCAACGTAGATATAATCAAACAGCCGACATCTTAAGTTTTAAGATTGTTTCGGTCGTTTTTTTATGCTCTTTTATATGCTCTTTATATTGAGGTTAAGAATGTCAAATCAACGCATTCGTATTCGCCTAAAAGCTTTTGACCACCGTTTGATTGACCAATCAACGGCAGAAATCGTGGAAACTGCGAAACGCACTGGCGCACAAGTACGTGGTCCAATCCCACTACCTACACGCTTTGAACGTTTTACTGTACTAACTTCACCGCACGTTAATAAAGATGCGCGTGATCAGTACGAGATCCGCACCCATAAACGTCTGATAGACATCGTAGAACCAACTGACAAGACTGTAGACGCGCTTATGCGTTTAGATCTTGCTGCTGGTGTTGATGTTCAAATCAGCCTGGGTTAATCGAAAGATTAGAGAGGTTTTAGGAAAATGGCATTAGGTCTAGTCGGTCGTAAAGTGGGTATGACACGAATCTTCACTGAAGATGGTGTATCTATCCCTGTGACAGTTATTGAAGCGACACCTAACCGCATTGCTCAGATCAAATCTGACGCAACAGACGGTTATAACGCGCTTCAAGTAACCGCAGGCACTAAAAAAGCAAGTCGTGTAAACAAAGCTAAAGCGGGTCATTTCGCTAAAGCTGGTGTTGAAGCGGGTCGCGGTCTGTGGGAATTCCGCCTTAACGGTGGTGAAGGCGATTTTGAAGTAGGCGCTGAGCTTACTGTTGAATTATTCAACGAAATCAACAAGGTTGACGTAACCGGTACTTCTAAAGGTAAAGGTTTCCAAGGTGGTGTTAAGCGCTGGAATTTCAGCATGCAAGACGCTACACATGGTAACTCTCTATCTCACCGTGCTCCTGGTTCAATCGGTCAAAACCAATCACCTGGTAAGGTGTTTAAAGGTAAGAAAATGGCCGGTCATATGGGTGCTGAGCGTGTAACGACTCAAAACTTAGAACTAGTTCGCGTTGACGCTGAGCGTAATTTGCTTTTAGTTAAGGGTGCAGTACCTGGAGCTATTGGCGGTGACGTTATCGTTAAACCAGCTGTTAAAGCATAAGTCCTGGAGATTTAGTGATGGAATTAGCAATTAAAGACGCTTCTGGCGGTCTTGAAGTTTCTGAAGCTACTTTTGGACGTGAGTTTAACGAAGCATTAGTACACCAAGTAGTTGTTGCATACGCAGCAGGTGCTCGTCAAGGTACTCGTGCTCAGAAGACACGTTCTGAAGTAAGCGGTGGTGGTAAAAAACCATGGGCTCAAAAAGGTACTGGCCGTGCACGTGCCGGTACAATCCGTAGCCCAATTTGGCGTTCAGGTGGCGTTAGCTTTGCAGCTAAACCACAAGACCACAGCCAAAAAGTAAACCGTAAAATGTACCGTGGTGCGATTAAAAGCATCTTATCTGAATTAGTTCGTCAAGAGCGTTTAATCGTTGTTGAAAGTTTTGCTCTAGCAGCACCAAAAACTAAAGAACTAGTTGCTAAGCTTAAAGAACTTGAGCTTAAAGATGTTCTTATCGTGACTGAAGAAGTAGATGAAAATCTTTTCTTATCGGCACGTAACCTTTATAAGGTTGACACACGTGATGTAGCTGGTATCGATCCTGTAAGCTTAATTGCTTTCGATAAGGTACTTATTACAGCCGCTGCTGTTAAGCAACTTGAGGAGGCGCTAGCATGATTCGCGAAGAACGTCTTTTAAAAGTGATCCTTGCTCCACATATCTCTGAAAAAAGCACAATTGCTGCTGAAGAAAACAATACTATTGTTTTTAAAGTAGTAAATGACGCAACTAAAGCTGAAATTAAAGTAGCAGTTGAGAAGCTTTTTGAAGTAGAAGTAACGGGTGTTCGCACACTTAACGTTAAGGGTAAAACAAAACGTACTGGCGCACGTTTCGGTCGTCGTAGCGACTGGAAAAAAGCTTACGTTACTCTTAAAGAAGGCAGCGAGCTAGACTTTGTCGGCGGCGCCGAGTAATAAGGGGATAGAATTATGGCACTTCAAAAGTGTAAGCCTACTTCTGCGGGCCGTCGTCACCTAGTTAAAGTGGTTAACTCTGATCTACATAAGGGTAAGCCATACGCACCACTTTTAGAGAAAAACTCTAAATCAGGTGGTCGTAATAACAATGGTCGTATTACGGTTCGTCATATCGGTGGTGGTCATAAACAACATTACCGTTTAATCGATTTTAAACGTACTAAAGATGGCATTCCAGCCACTGTTGAACGTTTAGAATACGATCCAAATCGTAGCGCAAACATCGCTCTTGTATTATATGCAGACGGTGAGCGTCGTTACATTATCGCACCAAAAGGCTTAAAAGCTGGCGATGCAATCCAGTCTGGTGTTGATGCACCAATCAAACCTGGTAATGCATTACCAATGCGTAATATGCCTGTAGGTTCGACTGTTCACAACGTAGAATTAAAACCAGGTAAAGGTGCTCAAATCGCACGTTCTGCTGGTGCATACGTTCAAATCCTTGCTCGTGATGGTCAGTATGTAACATTACGTCTTCGTTCAGGCGAAGTTCGTAAAGTTGAATCTGATTGTCGTGCGACTCTAGGTGAAGTAGGCAATGCTGAGCATATGCTTCGTTCACTTGGTAAAGCAGGTGCAAATCGCTGGCGTGGTATTCGTCCGACAGTTCGTGGTGTTGCCATGAACCCGGTAGATCACCCACACGGTGGTGGTGAAGGTCGTACATCTGGTGGTCGTCATCCTGTGTCTCCATGGGGTAAGCCGACTAAAGGTGCGAAGACGCGTAAGAACAAGCGTACGGATAAATTTATAGTACGTCGTCGTACTAAGTAATATTGAGGAATAGCCATGCCACGCTCTCTCAAGAAGGGTCCTTTTATAGACCTACACTTGCTGAAGAAGGTAGAGAAAGCTTTGGAAAGCGGTGAGAAAAAGCCAATTAAAACTTGGAGCCGTCGTTCAATGATCATACCTAACATGATCGGATTGACCATTGCTGTCCATAATGGTCGCCAGCACGTACCAGTTTTCGTTTCTGACGAAATGATCGGTCACAAACTAGGTGAATTTGCACCAACTCGCACTTACCGTGGCCATGCTGCGGATAAGAAAGCGAAGAAACGATAAGAGGGGAAGATAAATGCAAGCATTAGCTAAACATAAATTCGCCTCTGGTTCGGCGCAAAAAGCACGTCTAGTTGCAGATCAGATCCGCGGGTTACCTGTAGATCGCGCACTAGAAATCCTGGCGTACAGCCCTAAGAAAGCGGCTGTATTAGTTAAGAAAGTACTTGAGTCTGCTATTGCTAACGCAGAGCATAACGAAGGTGCTGACATTGATGAGCTTCGTATAACAACGATCTTTGTGGACGATGGTCCTACAATGAAACGTATTATGCCTCGTGCTAAAGGACGCGCAGATCGCATCCTTAAGCGTACAAGCCATATCACTGTTATGGTTTCAGATAGCTAGGAGTATAAGTAATGGGACAAAAAGTTCATCCTACTGGTATTCGCCTAGGTATATCTAAACCTTGGGTTTCTACCTGGTACGCGAGTTCAAAAGATTTCTCTGCACAGCTTTTTGGCGATCACAAAGTTCGTACATTCCTTACTAAGGAATTAAAAACGGCTTCTGTGTCTAAAATCGTTATTGAGCGTCCAGCAAAATCAATCCGAGTAACAATTCACACGGCTCGTCCGGGTGTTGTTATCGGTAAAAAAGGCGAAGACGTAGAAAAATTACGTCAAGCGGTAACTAAAATCGCTGGTGTACCTGCTCAGATTAATATCTCTGAAGTACGTAAACCAGAACTAGATGCACAACTAGTAGCAGACGGCATTGCCTCTCAACTAGAACGTCGTGTTATGTTCCGTCGCGCTATGAAGCGTTCGGTACAAAATGCAATGCGCATCGGTTCTAAAGGGATTAAAGTTGAAGTTAGCGGTCGTCTTGGCGGCGCTGAAATCGCACGTTCAGAATGGTATCGTGAAGGTCGTGTACCTCTACATACTCTTCGTGCTGATATCGATTACGCAACTTCTGAAGCCTTAACCACTTATGGTATCATTGGTGTTAAAGTTTGGATCTTCAAAGGCGAAGTTATTGGTGGTTTACCACTAGTACAAGAGCAAGAGAAGCCAGCTAAACGCGCACCAAAGAAAGCCAAGAAAAGTGCTAAGTAGAGGTAGCGAGTAATGTTACAGCCAAAACGTACAAAATTCCGTAAAATGCACAAAGGCCGCAACCGCGGTTTAGCGCAAAACGGTAACAAAGTAAGCTTCGGTACTTTCGGATTGAAAGCAACTGGCCGTGGCCGTATGACTGCTCGTCAAATCGAAGCAGCTCGTCGTGCTATGACGCGTCACGTGAAACGTCAAGGTAAAATCTGGATTCGTGTCTTCCCTGACAAACCGATTACAGAAAAACCTCTTGAAGTTCGTATGGGTAAAGGTAAAGGTTCTGTTGAATATTGGGTTGCTGAAATTCAGCCTGGTAAAGTACTTTACGAAATGGAAGGTGTTTCAGAAGAGCTTGCTCGTGAAGCGTTTGACCTTGCTGCTCGTAAACTGCCATTCAAAACAACTTTCGTAACTCGGACGGTAATGTGATGAAAGCTAGCGAACTAAAAGATAAAAGCGTAGAAGAGCTTAATGCTGAACTTCTAGGACTACTTCGTGAGCAATTTAATATGCGCATGCAAGCTAGCACTGGTCAGTTAGCTCAGACACACACGCTAAGAACAGTACGCCGCGATATCGCGCGTGTAAAAACAGTTATTAACCAGAAGGCAGGTCAATAATGAGCGATAAAATTCGTACTCTTCAAGGCCGTGTAATCAGCGACAAGATGGAAAAATCTTTCACTATCGCTATCGCACGTTATGTGAAGCACCCAATCTATGGGAAATTCATTAAACGTACGACTAAGTTACACGTACATGACGAAAATAACACAGCAAAAGCGGGTGACGTAGTTACTATCCGTGAATGCGCACCAATTTCTAAGAATAAATCTTGGACTTTAGTAGACGTTATTTCTAGTCCAAAACAAGCTTAATTTTTAATTAAGTTAGTTTTGTAAAAAAGCCCTGGCATTAGCCGGGGCTTTTTGTTTTCTGGAACTGCCTTGTCTTGAAACGTGTTTACACATTTAGGACTTATACCAATCCGCAATAATACTTAATCATTTTGTGGGGCTAAACGTGTCGCTACCTGCTTTAAAAAATGCTCATTTAGAACAACTAAATAGCGAATTTCTGCCTAGCTATCAACACGTTTTTCCAGCCTCAAAATAGATCACTTAATTAAGCGAATTGGTATTATTTTATGAAAACTATGAAAACTATGAAAACTATGAAAACTATGAAAACTATGAAAACTAAATGCGTTAAGTTAGTTGGTATTATCTTTTTATCAGAAATACAAAAGAATGCAGGGTAGTTTTCTGGTTTGTGTCATCAACTCCGTTGTTGCTATATATTTTTTAGTATCAGAACTAGTGGCTGAATCATAAAAGTTTGATTATAAGCTTACATATCTCAGTAACTTTAATACTTGCTATAGGCATATAAGCCGTAGCGTTACTTTTCTCTTACTTTATTTCAATGTTACAGTTTTAAGGTATCGAAAATAGATATTCAAATATAACTTAATCATTCGCTTGTCTGGTTTTTTTATGTCTAAAACCTCAATTTATCGCCTTAAATGAATATTCTGGTATGATTAGCAAATATGCGCTTTTGAATGAATTTTTGAGGTAATAATGACGCGTAGTTTTGAATTTCATTTAACTGATGAGATTGCCACGGTTACAATGGGTAATCGCGTTGCTGATATTATAGAGCAAGGTGCGGTTATTTATTTACATGGTGATTTAGGTGCTGGTAAAACAACGTTTACACGAGGTGTAGTGCAAGGCTTTGGCCATACAGGTAAGGTTAAAAGCCCGACCTATACACTAGTAGAACCTTATGAGCTTGAGCGTGCAAATGTTTATCATTTTGACTTATACCGCTTAGGTGATCCTGAAGAACTCGAATACATGGGAATACGCGATTACTTCTCAGCAGACGCGATTTGTGTTGTTGAATGGCCTGAAAAGGGTGGTGAATTTATTCCTGTGCCTGATTTAGATATTACTCTAAGCTATGTGGGTAACGAACGTAAAATTGTTATAAATAGTGCGAGTGAGCGCGGTATAGCAATTGTCGAAAAACTAAATAATCAATAATAATATAGTTAAGGCAGTAATTATCCAATGAGCCGAGGTGTAGTTAAACTTTTTATTTATCTTATGGTTATCACTATAAGCTTGCCGCTATGGGCTAAAAACACAATCAATAGTGTGCGTGTATGGCCGTCTCCAGATAGTACGCGCGTGGTATTTGATTTAAATGATAAGCCCGACTTTAGCTATTTCATGCTTAAAAACCCTAGCCGCCTAGTGATTGATTTAGAAAATACTAGCGAGTTAAAAACATTGCCAGGTGTGCCCCCGAAACATCAAATAGTAAGCAAATTACGTTACTCAAAACCTAAAAATAAACAAAGCGTACGTTTAGTATTTGAATTAAGTGCGCCAATAAAGCCAGTGGTATTTGCCCTCGCACCTACAGGCCCTTATAAAAATAGACTCGTTGTTGATTTATATAATAAAAGCCAAGCTACTACAGTTGTTTCTCCTGCTCAAACAGCCGCTAAAAACCGTCAACTAAGCCAAGAGCGCGACATTGTTATTGCAATTGATGCGGGGCATGGCGGCGAGGATCCTGGTTCAATTGGGCCATCAGGCACCTACGAAAAAACAGTTACACTGCAAATTGCGAAGCGTTTAGAGCGCATGATTGATGGCGAACGTGGCATGATTTCGCGCATGGTACGAAGCGGTGACTATTTTGTAAAATTAAATACCCGTACTAATCGAGCCCGTGAAAAAAAGGCAGATTTTTTTGTTTCTATTCATGCTGATGCATTTACAAGCCCTGGGCCAAATGGTGCCTCTGTGTGGGTTTTATCATTAAGACGTGCTAATTCAGAAATAGGTAAATGGATAGAAGATAAAGAAAAACACTCCGAGCTTTTAGGTGGCGCTGCTGATGTAATGAAAGATGCCGCCAATGAAAAATATCTAGCACAAGCGTTGCTTGATATGTCGATGGACCACTCTATGAAAACTGGCTTAAATGTAGCTGACGAAGTGGTTAAAGAGCTTCGTAAGGTTGCCAAACTGCATAAAAAAGATCCCCAGCATGCGAGCCTTGCAGTACTAAAATCACCAGATATTCCATCTATTTTGGTAGAAACGGGGTTTATATCTAACCCGCGAGAAGAAAAGCTACTTAAAAGCTCTAATCATCAAGAGCGTTTAGCTAAAGCGATATTTACTTCAATTAAAAATTATTATTTGAAAAATCCGCCGGATGATTCTTTATTTGCTAAATTAAAGTCGCAATATCCAACAAAGCATAAAGTACGCCCCGGTGAATCTTTAAGTATGTTAGCGAGTCGCTATGGCGTTACAGTCAATAAATTAAAACAAGTTAATAAGCTTAGTTCTAATACCTTATTTATTGGGCAAGAGCTCGATATACCTCAAAGTTAGTCATTATTATTAGCGCAATGTTTGCTAGGAAGTCTCATGAATATTGAAATATTACCTGCGCGTTTAGCCAACCAAATTGCCGCAGGCGAAGTGGTTGAGCGCCCAGCGTCGGTAGTAAAAGAGCTTGTTGAAAATAGCTTAGATGCTGGCGCAACGCGTATTCAAATTGATATTGAGCGCGGCGGCCACAAACTTATTCGTATTCGTGATAATGGCGCAGGGATAAGTAAAGATGAGCTAACGCTCGCACTTTCTCGCCACGCGACAAGTAAATTAAAATCACTTGATGACCTTGAAAACATTTGCTCACTTGGCTTTAGAGGGGAAGCACTTGCGTCAATTAGTTCTGTGTCGCGTTTAACGCTGAGCTCAAAACCAAAAGAGCAAGAAGCAGCTTGGCAAGCTTTTGCAGAAGGCCGCGACATGGCCGTTCAAGTAAAACCTGTAGCGCATCCCGATGGCACAACCATTGAAGTAAAAGATTTATTTTTTAATACTCCAGCACGTCGTAAATTTTTACGCACCGAAAAAACTGAATTTAGCCATATTGATGAGTTGATAAAGCGTATTGCGCTTAGTCGCTTTGATGTCTCTATTACACTAACTCACAACGAAAAAGTAGTAAGGCAGTATCGTGCCAAAACTGATCCCTCTCAGGCTATAACACGCGTAGCACAAGTTGCAGGTAAGGCCTTTGCTGAGCAAGGTTTGCATATTCAATCAGGAGAGGGCGGCCTACAGCTGCATGGTTGGGTGCTACCTGTAGGCTCAGCGAATACGACTCAGTACACTTATGTGAATAATCGCATGATGCGCGATAAGCTTATTTTGCATGCTATACGCCAGGCATTTGAAGAAGTAAGTGGAACACAAGAATTACCCGGTTTTGTCATTTATATTGATATTGATCCACGACAGGTTGATGTCAATGTTCACCCTGCTAAGCATGAAGTGCGTTTTCATCAAGGGCGGTTAATTCATGATTTTATATTGCAAGCTATTAAGCAGGTAGTAGTGCCATTGCAAGGCGAATTCACTAACGAAGCAGCGAGCATAGAAGCAGAATTCACGCCAGCGTTCATTGAGTCAACGCATAGCAGTGCTAATAATATAGAAAGCGAAGGAGTGTTTGATTACCCTAAATCGCAATTACAGCCCTCTTACTCTGGAAGTGCTGGTAGCTCAAGTTCGTCCTCTGGTACTAGAAGTGTTGGCGGTGCATACCGTGCTGCACCAAGTACGAGCCATCATGACGTAAATGTGTTTTATCAAGGAGTGAGTGAGCAACACGCCGCGCATTTTGATAATGCAGCCAATATATCTGCTGCACTACACCAGTCCGTATCTGTGGATAATGTCTTAAAAGCTGTTTCTATTATAAGTGTTAGTGAAGGAGTGTGTGTCTATAGTGAAGAGCAGCAATTGTATTGCTCACATTTTAAATATGCATTAGTTGATGATTGGCATAATCAAATTAAAGAGTTCGGAAGTTTAGAAGGGAAAGCCCTTTTGTTACCAGTGCGAGTAAACTTAGAAAAAGAAGATTGCTTACTTATAGAATCCCAGCAATCGTGGTTTACCTTACTTGGTTTTGAACTTGTAATAGAAAAACAATTTGTAATGGTTAAAAAATTGCCAGCGTGTTTATATTTACTTGACGTAAGTGCAGCGGTAGGTGAGCTACTTGATGCGTGTAAAGCAAAACTTGAAAATATAGAGAATTGGTTAGAATGGCAAATGAAATGCGTGCCGACCCGATTTTATTTAAGCAATATATTTTTAGCGCAACAAATGCGCTTACAAAATAATCCACAAACTATTGAACGCTTGCGTAAAAAAGCAGTTAAAATAGAGCTAAATCACTATTTAACGCAATTAGATTAAGGTATCAGTGTTGAGTAATTTACCAGTTATATTTTTAATGGGTCCAACTGCAGCAGGTAAAACAGCATTGGCAATCTCGCTGTGCGAGCATTTAAATACAGAAATAATCAGCGTAGATTCAGCGCTAGTGTATAAAGGTATGGACATTGGTACAGCAAAACCTGATGCGGAAGAATTAGCCAAAGCTCCGCATCATTTAATTGATCTACTTGACCCGAGTGAAACGTATTCAGTTGCAGATTTTAGGCGCGATGCAGTGCAAAAAATTGACGAATTTCACAGACAAGGTAAAGTGCCTGTATTGGTTGGAGGTACAATGCTGTACTTCAAATCTTTAATTGATGGTTTATCGCCTTTACCTGAAGCAGATACAGAGATAAGAGCAGAGTTAGAAGCGCAAGCGAAAGAATTTGGCTGGCCTCATTTATATAAAGAATTAGTTAAAGTTGACCCAAAAGCAGCCGAAAAAATAAGTGAAAATGATTCACAAAGAATTAATCGAGCTTTAGAGGTTTACAGGTTAACTGGTAAGACCATGACTGAGTTGCAAATGCAAAAACAGCCGGCTTTACCTTATACTTTTCATCAATTTGCGATTGCACCGCAAGAACGCAGTGAATTACACCGCCGAATTGAAGAAAGGTTTAAAATAATGATTGATCAGGGGTTTGAAAATGAAGTTTCGACCCTATATCTACGTAAGGATTTACACCCCAATATGCCTTCTATTCGTTGTGTTGGTTATAGACAAATGTGGGATTACCTTGCGGGTGAAACAAACCATGATGAAATGGTTTTTCGTGGCATCGCAGCAACACGTCAGCTGGCAAAACGGCAGTTAACGTGGCTTCGTAGTTGGCCTGATGTTACTTGGTTAACAACAGGCGACGAAGAAAACTTGCATCGTGTAGTAAGTTCGCTAAGCTAGTAGTAGTTGAATATTGTTTTTATCAAATAAGTTCAGCCACTTAATTATAATAACACCTAGAACGAAGGAACAATAACATGGCAAAAGGCCAATCGTTACAAGACCCATTTTTGAATGCACTACGACGTGAGCGCATTCCAGTATCAATCTTTTTGGTAAATGGCATAAAATTACAAGGCAAAATTCAGTCATTTGACCAATTTGTTATTTTACTAGAGAACACCGTAAATCAAATGGTTTATAAGCATGCAATTTCTACAGTTGTCCCTGCTCGCGCAGTTAACTTCCAAGCAGTTCAAGGGAGTGAAGACACTGAAGAGGCAGAAGCTGGAAACTTTTAATTAGGAGCATAATGTTTGTTTGACCGCTATGAATCCGGCGAACAGGCAATTTTAGTTCATATCGACTTGCCTAAAGAAGGAGATCGTGAAGATCTTCACGAATTAGAAATGTTGGTATCTTCTGCTGGTGTTAGTAGTTTGGCGGTTGTGCAAGGCAGCCGTCAAGCACCACATCCGAAACTATTCGTCGGTACCGGTAAAGCAGAAGAAATAGCTGAGATTGTCAAAATCCACAAAGCAGATGTCGTAATTTTTAATCATCAACTCAGGCCATCACAAGAGCGTAATTTAGAGCGCGTTTGTCAATGTCGTGTGCTTGATAGAACGACGCTAATTCTTGATATTTTTGCCCAGCGCGCACGTACCCACGAGGGTAAGCTGCAAGTTGAATTGGCTCAACTACGCCATATGTCAACTCGATTAATTCGAGGCTGGACTCACCTTGAACGTCAAAAAGGCGGGATTGGTTTACGTGGTCCTGGTGAAACTCAACTTGAAACTGACAGAAGATTACTTCGTGCCCGTATCCAAAATATTCGTGCACGTTTAGCTAAAGTTGCAGTGCAACGTGAACAAGGTAGGCGAGCTCGTACTCGCAACGAAATACCTACAGTTTCATTAGTTGGTTATACCAATGCGGGTAAATCTACATTATTTAATCGAATTACAAATTCAGATGTATACGCGGCCGATCAGTTGTTTGCCACGCTTGACCCGACTCTACGTAAGCTTGAGTTAGGTGATGTTGGCCCTGTGATTTTAGCTGATACAGTGGGTTTTATTCGTCACCTACCACATGACCTAGTTGCTGCTTTTAAAGCAACGCTTACTGAAACTCGCGAAGCTGATTTGCAGTTACACGTAATTGATGCAGCAGACTCACGTCTGCAAGAAAATATTGAACAAGTACAATCGGTGCTTAAAGAAATTGAGGCCGATGAAGTACCACAGCTATTAATTTATAATAAAATTGATGCGCTGGATAACGTAAGCCCTCGTATTGATCGAGACGACGAAGGCCAACCTATAAGAGTATGGCTTAGCGCTCAGACTGGTGAAGGGTGTGAATTACTTAGCGAGGCTATTAGTGAGCTACTAGCTAAGAAGATGTTTAACGAAACATTATTTCTTACGCCATTGTATGGTCGCTTAAGAGCTGCATTGTTCAGTTTAAATGCAGTGCATGAAGAGCAATTTGATGAGCAAGGTAATTGGCTGTTAGATGTTAGAATGCCAATGGTTGAGTGGAATCGTTTAATTAAAGAATTTGGTCCTGAAATTGCTGGTTTTATCAACCGTAATTAAAAATTGACGTTTTAATGTCGGTTTTAGTATGAGAAACGCGGTAGATTTGTTAGATTTAACACAATTTCCTAATTTATTTAGATAACAATGGAGTATAGCTATGGCCTGGAATGAACCGGGTAATAATGGCAATGACAAAGATCCGTGGAATAATAAAGGCGGACGTGATCAAGGCCCACCTGATTTAGACGAGGTGTTCCGCAAGTTTAGTAACAAGTTCAGCGGCTTATTTGGCGGGAAAAAATCCGGCAATGGTAGCGGCGGTGGACTTGGCGGAGCCGGTATTTCATTCATACTTATTATCGCCGTTATTGTATGGGCGTTAAGTGGTATTTATACGGTTAAAGAAGCCGAGCGTGGTGTGGTTCTACAATTTGGTAAATATGACCGAATTGCTGATCCTGGTTTGCGTTGGAAAATGACTTTCATCGAAACGGTAATCCCAGTAGATATTGAAGCTGTTCGTTCATTATCGGCTTCTGGTTTTATGCTTACTGAAGACGAAAACGTAGTGAGCGTTGAGTTTCAGGTGCAATACCGTGTTATTGACCCATACCTTTATGAATTTAGCGTAACTAACGCTGATAGTAGCTTAGAAGAAGCGCTAGACAGTGCACTGCGTTATGTTGTGGGCCATGCAAAAATGGACCAAGTATTAACTAATGGCCGTGAGGTTGTTCGTCAAAATACATGGGATGAGCTTAACAAGATTATCGAACCATATAACTTAGGTTTAATTGTTACTGACGTGAACTTTAAAGACTCTCGTCCACCAACTGAAGTTAAAGATGCATTTGATGATGCAATTGCTGCACAAGAAGATGAAGAACGTTTCATCCGTGAAGCAGAAGCATATGCTCGTGAAATTGAACCGCGTGCTCGTGGTCAAGTAACGCGTATGACTCAAGAAGCGGAAGGTTATCAAGAGCGCATTACATTGGAAGCACAAGGTGAGGTAGCTCGCTTTGAAAAGCTTTTACCTGAATATCAAGCAGCTAAAGAAGTTACTCGTGAGCGCTTATACATTGATGCAATGGAAGAAGTGTTAGGGAGTAGTTCTAAAATATTGGTTGATGTTAAAGGCGGCAATAACATGATGTATTTACCTCTTGATAAAATCATGGACAAGCAAGGAACCGCAACACGAGTTGCACTTCCAAGTTCAAGTGATATTCAAGACTTACGTAATAAAGTTAATACGTCGCGCAATAGCTCTGTTAATAGTGGCAATGACCGCTTTAACAACGACCGCTTCAATGATGGGAGATAATCATAATGAAAAACTTTAGTTTAGTAATACTATTAGCTGCCATTGTTATGTCTTTCTCATCGGTATTTGTTGTACCTGAAGGGCAAAAAGCAATTGTAATGTTATTCAGTAAAGTACAAAAAGATAGCGACGATAAAGCGATTGTATATGGCCCAGGCCTACAATTTAAAGTACCATTTTTTAGCCAAGTACGTCGTATTGATGCACGTATTCAAACGCTAGATGGTGCGCCAGATCGCTTTGTTACTAGCGAGAAAAAAGACTTAATTGTTGATTCGTTTGTAAAATGGCGAGTTAATGACTTTAGTGCTTTTTACTTACGTGCTCGTGGCGATAAGCAATATGCTGAAACGCTACTTAAGCAAAAAGTAAACAATGGTCTTCGTACAAACTTTGGTACACGTACAATTCGCGAAATTGTATCAGGTGAGCGTAGCGAGTTGATGGAAGAAGCGTTAGTACAAGCTTCTGAAAGTGCACGTGAGCTAGGTATTGAAGTACTAGATGTACGTGTTAAGCAAATCAACCTACCACAAGAAGTGAGTAGCTCTATTTACCAACGTATGCGCGCTGAGCGTACTGCGGTTGCAAAAGAGCACCGTTCTGAAGGTCAGGAAAAAGCAGAGACTATTCGTGCGGGAGTTGACCGTCGAGTAACTGTAATGCTTGCTGATGCTGAGCGTAATGCACGTTCTGTACGTGGTCAAGGCGATGCTGATGCTGCAGGCATTTATGCTAATGCGTACAACAAAGACCCTGAGTTCTTTAGTTTTGTACGTTCGCTGGAAGCTTACAAAAAGACTTTTAAAGATAAGCAAGATGTTATGGTGCTTTCACCAGATAGCGACTTCTTCCAATATATGAAAGGCGCTAAAGCTCAATAGACTTTACGTTAATTATTTAAAAGTTAAAAAGCCTCGCATTTGCGGGGCTTTTTGTTAAATACAAACTAGTGCGTTAAATCACTGTTATTTATGTGGTTATTGGTCAATATTTGGATATAACAATTGCCCGCAGAAAAAATAAGCTGAACAGGGGTGATCTTTACTTTAGTTTTCTGGTAAAATCTCGTCCTAATTTTCTCTAAGTGAATTTACGATGGGTAAAAACGTTGTTGTATTAGGCACCCAATGGGGTGACGAAGGAAAGGGTAAGGTAGTTGATCTCCTTACAGACAAAGCATCTTTAGTAGTTCGTTATCAAGGTGGCCACAATGCGGGTCATACTTTAGTTATCGAAGGTGAAAAGACGGTTCTACACCTTATTCCATCGGGTGTATTACGTGACAATGTTAAATGTGTGATTGGTAATGGTGTAGTTTTATCACCAGAAGCGCTAATGAGAGAAATTGGCATGCTTGAAGAGCGCGGCGTACCAGTACGCGAGCGTCTTTTAATAAGTGAAGCATGTCCGCTAATCTTGCCTTTCCATGTTGCATTAGATGTAGCCCGCGAAACAGCTCGTGGCGATAAGCCTATTGGTACAACTGGCCGTGGAATCGGTCCTGCGTACGAGGATAAAGTAGCACGTCGTGGTTTACGCGTAGGCGATTTATTTAATCCTGAAGTATTTGCAGCTAAATTAAAAGAAGTGCTTGAGTACCACAACTTCACTTTAGTTAACTACTACAAAGTAGATGCTGTAGATTTCCAAAAAACGTTTGATGATGCAATGGCTGTTGCTGATATCTTAAAAGCAATGGTTGTAGATGTAACTGAGCTTTTAGATCAAACGCGTTTAGCAGGCGAAAACATTTTATTTGAAGGTGCACAAGGTACGTTACTTGATATAGATCACGGTACTTACCCTTATGTAACATCTTCAAACACTACCGCTGGTGGCGTTGCGACTGGTGCAGGTTTTGGTCCATTAAACCTTGATTACGTTTTAGGTATTATTAAAGCGTACACGACACGTGTTGGTTCAGGTCCTTTCCCTACAGAGCTTTACGACGGTCTTGATAAACAAGATCCAGTTGGTAAGCACCTAGGTGATAAAGGCCATGAGTTTGGCGCTACAACAGGTCGACTTCGTCGTACTGGTTGGTTAGATGCAGTGGCTATGCGCCGTGCAGTTCAAATCAACAGTATTTCAGGTTTTTGTTTAACTAAGCTTGATGTTTTAGATGGCTTAGAAACACTTAAAATCTGTACTGGTTACAAGCTTGAAGATGGCACAGTTACTAACGTAACACCATTAGCGGCTGAAGGTTACGATAAAGTAACACCAGTATACGAAGAGATGCCAGGTTGGTCAGAAAACACTGTTGGTGTAACTAGTCTTGACGGTTTACCAAAAGCTGCGATTGACTACATCAAACGTATTGAAGAAATTACGGGTGTTCCAATTGATATTATTTCTACAGGTCCTGACCGTGTAGAAACTATGGTGCTTCGCAATCCGTTTGCGTAATTACCATTAGATTAAAAAAGCTGCTTCGTGCAGCTTTTTTTGTGTCTAAAATTCACCTTGGAACGATCTTTGTATATTATTTAATAAGTTTATTTATATAAGTGGTGAATATGCGTTTATTTAATCGTAATTGCGTACTAAGGCTTTCGTTAATACCGCTGTCTTTATTTATTGCAACCAACAGCTTAGCTACAGAAAGCCCTGCTGCTGTGCCGCTGTATACAGAATC
Organism: Pseudoalteromonas sp. SR43-3; assembly: GCF_014163875.1. Classification (NCBI taxonomy): domain Bacteria; kingdom Pseudomonadati; phylum Pseudomonadota; class Gammaproteobacteria; order Alteromonadales; family Pseudoalteromonadaceae; genus Pseudoalteromonas; species Pseudoalteromonas sp. SR43-3. The sequence goes on along the minus strand of NZ_JACJEC010000002.1, from coordinate 417,459 downwards.
AGAGCTAATTGCGTTAATAAATAAAAATACGCATTTAGCGCGCGTAAAGGCAGATGATTGCCAGTTGGTGCAAGATATAGAAGCACGAGCCAATAAAATGGCATTGCCGTCTTATCAATTTTTATACGGCGATATGCTGGCTTATAACGTGTGCGTTGATCGCAATGTAGAGTTAGGTGTGTATTACATGCGAAAAGCAGCTGAGCAAGGCTTAGCGGCAGCGCTAGAGCAATTGGGACGATACTACGACACTGGTCGCTTAGTTCAGCAAGATAAAGCAATGGCAATTACGTATTTGCGTGAAGCCTCGTCGCAAGGCAATTTAAAAGCACAGCTACGTTTAGTTAAATTATTTAATGATGGTTATGGCAGCCCGCGTGATTTTGAAGATGCCTATCGTTGGCTATTCAATTCTATGGTGGCAGATAAAGCGACTCATAGAAAAATTGAGCGAGCGCTGACTAAGTTAGCGCAAAAAATGCCAGATAGTGTGGTTGCTCGAGCCCGCCTTCCTATTTAATGGCTGTTAAAAACAAAACCCTAACTTTTTAAGTTAGGGTTTTTTAGTTTTTACAGTTTGTAAAAGTATTTAACTGTCTTCTTTAGCCTTTGTTTGCGGGTCTTTTAAAACTGACATTTTAGGCGGCTGTAAAGCAACAACGCGTTCGCCTTCTTGCGGCGGTTTTTCCATGTTGATTGTAAACGGTCTTAGCTTAATAGGTGTATCGTCATCACTGTCTTTATCACCTTTGAGAATAAATAAAGGGATAGCCTCAGGGTTCATTTCTAAGTATTGTTCCCAGCTAAACTCATCCGAGATACGTGTTGAACTAACCTTACCGCCTTTAGCTATAATACTGCTTAAACGTGCATACGAGCCTTCGTCTCCAAACAGTATTTGTCTAGATAAAAACGTTGCGCTGTCTTTATTTGCTTTTGCATGCGACGTTGATGAGCGTAGCGAAAATACATTTTTCTCATTAAGTAAATGCGAAAAGTATTGAACACCTAACGCATTATGATGACGATTTGGCGATAATGCTAATACACTACGAATCGTTGTTAGAGGTAAGTAGCGTTCAGCATGCTCTGATTGCGGGTTACCATAATAACAAGCTAAACCATCCATACGTGCCATTCTGCAGTTTTCCCATGCAGGATCTGACAGGTGAACCGGAATGTTTTGCTCTTGTAAGCCTCGGCCGATTGCACGCGATACATGGTTTGCACCAATAATTAATATTGTATTTGGCGATGGCTGGCGTACACCTAATAGCTTGGCGACAGGAATGGCGGTTAAGCTCTGTAGTACAACGGTAATTATAATTACTGTAAATATAAGAGGTACCATTTTTTCAGCATCCGCAACACCAGACTCCATCATGCTAAGCGCAAATACTGACCCAACGGCTGCGGCGACTATACCGCGTGGAGCTATCCAGGCAAGTACCAAACGAGACTTCATTGGTAAGTCAGTACCAAAGGTCGAAATAGCAATACACAGTGGCCGAGCAACAAAAAGCACGATAGCTAAAAATATAAATACATCGCTGTCGAGCATCATTAAATCAGAGAGCTGTAAGCGTGCTGCAAGTAAAATAAACAGCGTTGATATTAATATCATCGACAAGTCTTCTTTGAACTCAAGTACAGAATCTATTTCTAAATCGTCTTGGTTAGCAAGCCAAATACCAAATACAGTCACTGCTAATAGGCCTGATTCATGGCTTAAATAGTTTGATACAGAAAAACTAATGAGTACTAATGCCAATATACCAAACTTATGTAATTCAAATGGTAGCCACTCGCGGCGCATTAATAGTGTTGTTAACCAACCAGCAGCAACACCAATACTTAATCCAACACCTAGGGTTTTAACTAAAGCAATAATAGTGTGGCTAAATACTTCGCCTTGGCCTACCAGCATTACGGCTTCAAATACTAATACAGCGAATAATGCGCCGATCGGGTCTATTACAATACCTTCCCATCGAAGTATGCGGTCAATGTCTTGTGTTGGGCGCATTGAGTTTAATAGCGGTGCTATAACAGTAGGGCCTGTTACAACTAGCACTGCACCTAATACCGCAGCTACACGCCAATTAAGTTCAAGCAACCAATAGGCGCTGAGGCTAATAATAATACAGGTAGTAAGCATGCCGATGGAGCAAAGGTTTCTTACAACTTTTCCGATTCCTTTTAGCTCTCTGAAATGCAGAGTTAAGGATCCTTCAAATAAAATGATGGCAACACTTAGTGATACAACTGGAAACAGTAAATCACCTAACAATGCATCAGGGTCTAAAACACCACTAAATGGCCCAAGTAAAAGACCAGTAAGCAATAAGAAAAGAATAGCGGGCACTCTAAAAGCCCACGCGACCCATTGGGCAAGCACAGAGCAAAGTGCGATACCGGCTATGTAAATTGCTGACATAGATTAAGAATTCCTTATTTATGACGGTTTGTTTAGAAAGTATAACTTTTGTTAATTATTAATACAGGGGTATACACGGGAAATTAAAATATTACTAATCAATTTTAGCTGCTTATAGAAGATTAGTAGGCTTAAATTATTTTGCGCGTGTTAAGCCGCCTTATTTTAGGCTGTATTAATTGTTTAATTGGTTGAATTTTAATAACAATCTAACACCACAAACGAGGAGGAATTAGCTTCGCTCGAATTTTAACCTTGATTTTTAAGGGGTATTTAGTGTAATATGCTTCGTGTTCTAATAATTAGTTATCTAATGAAGTTTATTGGAAGTAAAAGTGGTTTGTTAATCTTAACGTCATTTTTAATCTTTATAATCATGCATTAGTGGTGTTACTAGTATTCGAACACTACATAATTTCATTTGCCGAACTCTTGGTATGGTTTTGCTAAACAAGTTTATTTAATTATTTAAGTAAATAAAGGTTTGAGTTGAACTATTACTTTCAATGTTTAACCCCCATCGTGGCGGTTAAATCTCGGTCCTTTGGTCTTCACCCTATCTGTTGGTGTATCAGACTTTAGAGGCTCTATGTATGTTGTTAATAAAAAAGCCACACATAGCTTTTTACAGCGATGCATAAACAACACTTTTAAATTTTTTGATTAGTGCTGCTCGATATTATTGGGTTGTTGCTACTTTATACTTAACCTTAAATCTAAGCTTATTGTTTTAGATATGGTTTTCGCGTGTGTGTAAAAAAGTGTTGCCTAAATGAAAGACAAATTCGAAGCTATGTTTTAAACCTAGCTACTTAGTTTTAGCTCGTCTAATTAAGGTGAGCGCAGATAAAATGGAAAGTTGAGCATTTATGCAAAAGTTAAATTGGCGACGTATCGTACTTAAAGTAGGTAGTGCATTAATTGCACCAGATCAAGATGGCTGCCGTTCGCGTTACATATTAACCATCGCACAGTTCATTGTTCGTTGTCGTGCCCGTGGAATCGAGGTGATTTTAGTATCATCGGGTTCTGTAGCTGCTGGCGCGCATTTATTCCCATCAGACAAACCACGCTCTGTGGTAATGAAAAAAGCAATGGCGGCAGCAGGTCAAACAGAAATGATTGCCATGTGGGACCGCTTTTTTGACTTTCCATCTGCGCAGCTATTATTAACGCACGGTGATTTACGTGATCGCGAGCGTTACCAAAGTATTCGTGAGACAGTGTTTACTTTACTTGAGCATGGTGTTCTTCCTATCATTAATGAAAACGATGCTGTAACTACCGACGACTTAAGAGTGGGTGATAACGATAACTTATCAGCAATGGTTGCAGCAGCTGCCGACGCCGATGCTTTATTAATATTCTCAGATGTTGACGGGCTATATGATAAAAACCCTAACTTGCATGATGATGCGGTGTTACTGCCTGAAATAAAATCAATTGATGAATCTATTTATGCTATGGCAGGATGTGCTACAAGTGCGGTAGGTACTGGTGGTATGAAAACTAAAATAGAAGCGGCAGAAAAAGCAACGTCACATGGTATAGCGACTTATATTATAAATGGCTTTAAAGAAGAAACATTTACAAAACTGCTAGCTGGAGAAAACCCAGGTAGTGTATTTTTACCGTACGAAAAACCGATGCAGGACTCTATTCATTGGATGACACATACAGCAAATGAGCAAGGTGAAGTTGTTGTTGATGGATCATTTGATGAATCTCTTGAAGGTGAAAGTGGATGTATTCGTGGTGACGAAATCATGGAAGTTCACGGTGAATTTGCCGTGGGTGATACCATTTTAGTACGTAGTGAAGACGGTACGCGTTTAGCTAAAGCGACCGCAAATTATAGTAGCTGTTTGTTAAACTTTATTGCAGACAACGAACAGAGTGAATTCAGCGAAAAAATGCAGGATTCAATTGGACCAGTTATATCTGAAAAACATATCGCATTATTGGAGAAGTCATGAGTTTAATTACGGACATTTCACGTCAGGCAGCTAAAGCTGCACATACACTTGCTTTACTCGATACCGAGACTAAAAACAAAGTACTAGTTGAAATGGCAGCGGCACTAAGAGAGCAAAAAGCATTTATAATAAAAGAAAATGAAAGTGATTTAAGCGCAGCACGCGACAATAACTTAGCTGCCTCAATGATCGACCGCTTAACGTTAAACGATGAGCGTATTGAAGCAATGGCAGAAGGTATTGAAGTAATCGTAAGCCTTGATGATCCTGTTGGTCAGCTGCGTGATATTACTGAGCGCCCAAATGGTATTAAAATTCGCAAAATGCGAGTACCTCTTGGTGTTGTATGTATGATTTACGAAGCACGCCCGAATGTGACAGCAGACGCTGGTGCATTATGTTTTAAATCAGGTAATGGCGTAATTTTACGTGGCGGCAAAGAAGCACTTAGAAGTTCACAAGCTATCGCAAGTGTAATGCACCGCGTACTTGAGAAGCACAACTTACCGGTATCACTTATTTCAGTGATTCCAGATCCAGACCGTGCGCTGTTAATGGAACTGATGCAGCAACGCGAAAGCATTGATTTAATCATTCCACGCGGCGGCGAGGGTTTAATTAACTTTGTTACTGAAAACAGTACGATCCCAGTAATTCAGCATTACAAAGGCGTTTGTCATCTATATGTAGATAAAGATGCCGACCTAGAAATTGCGCTTAACTTACTGCTTAACGGTAAAACGCAGCGCACCGGTGTTTGTAATGCACTAGAAGGTTTAGTTGTGCATCAAGATGTGGCAGATGAGTTTTTAAATCTGTGTGCAGTTGTATTACGCCAAGAAGGTGTAAAAATAAATGCTGACAGCTTTGCAGCTAAATACTTTGATAACGCAACTGTGTTAGCCGATAACGAGTTTGGTGAAGAATATCTAGACCTAGAAATCGCTATTCGCGTTGTTCCAAACTTTACGGCAGCGGTTGAACACATTGCACAGTTTGGATCAAACCATACAGAAGTAATTTGTACTAAAAATGAAGCTGCTGCAGAGTTATTCCAACGTAGTGTTGATGCTTCTGTAGTAATGGTTAACGCATCGTCTCGTTTTTCTGATGGCTCACAATTGGGCCTAGGTGCAGAGATTGGAATAGCTACTTCCAAGCTACATGCATACGGTCCTATGGGCCTCGAGTCACTAACGACAGAAAAGTATTTAGTTAATGGAGTTGGCCAAGTTCGCGAGTAACCGCAAAAATTAAGTCCATAAAAAGCCGAGCATATTTATGCTCGGCTTTTTAGTTTATAAATCACGCTACAGTTACTTTAACTTTTTTAACCAATCACTTGCAGGTTCTGGTCTATGCAAATAATAGCCTTGCAGAATAACCTCAGGATACTCCTGTAGTAAATCAAAGTGGGACTGGTTCTCTACGCCTTCAGCAACTATCTCGAGTTCAAATAAACGACCTAAGCTTACAATCATATCAATAATTAGTTTATCGTTGCTATCGGTAGGAGCCTCTAAAACAAAAGAACGATCAATTTTAAGTTCTTGTATTGGTAATTGTTTTAGGTAGGTTAAGCTCGAATATCCAGTACCAAAGTCATCAATTGATACTCTAATACCTAGCTTCTTGAGAAAGTGAACAGCTTCAATAGCCGCTTCCATATGATTAAGTAACGTACCTTCAATTATCTCAATAGTGAGTTGTTGAGGATTAATGTTATGTTGCTTTATCTGTTGGCTAATAAAGTTTAAAAAACGCGCTTCATGAAAGTGCCTGCCACTTATATTAATTGATAAGTTTAACTCAGGGTGGGTTTTACCAAGTTGCGTTAGTATTTCAAGTGCATTTGAAGTTACCCAGCAATCTAAATCATAAATTATGTCTGACTCTTCGGCTATAGATATAAACTCACCAGGGCTAATAAAGCCTTTTTGAGGGTGCTCCCATCTTAATAATACCTCAGCGCCCTTAAGAGTTTGGTTTCGATCAAATTGGGATTGTAAATATAGCGATAGTTCATTATTAGAAATAGCTTTACGTAAATCTTGTTCTATTTCAAAACGGCGTTTTGCTTGCTCGCCAAATGAAGTATCAAAAAAGGTAACTCTATTGCCGCCTTTCTCTTTTGCCTTGTAGCAGGCCGCTTCACAGTTACGAATAGTCTCAATAGCACTTTCCCATTGATCTTCTCGTGGAAAAATATAGGTGCCAATACTTACTGTTAAGCTAACGTCTTGCTCAGCAACGACAAATGGATGGTTTACACTTGCAAGTAGCTCTTGGGCTTTATTTTCAGCCATTGCTTGAGCTCTAGCTTTGCCCACACCTTTTTCAACTGTACACAGTACTGCAAACTCATCACTACCTAAGCGAGCAATAACATCTTTTTTACTCACGTGAGTATGGATTCGTTTAGTTAATTCTTTTAAAATATTATCGCCAGCGAGTAAGCCTAATCCATCATTGATTGAGTGGAAGCTGTCTATATCAATAATATAAATATAGGCATAACTATTTTCGGTACTACAAACTTGAAGTTGTTGCTCTAACTGCTTTAAAAACCCATTTCGGTTGGGTAAACCTGTAAGTTCATCATGCCATGTAAGGTAATGAATTCTTTCTTGGGTTACTTTAACGCTCGAAATATCACTGAATACACCAATATAGTGAACGTTAGTATCTTGATCGCCTTTAACCAAACTGAGAGTTAGTAGCTCTGGATAAAGTTCGCCATTTTTTCGTCTGGTTACAAGTTCTCCACTCCAATAGCCTGCTTGATTCGCATGCTCCCATACTTGGTCAAAGCTAATGCTAGGATGGTTATTTTGTTTAATATCGTGCAACTGCATTTGTAGTGAGTCTGATTCACAGTAACCGGTTATACGACAAAATGAAGGGTTTACCGCAATAATTTTGCCGTTACTATCGGTAATAACAACACCATCGGCAGTTCCCGTTAGGGCTTGATAAAATAATTTTTGTTTTGATGAGAGTTCTTTTAATTCTTCTTCTCGCTGGCTTAGCTCTTGTATTAGTGATTCTATTTCAAGTAGCTTGTCGTGCAGGTCAAAGTTTTTTTCTATTAACCTGTCTAGCATGCCTTGCGCTGTAATGTGTGTACGAATACGCGCTCTAACTAGAGCTAGTTTATAAGGCTTATGTATGTAATCAATTGCGCCCATAGCAAAGCCTTTTTCTTCAGACTCTTCTTCTGTAAGCGCTGTTACAAATATGACGGGGATACCTTTGGTATTTTGTTTCGCTTTGAGTATATTACATACTTCGTAGCCGTCCATGCCAGGCATCATTATGTCTAATAAAATCAAGTCAGGCCGAGTTGACTCAATAAAGATCAAAGCCTGCTCACCACTAGTAGAAATACGTACATCGTAGTCAGTTAAAAGTCCTTCTACTAATACGTGTAAATTACTAGGTTCGTCATCAACAATAAGAATTAAAGGTTTATGCTTTTGTTCTGTGGTTAATCCATTACTGTTTGCGAGGTAATTTGAATGCACTATCTGTCCTTCTCTGCGTTCTTTACAATATTAAATCTAGTTCAGGTTAGTGGTTATGCCTAATTTTTATTATCGTTTCTATACATATCAATAAGCTCAATTACTAACGCGTAGTTAAAATGATCAATTGCTTCTTTGAGCTTAAATAGGGAGTGGCTTCTCTCATATTGATTCATTTCTAGCTGTCTAACCAAACTGCTAGGTACGGGGCGAGCGGTTAATGCTAATGAGTATATATTATCGATAACCGAGTCTTCGTTTTCTAGTTCATGTTGCTGTATATGTTCTTTTTTAAAGCTGTCAGCTATCAAAAATTGTTTTACAGCAAAAAGTGTAAGTATTAATTGCTCATTAAAATGAGATAAATTAATAATTTTTTTATCTATTAAGCTTTTCTCAACACTTTGCGCGCTTTGTTGCAGTAGCTCAAAGCCTAATGTGCCGGCCAAGCCTTTGAGTGTATGTACTAGTCGAATTAAGCTTTCTAACTCTCCATTTTTGATTAATATATCAGCTTTAATCGAAAAGTCATTGTAATCGTTGACAAACTGAGTAAATAATTTGGCTAACAATTCGTCATTGTTTTCTAGGTTTTCTTTTGCTAATGGCAGGTTTATAGTGCTCAGAGATTCATTACTTTGCAGATGCTTTTCTATACTTTCGTAAAGCGCATCAAAAATAATCGGTTTTACTAAAAAGTCATCCATACCCGCTCTAAACGCTGCTTTTTTATCATTAGGATCTGCGGCTGCCGTAATGGCAATTATGGGAGTTTTGTAGCCTCGCTCTCTTAATATGCTTGTTGCTTCAAGCCCACCCATAACTGGCATTTGAACATCCATAAAAATAATATCAATGTCATTTGTCTCTATTTTATCTAATGCATCATGTCCATTATCAGCAATGATCACGGTCATATCTAATCTGGCTAAAAGAGCGGAAGCTATTTCTTGATTAATTTTATTGTCGTCAACAACTAATGCATTAAAACCCGAGAATTTAGGGTGAGGCTTTAATTGCTTTTCTTTAAAATTATTTGGTGCGAGTGCTCTTAAAATTTCTACTTCACTATTTTTATTACCAATAATTATAATGTTTATATTTTCATTTTTTGCAATTGGTTCTGGAGACTCTTCATCGGTAATTAATAAAATAAGTGTCAATTTTTCATTAACGTTTTTATTTTGAGCGTACAGTTGTTGTAAAATAAAGTTATCGTTGAGCTCTTTTTTTTCTATCGACATTATTACAATACTAAATGGGCTACTAGGCTGAGACATTTTTGCAATGGCTCTTAATGGTTCTTTTGTTGTTTCTGTCGTTATGTCTATACCACTTAGCAAGTCCATTAATTTTTTAATTTGCTCATTATCAGGGCTAATTAATAAGGCGTGTTTTTTAAGCTTTTGTTGCTCAGATAAAGTAAAGGGTAGAGTAAAGAAAAACTCGCTACCTTGATTAATCGTGCTCCTTACTTGTATATCTCCGCCCAGCAATTTAGTTAATTGTTTGCTTATAGTGAGTCCTAAACCGGTCCCACCATACTTTCTTGTTGTGCTTGAATCACCTTGCGAGAAAGACTGGAATATAATTTTTGATTGCTCTTCAGTCATCCCAATACCCGTGTCTTTTATACTAAAGCGAAGGTTTATTGTTTTTTCGTGTTGAGATGTCGCTTCTATAATTAATGATATTTCACCATGCTCAGTAAACTTAATTGCGTTACCTACACAGTTATTTATTATTTGGCTTAAGTGCATTGGGTCGCCAATAAGTTCAAGCCCTGCATCAACGTGTAAAGTAAAGTTTAATAACAAACCTTTTTGCTTGGCATTTGTTGAGAATAAATTTTGAACGTTAGAAACTATAGTATGTAAGGTAAAAGGGATTTGCTCTAACTGAACTTTTTCCGATTCTAGCTTAGAAAAATCCAGAATATTGTTTAAAATCTGCAATAAATTTTGAGCACTTGAAAAAGCTTTATCTGCGTAGTGTTTTTGCCTTGAGGGAAGCTCGCTGCTTTGTAAAAGTTGCAACATACCTAATATGCCATTCATTGGGGTGCGAAGTTCATGACTCATATTGGCTACAAAATCTATTTTTGTTTTATTGGCTTTATCGGTTTGCTCCATGGCACTCGTCAGGTCGGCATTCATTGCTTCCATTTGGGAATTTAATACGCGGGTTTCATTGAGTAGCTCTTTGGTTTGCTTATTTTTTAAATATAAAGCGTTAGCTGCTTTTATTACCGATGCTATTTCAGTTTGATTTTGGCTGTTATTTGAAATAGTTACTGGCTTTTCGCTATTCATATCTTTAAGTAATAAAGTGAGCTGAGTAATTGGTTTTATAACCGATCTAAAAATAAAATAGCTTAAAAATAAAATGATTAACATAATTAAAACGGCAAATATATTTGCCTGTTCTGTATTTTTTGTTAAGTGGCTACTTAGTAGCTCTTCTGTTTTGATTAGTTTATTTTTTTCTATATTTTTAATTTCATTAGTTAAATACAGCAATTCGTTTTCTATGCCTGTAAGCACTACATTTACAGAAAAAGTGTAGCTACGGGTGAGTAATACAAGTTGGTTATAAGCTTGTTTTAAGCTTGTTTTTTTATTGGAGAGGGATTCATTTATTACAGAGGTGCTCGTTAGTTTTTTATGTAAGTGATTTAAGTTTTGTTTTACATTTTGTGCTTCATCAAAATTAGGTTTATAGAGGTAGCTTATAATTGCATGTTTTAAATTACTTATTGTGAGTAAAACATCGTTAAAAATAACTTTATTATCATTGTTTGAAGACCCTTCTAAATCACTAATTGTTACTTGTAAGTCATCAATAGGTTGTTTGAACTGAGTAATGAAAAGGTGTTCGCGTTTTTGTCTGTTTACGACAACTTGGCCAAATGTATCTTGGTAATTATTTAAATACTCGCCAAGGCGTATTAGTGAGTTTTGATACTCAGGGGTCTGGTTTTGAGTGTTTGTTTTTAGCTGCTCGAGATTTAGATTTGCCTTATTTAAGTAAAAATTAAATTTGGTAATCGTATTTTCATTTGCATTGTCAATAAATGAAACTGCATGCCCTTGCAGGGAAATAATATCGTTTTCTAAGTTAGTTACAGCTTCACTTTGAATAAGCGCGTTATGTTGCGATTTTTGCAAGTTAAGTAAAGACGTTTGCGAATAGTTAAACAAATAGCTCTGTAAAAGAAGTAATCCAATCAGCGAACACAGAGCTAATATTATTTTTGATTTAATTGAGTTTATTATCATTATCGGCTAATCAACTCATACCATTTTTGCAGGCTGTAGTCATAGGTTGGCATAACTGTATTCCACACTGCTACATTACTAAAGCGTTTATGGTAACTACCGCCATTACGTTGCCCACCTGCTTTTACAGCTACGTCGCCATTGGTATTTAATAAATCTATATTTGTTGCTTTTCCACCGTACCAGTAATCCCATTCAGACTGAGATAGGAGTAGTTTAGAGCGCTGCGGGTTACTAATGTAATAACCTTGGCGAGCAATAAATGCACCAGGCCAGCCTGAAAGCCACCAATTCATATAATCGTAAGCTGCATCTTTTGCGCTACTTTGTATTTGTGACGATAAACACATAACACCATGCCAGCCTCGGTAGCCTTCTTTTGGCGCGGCAAATTGAACATTAATATTTTGGCTGTTTAATGCAGAAACTGCAGGCGAAAACATGCTTTCTATATGGGCTCGCTTACTTCTCATAAATTCAATCGACTCAGGAACCGAATTCCAATAGCCACTAAAGTGACCTTGGCGTTTAAAGTCGAGTAATATACTAAACAACCTATCAAGTTCTGGGCGGGTCATTGCACCTATATCGTTAAACTTTATAAGCCCTTTACTTTGTGCTGCTAGGGCTAGGTCAAATAATCCAATGGTAGGCGCATTTACAATAGCTACTTTACCTCTGTTCTCGTCATTAAGCAGCCAACTCCAGCTTTCTGTTTCGTATGCTATACCGGGCTTAATAAAGTCGGTGTTGTAACCAAAAGAGTCAACATTATGCACATAAGGTAAAAAGCTAAGATGATCGCTTTCTTGTGCGCTTAATGTGCCATCGGGTTGAACATTTAATAATTTATAGGGGGCATCACCTGCACCAATACTTGCAGTTTCGGTTAGTTTTCCCGTTTTAGTAAGTGGATTTATCTCGTTAAAGTAGGTGAGTCGTTTTTTTTCTATTGGCTGAATGGAACCTGCATCCCAAAGCACATTAATGCTGTCTGACCACTGTTCGTATAAATCAAAGGAGCTAGGGTCCATTGATGCCTTTTGCAAAACAGCAGCGCTGCCTGCGGGAGTAAATTCTATATTAATACCCAAGTCACTCATCGCTTGCTTGCGGATAGCCTCTTGGAGTGTTACATGCGTACCAAGCACTCTTAATGTGACTTTTTTTCTGGCAAAAACATAAGGCGCATGTGTTATTGCACCTGCTGTTAAACCTATTGCAGCTAGCTTTTTTAGCGTTGAACGCTTAGGTATGTCCATGTTAAGCCTAAAGTACTAATGTGTGACATTATGTATAGCTAAGAACTTGTAAAGACACAAGTTGAATGGATAAATTTAAAATTATATAGAATGAAAAATTAGAATATTAGGGTGTCAAAAAATAATAAAACAGTGGAAAAATAGAAGAGTAGAGCGAATTTGAAAAGGAGTAGGAAAGTGGTGGAGCTAAGCAGGATCGAACTGCTGACCTCCTGCGTGCAAGGCAGGCGCTCTCCCAGCTGAGCTATAGCCCCACATTCCTAAGTTACATATAATGTAACTGCTTGACTGCTGAGTTCCAAGCGGGACGAACTTTAAGTTTTTTTATAAATTTGGTCAAGTATTTTTTCGTAAATTTTCACTGTTTACGTCAATTTTTGTTAGACTCGGCTTAATTCAAAACTAAAACGATAAAAAACAATGAAAAAATGTGTTCTAGCGCTTATGGTTTTACTCGCTGGCTGTGCCTCAAATGATGAGCCGCCTTTTGAAATAAATAATAAACAGTTTCACGAAAAGCAAGATGATCAAGGCAATAAGCTTTTTGCTTATGTTGTTTCGGTAAAAGCTAAGCATCGTGAAAACTTTAACCTTGACCGTGGTTCTAATAAGAGACCAAGTCGTGGTGAGGTTAAGCAGTATATAGAGAAAGAGCATTTTGAAGAGTCGAGCATTCTGAAGTTACAGCTAGAAGACCAAGCAGTTGAATTATTAAATCAAGAGCTAAAAGATCGTAAGTATTGCGACAACAAGCATGAAGTTAATGATGTTTTATGGCGAGATTTGAGTGTACAACTAAGAGGGCGTTGTTTGTAATATGTTGGCTGATAAAACTAAGTTAGCAGAGCTTTTGGCGAACCTAGATATTACCTATGATGTAATAGAGCATCCGCCGCTACATACTAGCTTAGCGGCAGATGAGTTTATGATTGAGCGCCCAGGTACTCGTCTTAAAAACCTATTTTTACGCGATAACGAAGGCAAGCGACACTTTTTAGTTATTACAGCGCACAATAAGCAGCTCGACTTAAAGGCACTATCAAAGCAACAAGGGCTTTCACGCTTAGGGTTTGCATCAGGTGAGCGGCTAGCTAAATATTTAAAAGTGGCTCCTGGGTGTGTATCTATGTTGGCTCTTTTAAATGATAAGCAAAACGAAGTGAGCTTATGGGTTGACCAAGATATTTGGCACGGTGATTTGTTTCATTGTCATCCGTTTGAAAACACCCAAACATGGTTGCTTAGTAAAGCTGATTTAGAAACATTTTTTAGTTACACAAAGCATCAACCGCGCGTTGTATTTTTACCCTCAAAATAAGCCCACATAATTAACGATAAACCACATAAGCAAACCGCAAGCAGCGTAAACATAAACGCTGTTTGCCCATGATGTTGGTATACCACACCGGGTAATAACGACCCCAATGCGCCACCACTGTAATAAAACGATACATATCCGCCATTGGTTACACTTGGTGGGGCTTTACTTATTTTATTAACGAGCGGTGCGGCAGTTGAATGAATCACAAACATAGCACCACAAAACAAAGTAAATGCGATTAAAAATAAGCTAAGCTGATGGCTCATTAATAAAATAATACTCACACTATAAAAACTAAATACCGCAGTTAATAAATGCCAAGGCGAAGGGACTTTTTTAAGTAACCAAGGTGCAGCAATAGAGGCGAGGGCACCAATTAAATAACCACTGTAAACTAAACCTATGTCACGAGTATTGGTAATTAAAAACGTGTTTTGTAATATAAACGGTAAGTAATTAAGCAGTGCAGCGAAACAAAAAAACATACAAAAAACGGCGCCGTAAACTTTAAGTACAGCGCCTTCTTTAAGTTGTTTAATGTAATCGAGTGGGGAGAGCTGCGACTGTTTAGCTGGGTTTGTAAAGCGGGAATGCTTAACTGTCAAAGCTAAGCAAAGAAGCATAAAAGCAATTACGTAATAAAAGCTCTGCCAATTCCATAAGTCGCTAAACAAAGCGGCAAGCACACGTCCAAAGTAACCACCAACTATACTGCTACCAATATATAGGGTCATATTTTTTTGAAGTGTATCAGCGCTATAACTCATGCCTATATAGCTAGTCATTGCTGTTAAAGCTGCGGGGAGCGTTAAACCCTGTAAAAATCTGACTAATAATAAAAGCTCAAAGCTAGGTACATAAATAAAAAGTAAGCAGCTAAGGCCTAAAAGCACCATTGCAATACGTAATATAAGTAGTGGATTTATTTTTGCTAAAAATAAACCATAAACGAGCGGGGCAATGGCTAAGGGCAGCATAGTTGCAGTCATTAAGCTGCCAGCTACCGCAGGTGCTACATTAAATTCGCTCGCAAAAAGGCTAAGTAGGGGTTGCGGTGCATAAAGCACAAAAAATATAAATACCGAGCAAACGAGTAGATGAGGTAAACGCATTATATGGCTTGTGCATTTGCTGATTGGTTGTCTGGTATTGTATTAAAAATTGCTTTTAATTCATAATTAAAACCATAGTCATTGCGCTATATCATGGTTTGTTTTAACTAGTTTGCTAGATTAATGTCGATAGCGCTGTTATTTGAACTCGTTGGTGATTAAAATAGCGATAATATTAGTTTTTAGTGGAACAAAGTCATGGGTTCATTACAAGACCAATTGCTTCAAGCAGGATTAACAACATCGCATAATGCTAAAGTTGCTAAATCAGAAAAGCGTAAGCAACAAAAAAAGCAAAAGAAAGGGGCTACTAGCAACCCAAGTGATCTGCAAAAGCATATTCAACAAACCAAGCTAGAGCAGCAAAAAAAAGCTGAAGAGCTTAACCAAACACGCCAAGTGAGCTTAAAGCAGCGCGAACAAGAAGCGCGTGTTAAACAAATTTTAGAACACCACAACCAAGATGCTATTCGTGGTGAGCGCACATTTAATTTTACTTATCAAAACAAAGTAAAAAATATCGACGTGAACGAGAAAACGCAAAAAGCGTTATCGGGCGGTCGTTTAGCTATTTGTGTACTAGAAGGGCAATTTTACGTATTAGACGACGAACCAGCACGCAAAGTGGCTGAAGTTGACGAAAAGTATATTGTTTTTCATGTAGAGCCAGAAAACAAACCAAAAGATGAAGATGACCCATACGCAGACTTTGAAGTACCAGATGATATAGTGTGGTAATAGTTATTAAGGGTAAGCTCATTTTTATTTGCTAAAGTATATAAAAGTGAGATAGAAACGAGTTAGCGGTTTTTGGTTAAGTTGATCGTCTAGCGTCGTTTCGTACGTATGCTTTTTATTTGATTGTTTACTACAATCAATAGAACAGTTTTTCTAACCGTCAAAAAAGAAGAGTAAATACAATGAGCAAGATGAAAACACTACTATTAGGCGCGGGTATTACTTTAGCCGCAAGCTTCTCGTTTAATGCAGCAGCTGCCGATGGCGCTGCACTTTATACCGCTAAGAATTGTCAAACTTGTCATGGCGCTGAAGGTAAAGCACCAATTATGGGTATGTACCCTAAACTAAACGGTCAAAACAAAGACTACTTAGTAGCGCAAATGAAAGATATTAAGTCAGGTGCACGTAATAACGGTATGACCATGGCAATGAAAGCAATGGTTGCAACGGTAACTGATGAAGAGTTTGAAGCAATTGCAGATTACCTAGCTAACGTAAAATAATTTACGCAGTTATACCATTTTAATGCAATTGGTATTTTAGTTTTATAAACAGCCACACAATAGTGTGGCTGTTTTGTTTGGTGTTTGCTATAAAATAGAGACTGCTTTAGACTTCTAAACATCTGTTCGTACAGGTTAATAATGTACGTTTTTATAAGGCTCATTATGTTTGATTTACCCCAACTCGATTTAAAAAATAAAGTATCAGCACAAGAGTGGCAACTTCGTGTTGATTTAGCCGCGTGTTATAGACTGGTAGAGCACTTTCGTTGGGGGGATTTAATCTATACGCATTTATCAGCACGTTTGCCTGGCACCGACCACTACTTAGTGAATGCGTTTGGTTTAACCTTTGATGAAGTAACAGCCTCTAATTTAGTAAAGGTCGACTTAGACGGCAACATTATTGACGATACGCCATTTAGTATTAATCCAGCTGGTTTTACTATTCACAGTGCGATTCACGAGGTACGCGAAGACGCTCATTGTGTTATTCACCTTCATACCAAAGAAACAATCGCAGTCGCTACACAAAAAAATGGTTTATTACCGCTTAGCCAATATTCAATGTTTTCAATGCCATCGCTTTCTTATCATGGCTACGAAGGGCTTGCAGTAAACGACGACGAGCGAAAAGTGCTGCAAGATGATTTGGGCAGCACTAACCATATGTTATTGGTAAATCACGGTGGCTTAACAGTAGGCCCAACGGTAGGCGATGCGTTTATGCGCTTTTATGATTTACAGCGAGCGTGTGAAATTCAACTAGCGCTACAATCAAGCTCGCAAGAGGTGATTGAAGTACCGCAACCTATAATCGACAATATTTATAATCAAGCAAACGTAGTACACAGTGGCAGCACCGGCGGGCAACTTGCGTGGCCTGCAATGTTACGTAAAGCGTATCGACTTGACCCTAGTTTTGCAAAATAACCCATAGCGGTTAATAAGGAATTTTAATGAAAGTAAATCGCGTTGAAGTATTTGATATTCACTGTCCTGATAGACCTTCTTGGACACCTGTGTTTGTACGAATTCATACTGACGAAGGTATTAGTGGTGTTGGCGAAGCGGGCCTTGCATACGATTTAGGTCACAGTGCTGCAGCGGCTATGATTAAAGAAATGGCCGATGCCTTTTTAATCGGCCACGACCCATTTCAAACAGAAAAACTATGGTCACGTATGTTACGTGAAAGCTTTTGGGGTTTAGGCGGCGGACCTGTTGTATATGCTGCAATGAGCGCAATTGATACCGCACTTTGGGATATAAAAGGTAAAGCGCTTGGTTTACCTGTATACCAGTTATTAGGCGGTAAAGTTAACGACAAACTACGCACTTACGCATCGCAATTACAGTTTGACTGGGATAGCGAATTTAAAGCGCTAGTACAACCGCAAGAATATGCCGAAGCGGCTTTAAAGGCGATGGCCGAAGGTTACGATGCAGTAAAAGTAGATCCAATTCAGTACGATAAAGACGGCAATACTTATTACGATCGTACAAAGATAATTTCACGTACCGAAATGAAGCTATACCGTGCGCGCATGCAAGCTATTCGCGAAGCAGTAGGCGACGAAGTAGACATTATTTTTGAATGCCACAGTTTACCAGGCGTGACAACAGCCATTCAGTTGGGTGAAATTGCAGAAGAATTTGACTGTATGTACTTTGAAGAGCCAGTTAACTACCTAAACCACTCATTACATGCAAAAGTAGCAGATAAAGTTAATGTGCCAATTGCTGGTGGTGAACGTTTGTATAATCGCTGGGGTGTGCGCCCGTATTTAGAAGATCAAAGTATTGATGTTCTGCAACCTGATATTGGTTTATGTGGTGGCTTTACCGAAACTAAAAAAGTATGTGATTACGCAGATATTTTTGATGTGCGTATTCAGGCTCACGTATGTGGCGGGCCTGTTGCAACAGCAGCATCACTGCACTTAGAAACGGCTATCCCTAACTTTTTGATTCATGAGCACCACACTTATGCGATTAAAAAGTGGAACCGCGAGTTATGTTTACAAGACCCACAACCTAAAAATGGTTTCTTTGAAGTGTCAGAAGAGCCAGGCTTGGGTATTGAATTAAATGATGAGATTGTTATGCGGTCTCAACGCGTAGAAATAAAATAATAGCCTTTTAACCTAACTTTAGGTCATGCATTAAAAAGCCGGTAAGTGATTAGTCACTTACCGGCTTTTACTTGTTTGGTAAAGTTTTAGCTTGTTATAACTCGTTAATTCTACATTCTACGTCTTTAAGCTCAATAGTGGCTTTACTATCAAGGTGGCGTATATAGCATTGCTTGCCTTTAATCATCAATTCAAACTGATCGGGTGTATTGCGACTTTGCGTGTCGATAATATTATTACCATCCACATTGCTAAGGGTTACTGTGCTGCTGGTAGTAAATACATTCTCAGCTAATTGAGTTTCTTGTATATGTACAAGTGTTTTAATTGCTTTGCTAACGGCTGTTTTATTTGGCTTTGCCAGTAGAGCATGTTGCAGCTTAGGTGTCGGATCTGGATTTTGAGATATGCAGCCATTGAGAAAAAACGCAGAAAATACAACGATTAGTAAAAAGTACATTTTCATAAATTGGCCGTATTATTATAAAAAGAGAGTTTAATATAACTAGTTTTACTTAAACTTGGTAGTAGTGCTTAGCGTTTGCATAGCTAAGGTCATGCCATGTCTTATCGTTTGAGCATAACGCCTTATGGCAGTGCCATAGGTTGTTGTAGCTTGTATTTATTTGGCACACAGGGAAGTTGCTAGCAAACATAATACGCTGCTGGCCAAAGTGATTAAAAAGAAAATTAAAACACGCGGCTTGTTGCTCACTGGTGAGCCTAAGTAATTCAAAACCAGAGAATTTAATTGCTATGTTGTCGTGCTGAGCAAGTAACTCAGCACCTTGTTGCCAGTCATTTAAATTACTTGGCAGTCCTGCATGATTAATTATAATTTGAAGCTGCGGTAGCTGCTTAGCGTAGTAAGCTATTTGTTTGGTTATTTCGCTATTTTCAATATCAAATTGAGCTTCAAAATGCAGTTTATTTGTAGCCAATAAATTAAGGTTATTAATACAATGAGGGCTTTTTAGTCTCACTGCATCATCTTCTTCGGTTATATCTCTTATACCACAAAGGCTTGAATGAGCCAGTGCATTTAGCGCGTGATTAAATTGCTCTGCGGGCGCATCAATTTGGTTGTAACTAATAGCCTTAAATGAAAGGTTTTTTAAATGCGAGCTTAGCCAGTTTAACTCGTTTATAGGTGATTGATTATCAAACCCAGCCTCAATGTGCACAATACCCGCAAGTTCAAAATCAGTACTTTTAACAAGTTGCTTTGCACTTATTGGTTGTTTAATTTTTTCTAGGTTAGGCCATGCTGGTGGGTTTTCGCCTTGTAGCCAAGTATATTGCCCCTCGGCAAGATTAAAAAAATGCACATGAGGGTCAATAATTTGCATGCTCATTGGGCTGTATAGCCGCCATCAATACTTTGTAGGCTGCCTGTTATAAAACTGGCATCGTCACTTGCTAAAAAGCTCACAAGGGCAGCAACCTCATCGGCTTGACCTAATCGGTTAAGCGGTTGAAGACTTGCTTCCTCGGCAACTATTTCTGCTTTGTTTGCGCCACTTTTTGCGCAGTACGCATCTATCGCGTTATGAAATAGCGGGGTTTCTATTGTGCCAGGGCATACTGCATTTACTCTAATATTAAAGCTCGCGTAATCAAGCGCCGTTGTTTTGGCCATTGAGGCAAGGGCATGTTTTGTTAGGTTATACGCAAAAGAGTTTTGCTTACCTATAATTGCTTGATCGGATGCGACTAATATAATAGCGCCGCTATTTTGCGCTTTCATGCTTGGCAATACGCTTTGTACTGCGGCATACGCGCCTTTAACATTAAGCGCAAAAAGTGCATCGAGAGTTTGCTCGTCGGTGCTTTCTATATTTGCGCTTAAGTGTTTTCCAGCATTAGAAACAAGTACATCAATACGTTTACTTTGTTCACAGATAGCGTTGATGCAGCTTTGTACCGCCGATACATCACTTACATCACACTGATGAAATATACCAGTTTCGCTTGGCTCTATATCAAGGTTATGTACTTTATAGCCATTACTTAGCAAACGCTTTACAACGGCTAGACCAATTCCTTTTGTACCACCTGTAACTACTGCAACTTTAGACATACTTACTTCCTTTATTGCTAACTAGTGAGAGTGACCGCAGCCGCCTTCAGCGTGCACATGTCCGTGAGAAACTTCTTCACTTGTCGCTTCACGTACAGATACAACTTCAACGTCAAACGTGAGTGTTTTGCCCGCAAATGGGTGGTTTAAATCACAATCTGCGTTAAAACGACCAACCTTAACAATAGTAACCTGATGACGACCTTGGTTAGAGCTAACCATTGCTGTCATACCTGGTTTCCACACTTTAACGTCGCCTTGTAGGTGCTTAAGCGGAATACGTTGAATTAAGTCATCAACACGCTCGCCGTACGATTCACTTGGCTCTAGAGTTACACTAAATTTTTCGCCAGCTTCTTTGCCTTCAAGTGCTTTTTCTAAACCAGGAAGCATGCCTTCGCTGCCATGAATATAAGTAAGTGGCGCTTCGTTTGTGCTACTTTCAATTTGTTCGCCCGCTTCGCTAAGGGTGTAATGAAATTCAACTGCTGAATTTTTGCTAATTTGCATGCTTGTCTCTTCATATAATAACTATGTTAGGGCGCAATTTTACGCGAAATATACTTGTTTATAAACTTAACGTGGCTGATTTAGTGTTTTTTGTAAATCTAGCAGTAAATCTTTTTTTATTGGTGCTACTTTTTGCTTTTCAGCCTGTGGTATAAACAGTACTAATTGAGTGCCAGGCTTTAAAATGCTCGATGCAGAGAGTTTGTTCCATTTTGCCAAGTCGCTATGAGGTACATCGTAAAGCTGACTTATACTCCAAAGGCTATCGCCTGACTTAACTTCGTAATCTATTTCAATGGTGGGAATCGCAATCTCTTGGTGTTCTAAATAAGGGCTGATTTTGTAATCAACAGTTAATGTGCTTGGCAGAGTTTTAGGTTGCCCAACTAATAACTTTTCTCCAACACCTATTAAATTATTATTTTTATTATTAAGTTGTTTCAAAGCTTTTACAGACATACTAAAACGTCTGGCGATACTGTAAAGCGTATCGTTTTGTTTAACGATGTACTCTCCAGCAAAGTTTGATTTGAAGAACTGACTTTTTAATAATGCTTCTTGCCCTATAGGCAGCAGTAAAGTATGCGGCCCGTTAGGTGAGCTTTGATTTTTTAAATATCCCTGATTAATAGCATGTAACTGCTTTGAACCTATACCAGAGAGCTTGGCAATGACTGAAAAGTCGAACTGCTGGCCTATGTTCATCTGTGTTGTAAATGGTTTATATGCTAGCTTTGGGCGTTTAATGCCCTTTTGTGGATGTTTAACTAAATAACTTAAAGCGAGTAATTTGGGTACATAGTCAGCAGTTTCTTTTGGCAGACTGAGCGACCAGTAATCGGTGCTTTTACCGCGTTTTTTGTTTTTTTCGATTGCACGTTTAACACGCCCTTCACCACTATTATAAGCGGCCAAAGCATGTAGCCAATTACCATCAAAGCGTTTATGTAAGTAACTTAAGTAATCAAGTGCAGCATCGGTTGAAGCAAGTACGTCTTGGCGCCCGTCATACCATTGGTCTGACTTAACACCAAAGTGATGCGCCGTTGCGCCAACTAACTGCCAAACACCAACAGCTTGCTGTGATGAGGCTATTGTTGGTCTAAAATCGCTTTCTACAAATGGTAGTAATGCGAGCTCCATAGGTAATTGCTTTTGCTCAATTTTTTTTACGATGTGATACAGGTAAGGCGCTGCGCGTTTGCTCACCGTTTGTAAGTAGTTAGGTTGCTTTGCATACCAGCTGATACGCTTTTTTAAAGCGCGATTTTGATAAATCGTAAAGTGTAGATTATTGGCTATATGCACCCACAGATCGGTGGTTTTTGGTGGGCGCTTTTTTACGATTGTTTTTTTGAATTGAAGTGGCGTAACTGGCTCATTAACTTGAGGCGTTTGAGCTACTTCCTCGTCAATATCATAAGTATAGTCAGGCTCAAAATGAGTAAATATTTGTGGAGCGTCTTGTGGTTCTTGCTCCGTTGATTGACAACCAAATAACAAAATACCCAAACAACATAAAACCAAACTGCGCATAGTGATCACTTTTGTAAATTCCTTTTATTATTTTAACACAATCCGTTGTGTTGAGTTATTCTGCGCTTTTTGTGCGATTTAGGCCAGCTTGTAAAAAGAAGTTGCTCGATTTTATATTAAGCGCTTCTTGTTTATAAGGCTCAATAACTGATTCAGGAAACGATAGCATTAACTGCTCAATACTTTGATCTTTATTGTTTTTAACGTGCTCTGTTATGGCTGTTAAAAATGATAGTGGCTGTTTCAGCTGCTCTTTTGTTAATGTGCCGCCGTGGCCAGGTATAATAATAGTGAGCTTTTCGTCGTTAATATATTGCTTAAGCAACGTTTGCCAACTTTTAAGTTCACCGTGTCCAGGGTAAGGAAGCCAGTCAACGATATCGCCACCAATCAGCACACTGCCATTATTAGTAGTAATAGTTAAATCACCGTTAGTATGGGCTTGCTGCGGCTCAAGCGTTACCTCAAAACCACCAAGGTCGATAATTTTACGACTATTAATGACTATTTCGGGTTTGCTAAGCTGATACTCCTGCCAGCGAAAAAGTCGCTTTTTTGCAAGCTTTAACTTATCACGCCATTTAGGTTGCTCTTCTTTGGGTACATTCGCTAATCGTTGGTAGCTCAGCTCAATGCTCTTTTCATAGGTGTCTAGTTTGTCGGTATATGCTGTTTGGTAAAGGCTAAAATTTTTATTTACTTGCTGATGAACAACGAGCTTGGCATCAGGATAAAAATTTTGCATAACCGCCATACCGAGCAAGTGATCGTCATGGTAATGCGTGGCAACCAAATAGCATAAAGGTGTTTTAAGGCGTTTTTTTAAATCTTCAGCAAGTTGTTCAACTGCAGCAAAATTGGCACTCGTATCAACCAGTAGGGCACATTTTTCGCCTTCAATTAATACTTGGTTAGAGTCGTAAAAGCGAAGCTTGTCTTGTTGCTTTAAAAACTGAATATGAGGGTTTATTGTATTCCAAATAACGGCAGCGTAGGTGCTAGGTGCTATTGATAGTAAAGTGCATGACAATAGTAAGTGCTTACATGAAGAGGTTATGTTTGAAAGTTTTAACTTCATTTATTATCTCTACGCTGAGGTTTAATTACTTTAATAATAAACAAAAAGCGCAGTATGCGCTTTTTATTTTTGGTGTTTGGGGTCATTTACCAAATGCTGACTGAGTTTATCAATCAATTGGTCTTGATGCTGTTGTTCAACTGTAGCCTGTGTTTTTGCTTCTAGCAATTCGTGGCTTAAGTTTAATGCTGCCATTAGTAGGGCTTTTTGATCGTTTCTAACGGTTGAGCGTTGTTTCATTTGCTCAACTAAGTCATTTAGATTTTTAGCTGCTGCTATTAATGCATCTTCCTGCCCTTCGGGGCAAGCAAATTGCTGCTCTTTACCTAGCAACTCAACAGTGACCCGCTGGTTTTGCAGCTCAGACATTAGCTAGCCTGTTGTGCGCTTTGTAATTTATCAAGAAGACCAGATAAAGTAGTGCTGGCATCTTTTTGCTTTTCTTCATTTTCTAAAGCTTCAAGCTGTAGTAATTCGTTTTCATCGCT
This sequence comes from Pseudoalteromonas sp. SR43-3, assembly GCF_014163875.1. Classification (NCBI taxonomy): domain Bacteria; kingdom Pseudomonadati; phylum Pseudomonadota; class Gammaproteobacteria; order Alteromonadales; family Pseudoalteromonadaceae; genus Pseudoalteromonas; species Pseudoalteromonas sp. SR43-3. The sequence continues at coordinate 393,478 of NZ_JACJEC010000002.1, read as the reverse complement.
TAGTTTAGTGTTCTGTTCTTTTAAAGTAGCAACATCTGTTTGTAATTGATTATTACGTTCGATTAAAGAATCGATCAGTTGTTCGAGTTGTTGAAGAGTAGTGTTGTTCATAAAGGCGCTCATATAACTGTAATTAATGTCATGCAAATGTAAAGCAAAGTGTGTTGATTTGCCAGCATTTACGGTGGTTTTAGCTGATTTTTCTTCTGCGTTAAGGGATAATTCAGCATATGAGCTTTTTCATTCAGAAATGGTTCACTTTAACACTCTCTTATCTTGGTGTGAGTTGCCAAAGCCTAGTGCTTATGGTTCACTTACGATATTAAATTGCGTATGGCGAAAATAAATAATGCTTAGTTACAGACACTCATTTCATGCGGGTAATCCTGCCGATGTACTTAAACATTTAGTACTGGCACAAGTACTAAATTACCAAACAATTAAAGATAAACCGCTTGATTATATAGACACGCATTCAGGTGCTGGCTTTTTTGAACTGGCAGCTGCTGATGCGCAAAAAACGCAAGAGTATCAAGATGGTATTGAAAAACTTTGGCAACATAAAAGTGAACATGCTGAGCTTAATGAGTACATTGAATTAATTAAGTCATTTAACGACACTGACGAACTTGCATTTTATCCGGGTTCACCAAAAATTGCAGAGCATTACTTGCGCCGCCAAGATAAGGGTTGGTTTTTTGAACTGCACCCGCGCGATTTATTATTACTTGAAGAAAATATGCAAGGTAAGCGCTCCATTCGTGTGCGCGGAGAAGATGGCTTTACCGGCTTAGTAGGATTATTACCACCAGCATCTCGCAGAGCGTGTGTGTTAATTGACCCTCCGTACGAAATTAAAGATGACTACGAAACGGTTGTAAAAACCTTAGTTAAAGCTCATCAGCGTTTTGCTACAGGTACTTATATGATTTGGTATCCGGTAGTAGACAGAGAGCGCATTGATAATATGGAGCAGGGCTTAATTGATTCAGGAATGCGCAACATTCAGCTATTTGAATTAGGCACTGAAGCGGACACTGACGTACACGGCATGACAGCATCTGGCATGATTGTGATTAACCCTCCATGGAAGCTAAAGCAAACAATGGATGCAATAATGCCTGAACTTGTTGATTTGTTGAGTGAGCCAAGTGGTTTTTACAGAAGTGAACAACTCGTTGATGAGTAGCTTTAAATAGTGCTTACAATGAATGATAAAATGCCCAGTTTTGCTGGGCATTTTATTTAAAATCAATACGAATGTGTTAGGTAACACATATATTAGGGAGCTAAATATTAATTAAAATAAACTGCGTTAAAAGTAGCAAGCGTATTACCGCTGTTGTTTTTAAGTTTCAGTGACTCGCCTGTAATTTCCCACTTTGAAGTATTATTAAGTACGTTAGACATAGCTGCCTCTTGGTCCATATTCTCCGAACACATCTTTTTTGTACTCGCTAATTGACTAAGTGTAATTGTGTGCTGCTCGGTGCTATAACTTCCGCTAAAATTATTACAGCCTAAAAAGCCATTAACACGGTAGTCTTTATCGAACTGAATAAACGGCTCTTTAGTTGTAACATTTACTGTTTGAGCATTGATTGTTATTGCTTTCCAGTACGTGTTTGTAAGCGTTACGTCTGGCTTTTCAACGGATACTTTTGAAAGCTCAATTTTATAAGGGCCAGTTAGCTGTGACTCTCTAAATGGGTCGTTATTTGTGGTACTTGTGTAAAGTACTTTGTCTTTATTTATGATTCTGGCGTTTAGGCTATAGCGGTGTTTATCGTTAACTTTACTGGCATCATAAGTTAGCTCTACAGTAAATGGTGGGGCTTGGGTTATATCAATCACTTCTTGGGTTATTATATCTGCTTTTACATCCATTTTAGATACATCCGAAAGCGTAACGATTAACTGTGAACCGGGGCGAAGCATACTGCGATCTTTATAGCTAACTTGGGTAGTTAGAGTCGATATTGATTTTGCTTGCTTTGTATTGTCAGTCGGCTTTGTTTGTTGATCACAACCGGTTATAGCAAAAGCGCTTAGTGCTAATAAACTAAGTCCTGTAAGTGCTTTTTTACGTGAATGTACTGCTTGATGCTTTTCCATGTTTGTTATCCTTACTCAATATTATCCCCCTAGTGTATTACCTAGTGACTTAATCATTCCTTAACTTATTTTAAACATAAAAAAAGGCGCATTAGCGCCTTTAATAATTAAAAACAAACGATTATTTTTTAACAAACTTAGTTAAAATAACTATGCGCTGGCCGTCAACTCGCCCTTCAATATGTTCAGGGTTGCTGGTTAGGCCAATATTACGAACAGCTGTTCCGCGTTTAGCTGTAAGGCTACTACCTTTAACGTCTAAGTCTTTAATTAGGGTAACAGTATCGCCTGCTTGAAGTACTACACCGTTGCTATCTACATGCTTTAAATCGTCATCTTCAGCAAGTGCTTTTTTAGCCCACGTTAGCGTATCTTCTTCAAGGTAAATCATGTCTAGCGCATCTTGTGCCCAGCCATTATCAGGCGCTAAACGCGAAAGCATTCTGTAAGCTACAACTTGTACTGCAGGAGTTTGGCTCCACATGCTATCGTTTAAACAGTGCCAATGCGTAGGCGTTATTTCGCTGTTATTCTCGATTTGATCTTTACATGTTTGACACGTGTAAATACATTTATCTGAGTGGGTTTCAGTTACCGGTGGTACTTCATAAACAGATAAGTTCTCGGTGGCTGCACACAATTCACATTGATTATTACTACGTTCGATTAAGGCTTTTTCAATACTCATGGGGCTCTTTCTGATTCTGGTCGAGTTAACATTTGCTGCTATTGTACTCCAAAACACGAGCTCTGCGCCATTAGTCCCTTAATTTTGTGTGGGTATATTACTCATATACTTATCTTCAATAGTTTTTATATATCCTTGAGCGTGAAGGTTTTTAATTGCTAGGTTTATCTGGGGCAATAATTCTTTGTGTTTGCTCAATAAGCGAATTCTTAAAAAACCATGGGAATGCTGTGCGCCAAAGGCAATGTTTATCCCTAACTGCTTTGCCCAATAGAGCGCAGTTAACTTACCTACTAGTGCAGCTTCTACACGGTTTCTTGATAGGGCTGTCATAAGTTCTTTTTCGGATGGAAAGTCAACACGCTCAAAGGTGTTGTCATTAAAGTAATAGTAACCTAGTACCGTTCCTATATTTTTACCCTTCAAGCTATCAGCGCTTTGCCAATGCTGGGCATTTTTAGGCAAGGTAACAATCATTTCTGTGGCATAAATAAGCGGCTCTGAAAAAACATAACGAGGGTCATTTCTCTCACTCTTTGAGAGCCATTCTAATGAAATAACATCAAAATCGATTATTTCATCTTGTAAATATTTGGTAATACGCTTTGTAGGTAGGTCGATATGAGAAGCTGCAATATTGGCATCATCGAGTACTTTTTCAATAATTTCGGGTAATATGCCAGGCTTTTCTGGATCATTTGTATAATATGGATAATGACTCCCTGACGCGCTAACATTATATTTGAGGGGAGTAGGATTAATGCTGGCATAGCTAAAAAATACAAATAGCAGAGGGCTCAGTACTAATAACCGAATAAAGTTAGTCAAATCTCTACCTTTTATATTAATATTTTATATTAGTGTTGTGTAATTTTAACGTTTTTGCAATGACGACTATATTTATCTTATGCGTGTTGCATTAAAGTACACATATTATTGGCTGTTTTGCCATCTTTTATTTATAGGTTTAGAGCCAAGTGAAATTACATAACATATCTGATGAAGTACAAAAAATAACTCAGTTTGTTGCGCGGCAACCTATTTTTGATATAGACCAGAATGTTTTCTCGTACGAATTGCTTTATAGAGACTCAGCCAATAATGCGTTTCCTGTAGGCACTTCAGATGTCCATGCGACAAGCCGCCTATTTTTTAATGCTTTAATGTTGGTTGGTTTAGATAGACTTACCGCACATCATTTAGCTTTTATAAACTTGTCATCAGAAACTATTCTCGATAACTTCCCCAAACTTTTATTGCCAGAAAATAGTGTTATTGAAATAGTGGAGCGCACGGGTAATATTCCTGCGGTGGCTGAGCGTGTGCAAGAACTTAAAAAAGAAGGCTATGTTTTTGCACTTGATGATTACGATGGCGATCCAAAATGGGAGCCACTGTTAGCACATGTTGATTACATAAAAATTGAGATAGATGATCCGGTTATTAAAACCAATATGCGCATTAAAAAAATAAAACGCGCAAATCCACATGCAAAAATAATTGTTGAACGAATAGAGACGCATGAACAATTTAATGTATTAAAATTGGCTGGCTGCGATTTATTTCAGGGGTTCTTTTTTTCTCGCCCAGAAATGATTACGTATAAAGGTGTAGAGCCTTCAAAGCTAACCGTTTTTGATCTATTGCGTTTTACAGCAAAAGAAACACTTTGCTTTAAAGAAGTTCATCAACGAGTGGCCAGAGATGTCGCCATAACAGCGAGGGTTTTAAAGCTAGCTAACGCGCGTTCAGGCAAAGCAAATTTAGTCATTACGTCTATTTCACAAGCGGTTATTTATTTAGGTGAGGACACAATAAGACAATTTGTTCGCGTATTAGCAATTAGTGAGTTAGGGCTCGAAAAACCAACCGAATTAACTAAGCTTGCTTTAACGCGGGCTCAATTTATGTCGCTAATATTGGAGCAAAATAATAAAGAGTTGACCGAGCAAGGGTATCTGGTGGGTTTGTTCTCGGTGCTTGATGCTATTTTAGATGCTGAATTAAAAGATATAGTTAAAGAGTTTACTTTAGATGCTGCAATATCTGATGCGTTACTATTAGAGAGCGGCATCTTAGGGAACTGTTTATCGCTTATAAAAGAGTTTGAATTAGATAATATAGATGAAGCTATGGTCCATTTGGCCAACATAAACTCAGAGCTGCATATTGGCGATATATTTAATTTTTTATTGGATGCTGTTTTATACAGTGATGACATTATTGAGGCAATAGCAGAATAAATATGCGTAATTGGTTGTCGGTTATAAGTGTAGTGGTTGCTCTTTGTTTATTGTTTCCTGGTATTACAAAACCAGTATTAACAATAGAGGGCAACATAGATAAATCAAAATTAGCGCAAGCGGGCATTGAAATGCTTGCTGAAGAGGGTGATGGTCGGACTCGTAGCATGCTAATGATGTTCTCGAATATGCTAGGGCTTGATAAGTTAGAGGGCGAGATTAGCGCCTATAACAAAACACAAAGTATTTTAGGCACAGTTCAAGAGCTTTCTAGCAATAATAATTTATTTGTAGCTGCTTTAGTGGGGTTGTTTTCTATTGTTATTCCAAGCTTGAAGCTGCTATTACAATTGCTTTATTGTTGCCTACCTTTGAATGGGTTGAAGCAAAAGCTCGGTCTGGTTATTTGTGCATTAAGTAAGTGGAGCATGGTTGATGTATTTGTTATTGCATTAATAGTGACTTACCTAGCAGGTAACGCTCATGGTAAAAGTGGTGAGCTACTTGTTATGAATGCACAATTTGGTGAGGGTTTTTGGTATTTTAGCGCATATTGTATATTTGCAATTATCGCGAGTAACTTAATTAAAACACCTGATAAACCGCAGTCTACATAATTAAAGTATTTGTGGTTGCCGTTAGGTTATCTTACAATCATTTTAAAATTTATTAAAAGGCATAATGTTGCAACGTTTTTACTCTAGTTTACTCATGATAACTTTACTGCTCACTTTTGTGGGTCAGGCAGTTGCGTCTGTAGCTATGGTATGCGAAATGCCACATTTGCCAACGAAAACAGCAATGCATGCCCAAATGCCAATGACACACAGTAGTGATGCAACAGCTGTTGCTAGCATGTCTGAAAATATGATGCAGATGGATTGTTGCGACGACGAAAGTACGCCACAAAATGATTGCAAATGCCCTATCAGTGGCTGCGCTGCTAATTCAATGCTTAATGTTGATACTTTATTTAGCGTTACTTTACTTGAATCTGAAAAAGTAAATATAAGTGTATTTACTACACAAATTAATATACCTCGTTCACTCTACCGCCCTCCTATGTCTGCTTAATAGCAGGATAGGTGTAATATCAATTTTATTGAAAACATGCTCATTCTAGGAACTAAATACCTCTCTAACTGCGTTAAAAATTACTTATATAAAGCAACTATACTGCGTAATTTTTTCCTTGTTATAGAGCAATTTTCCTACCGCAATAATAGATCATTAATTCAATGAAATTGATATAAAAGGTTTTTGTAAAACTCCTAAACACCTTTTTTGCTTCCTAATTTAAGAATTTCTTTTATTTTTAGATGGAGCAAGTGATGAACCACGCTGTAAGTATTAAAGCCGTATTATGTAGTGTTGTGTTATTTAGCACAGTTGTTAATGCGCAAAACAATTCAAATAACCTAAATATCGATACGCTAAAGCAAGCCCGCAATGAGCAAACGCTTAGCTTAACGCAAGCGCTTAATTATGCACTAACGCATGAGCCATGGCTAAAAGCGAGTGGCTACCAAGAAGATGCCACAATAGCGCAAAGTATTGCCGCAGGCACCTTACCCGATCCTGTTTTAACGGTTGGCTTACTTAACTTGCCTACTAACGGTTATGCATTTGATCAAGAAGGGATGACGCAGCTTAAAGTCGATTTGAGCCAAAAGTTTAGCCGAGGGAATAGTTTAGCACTTAAACAAAAGGCATTAGCTCAGTCTGCTCAACAATATCCTTGGCAGCGCGCCGATCGCTTAGCACAAGTAAAAGCAATTGTGATTGAGTCGTGGTTAAACGCGTATCGTGCTCAGCGAAGTATCGCTTTAATTGAGCAAGATAAAGGATTATTTACTCAGCTTATTGAAATTACCGAAGCAAGCTACGCAAGTACCTTAGGTAAAACACGCCAGCAAGATATTATTCGTGCGCAATTAGAACTCACTCGCCTTGAAGATAAGCTGGTTATGCTTGAGCAGCAATTTGAAAGTGCTAAAAACCGTTTAGCACAGTGGTTACCTATGAATATGCTTATGCAGCCTTTAAATGCCGAATTTACTAAAACCACAGGGCTGGTTGATTTTGCAAACCTTGAATTTGATAAATTAATACAGTTGCTTATGGCGCATCCCGCAATTATTGCGATAGACAAAACCGTCACCGCAAAGCAAACCGAAGTTGCACTCGCCAAGCAAAGTTACAAACCTCAAATGGGCGTTAATGTGGGTTATGGTTACCGAGATGATACGCCGATGGGGGAGTCGCGAGCTGATTTACTTTCAGTAGGATTTAGCATTGATTTGCCATTGTTTACTGATAACAGACAAGATCAACAGGTTAAATCGGCTATTGCTAGTGCAGAAGCTACTAAAACACAAAAGCTGGTGGCGCTTCAAAAACTCAAAGGCATGTACTTTAAGGAGTTTAGCCAACTCGCTCGTTTGCAAAAACGCGATGCGCTTTATCAAAATACGTTATTACCGCAAATGTCAGAGCAATCTCAAGCAACACTTAATGCTTATACGCGCGACGATGGGGATTTTTCTGACGTGATGCGCGCGCGCATTGGTGAACTTAACGCCAAAATAGACGCGCTTAATATTCAAGTAGAGCAGCATATTATTACCGCTCGCCTTAATTATTATGCAAGTAGCTTAGACCCCCAAGTAATGAGCGAGCAAACTGGAGAATTACATAATGAATACTAATTTAAAGTTACTTGTTGCCGCCTTAGTCGGTGCGGGCGCATTTGCATTAATTGGCGCCTTAGTGATGCAGTTTTTACCTAGCAGCTCGGAAATGAATGAACAGCAAAGTGCTGAAAAACAGCCCTTGTATTGGGTAGCCCCTATGGATAGTAATTACAGGCGTGACGCGGCAGGGCTGTCGCCAATGGGAATGGATTTAGTCCCTGTATATGAAAACGATAGCAACGCTCAGGATGGACCAGGTGCAGTAACTATTTCGCCTGCAGTCATCAATAACTTGGGTGTAAGAACTGCCAAAGTAGAGCTTAAAACACTTCACAGCGATATAAATACTGTGGGGTATGTGCAATATAACCAAGACCAACTTATTCACATTCATCCGCGTGTAGAGGGCTGGATTGAAAGCTTGTACGTTAAAGCGCAAGGAGCACAAGTTAAAGCCGGTGAGCCTTTATATACTTTGTATTCACCACAATTGGTGAATGCACAGGAAGAGTTTTTATTGGCGGTTAATCGTAATAATACCGTGTTAATTCGCGCAGCAAAGGCACGTTTAGAGTCGTTAAATGTGTCTGATGGATTTATTGAACGTTTACAAAAAAATAAAAAGATAATGCAAAATATTACTTTTTACGCAAAGCAAAGTGGTGTGGTAGATGAGCTAACAGTACGAGAAGGCTTTTACGTTAAACCAGGCACATCAATGATGAGTATTGCTCAGCTTGATGAAATTTGGGTAGAGGCAGAAGTATTCGAGCGCCAATCAGAACAAGTGAGCGTGGGCTTGCCCGTTACAATGACGCTTGATTACTTAAAAGGTCAAAAGTGGGAAGGTAAGGTTGATTACATTTACCCCGCGCTTGATGCTAAAAACCGAACGCTGCGTGTAAGACTCAGGTTTGAAAATGCAGATCATCGGTTAAAACCAAATATGTTTGCACAAGTGAGCATTCACGCTAAAGCGAGTAAGGCGCAATTTACAGTACCAAAAGAAGCGGTAATTCGCACGCAGCATCAAAACCGTGTAGTTATTGCATTAGGTGAGGGTCGTTTTAAATCGGTAGAAGTCGAAGTTGGGCAAATTAATAGTAATGAAGCGGTCATTTTGTCAGGTGTAATGACAGGTGACACGGTAGTGACCTCAGCGCAATTTTTAATAGATTCTGAGTCAAGTAAGAGCTCCGACTTTAAACGAATGGAAATGCCTAGTTCTAGCATTAGCTCAGGTATGAGTTCGGATTCTGGTTCAGACTCAAATATGAACATGGATATACAGCCACAAAGCGCCACGGTTAACGGCACTATTAATGCCATAGATACACAAAATCGCATTATAAATATTAGTCGAGAAGCCATTGAAAAATGGAATCGAGAACCCGCCACAATGGACTTTGTATTAGCGCCAGATATTGATATTACCAAGTTTGAAAATGCCCAGTATATTAATTTTACTTTTAGCATTATTAATGATGAATTTGTAATTACTAAAGCGCAAAACGCAGAGCTGATTGATCATTCTACCATGCAACCTATGCAACACAGTTCTCACTAGGAGCCATTATGATAACTGCCATTATTCGCTGGTCTGTTGGCAATCGCTTTTTTGTGTTGTTGCTTACATTAATTTTACTAGGTGGAGGGTTGTTTGCACTAAAAAATACGCCCGTGGATGCCTTGCCTGACTTATCTGATGTTCAGGTCATTATAAAAACTACTTATCCGGGGCAAGCGCCGCAAGTAGTGCAAGACCAAGTTACATTTCCTCTCACCACAGCAATGCTTTCTGTGCCGGGAGCGCAAACCGTAAGAGGTTTTTCGTTTTTTGGTGACTCGTACGTTTACGTTATTTTTGATGAAAAAACTGATTTGTATTGGGCGCGTAGCCGAGTACAAGAATACCTAAGCCAAGCAGCAAACCGATTGCCCGATAGCGCTACGCCAGAGCTTGGCCCTGATGCAACAGGCGTAGGTTGGATTTACTTATACGCACTGGTTGATAAAACAAATAAACACGATATTAGTCAGCTACGAAGCTTACAAGATTGGTTTTTAAAGTTTGAGCTACAAACTGTGCCCGGAGTCTCTGAAGTGGCTGCTGTTGGTGGCATGGTTAAGCAATACCAAGTCAATGTAGAGCCCGATAAATTACGCGCATATGGTATTCCGCTTAGCCTCATTCAAACCGCTATTCAACAAGGCAACCAAGAGATGGGCGCCTCGGTAGTTGAAATGGCTGAAGCTGAATACATGGTAACAAGCACCGGCTACATTAAAAGTGTTGCCGATTTGGAAGTTATTCCGCTTGGCGTAAACGCTAATGGTACTGCGCTGCAATTGCGTGATGTAGCCGATATTAGAGTCGGGCCGCAAATGCGCCGTGGTATTGCAGAGCTTAATGGCGAAGGCGAAGTAACCGGCGGCATTGTTATTATGCGCTATGGCGAAAATGCACAAAAAACTATTGAGCTGGTAAAAGCAAAATTAGAATCGCTTAAAAAGGGATTACCAGAGGGCGTTGAAATAATCCCTGTGTACGATCGCTCCAACTTAATAAATAACGCGGTAGATAATCTAACAAGTAAGCTAATTGAAGAGCTGATTGTAGTTGCTTTAGTGTGTGTGGTGTTTTTGTTTCATGTGCGCTCATCATTGGTGGCAATTATTACGTTACCGCTTGGCATTTTAACGGCATTTATAATTATGTATTGGCAGGGGATTAACGCCAACATTATGTCTTTAGGAGGAATTGCAATAGCGATAGGTGCAATGACCGACGGCGCTATCGTCATGATTGAAAATATGCACAAACATATGGAAAAAACGCCCCTTACCAACGAAAACCGCTGGGAAGTTGTGGCTAAATCGGCGAGTGAAGTGGGTCCTGCATTATTTTTTAGTTTATTAATTATTACCGTCAGCTTTATGCCGGTATTTATTTTAGAAGCGCAAGAAGGACGTATGTTTGCGCCACTGGCTTACACTAAAACCTATGCTATGGCAGCGTCTGCTGGGCTTGCGATTACCTTAGTGCCGGTATTAATGGGTTACTTTATTAGAGGTAAAGTTATTTCGGAGCAAAAAAATCCAGTTAACCGATTACTCGTCGCAGCGTATCGCCCACTACTTAACTGGGTGCTTAAATTTCCAAAAATGACATTGGTACTCGCGGTGGTTGTTTCTGTTATTGGCTTTTACCCGGTAAACAAAATAGGCAGTGAATTTATTCCGCCACTTGATGAGGGCGATTTAATGTATATGCCCACAACGTATCCTAGTTTATCGGTAGGTAAAGCGCGCGAAATACTACAGCAAACCGACAAGTTAATTGCCACAGTGCCCGAGGTTAAAACAGTATTTGGTAAAGTTGGGCGAGCAGAAACAGCAACAGATCCTGCGCCGCTTACAATGATAGAGACGTTTATTCAGTTAAAACCAAAAAACGAATGGCGCGAGGGTATGACTCTTGAAAAACTTAAAAAAGAACTCGACGGTTTGGTTAAGTTTCCGGGGTTGACGAACGCGTGGGTAATGCCAATTAAAACACGTATTGATATGCTCGCGACCGGTATTAAAACCCCTGTGGGTATTAAAGTTGCGGGACCAAAGTTGAGTGAAATTCAAAAAATTGGTCAACAAATAGAAGTGTTATTAAAAGATGTGCAAGGCACTGCATCGGTTTACTCAGAGCGAGTAGCCGGTGGACGTTATATAAAAGTAGATATAAATCGAGAAAAAGCGGCGCGTTATAGCTTAAATATTAGCGACATACAGCAAGTTGTATCTACTGCAATTGGTGGTACAAACGTAACTCAAACCGTAGAAGGGCAAGAGCGCTACCCAGTTAATTTGCGTTACCCGCAAGCATACAGAGACTCGCCAGAAGAGCTAATGTTGTTACCCATTGTAACGCCTACAGGGCAGCGTATAGCACTTGGTGATGTAGCCGATGTATTTATTGAAGATGGACCGCCTGGTATAAAAAGCGAAAATGCACGTTTAAACGGTTGGAGTTTTATTGATATAGATGGCGTTGATATTGGTACTTACGTTGAGCACGCTCAGCAAGTGCTCGATAAAGACCTAATACTACCTGCTGGCTACTCAATTACGTGGGCTGGGCAGTATGAATACATGCAGCGCGCTAAAGACAAACTGACTTATGTATTACCACTTACATTAGCGATTATTATTGTGTTGCTTTATCTTAATTTTAGAAGCTTTGCTGAGGTCACTATTATTATGGCTACGTTGCCACTGGCAATGATTGGTGGCGTATGGCTAATGTATTTAGAGGGCTTTAACTTTTCAGTTGCAGTGGGTGTAGGTTTTATTGCCTTAGCTGGGGTAGCGGTAGAAATTGGGGTCATTATGTTGGTGTATTTAAACCAGGCCTATCAAGAAAAATGCATCGAAGCAGAGCAGGCAGATAAGCCACTTAGTTTAGTGCAATTACAGCAAGCTATTATTGAAGGTGCAGGGCTTCGAGTACGCCCGGTTATGATGACTGTCGCGACAATTATTATTGGCTTGCTACCTGTGCTGTATGGCACAGGCACCGGAAGCGAAGTAATGAGTCGAATAGCTGCACCTATGGTTGGCGGTATGGGCAGTGCAATTGTACTCACCTTACTTGTTATTCCTGCGGTTTACCTACTGTGGCGCAAACAAGGACTTAAATAATATAAAGCAACAAGACGATAGAGCAGTGCGGTTACTACCCACGCATTGCTCTATAAAAATTACCTATAATTTGTAAGTTATTCTATTAAATTGCTAACTAATATCCATTTTAAAATTAACCTTCTGTTTTTAAATGGTTTTTTAATTGGCACGCTTTACGCAGTGTAGTACCTAAACAGTCAACTAAGTAAGGAATGCACATGCAAGTTAAAACAATTAAAGAGGTATACGATTGGACCGTTTTGTTTCATACGCAAATGGCGGCTAATTTTCATAGCGTAAAGGATTTACTCGATGAACATAATGCAATGCTGGTGGACTACTACCTAAATTACGAAAAAAAACTCGCTGAAGATTTAGTCGGGTTTAAAGCGATAACCGAAATAAATACGCTCGATACGTACTGTTATGAATACTTTGCTAAAAATCCTGAGCTAATTACTTTCGAAGACATTAGTAAAGACCAGCAATTTGATGAGAAAGTTATTCAAGCTTATTTATCAGAGCAGCATCAAAAGGTAATTGAATTATACGAATACTTACTTGAGCGCGCTGAAACTCAAAGTGGCCAAGAAAAGCTGCAACAAATACTAGAGCTGGAAAAGCAAGGTATAAAGCAAATGATGCAAAGTACGAATCGTCATATGGATATGTAGCTTTATAAGATAACTATTCAAAATAGCCGATGCTTGCATCGGCTTATTTTATGTCTGCGTTAAATAACCCGCAGAGGGCTTTGATAAACTGGCTAAAATAATATGCGTGTCAACAGTGTGGCACGCACCTAGGGAGATCAAACTTCTTCTGTATCTACAATTAAATCACTTGTTATTGATTCCAATGCTTCAATGACTTCATCTTTATTCATACCATTGGGTAAAGTAACGGTAGCAACAGCGCTAAAAATAGGCACCCCCCAATTAGGCGCACTTTGCTGCCTTGAATTTAAATGAGTAATGTTAGCGCCTTTGTGGCGTATTACACTCGCCAACTCTTGAACAATACCTGGGCGATCGTTACCTGTTATAACCAGATTGATTTGTTCTAATGTTGATGGTTCAATTTCTGTGTTTCCGGTTTCAATTCGAACGTCTAACTTAGGTAACTTATTTAAAGCGCTTTGTAATGATTGAAAGTGTTCCTCAGCAACTTCAAGTTGAATAATACCTGCAAAATGACCTAATAAATGGCTTAAGTTACTGCTTAGCCAGTTGCCATGATTTTGTAACACGACGGATGAGATACTCTCTACTAAACCAGGGCGATCTTGCCCTAAAATAGTTATAACCAACTGCTTCATAAATAATTCTCTTTTTAAGCCCAAAGAAAGTAAATGCATAGGCATTAAGTGTATTGTCTAATCTAAATTGTGTATTGTTGCACTTTTATAAGTCGTTGATTTTAAAATAATAAAATTGAATGTGGTTGTGTTGACTATACGTGGTATTAATAGTCATTCTTATTTAGTAAGTACTCTTTTAGTATTGACCTCGATAAATGCTTTGTCCAATTATTTTATAATTTAGTTCACTTAAAAATCATCTATATGAGACTTATTTAGCGATTTTCTTCGCTAGTTTTATTTAAAACCGTTTTAACGTGCTTATTATTACTGCTGTAACATTACTGTCATCTTGATGAAATATAATTTATACAACGTTAAGATTTAAGGGTGTTTTGATGACTTCAAATCCGAATAAACCGACTTTTAATACGGATCGAAGCCGTCTATTTAAAGATCGGTTTGCCAAATTTGGTATAACCGCAGGTGGGATAATGGTATTGGTAGCACTGCTATTAATATTCTTTTACCTTCTTTATGTAGTACAGCCAATTTTTGAATCAGCAAAAGTAGAAAAACGCGATAGCTTTCAGGTCGCTAATTCGCAGCAAATAGCAGGCCTAGGTGTAGAAGAGCAAACTGAAGTTGCTTATTTACTCAGTCAGCAAGGGCAGGTTGATTTTTACAGTGTGCAAGATGGCAGCTTTGGTAAAAAGCTTAAAACATTAAACGCCGAGCTACCAAGTGATGCAACAAGCTTTGCAACTAGCGCGCCTTTTCAAGGGTATTATGCGTTTGGTTTAAAAGATGGCACTGTAATGGTCGTAGCACCTAAATTTTTGGTCACCTTTCCTAATAACGAGCGTAAATTAACGCCTCGTTTAGACTTTCCTCTTGGGGAAATGGCTTTGGAAGTAGATGAACAAGGCGCAGCTATTAAACGCTTTGCATTTAGCCACTATGAAGACAGAACAGCCGTTGTCGCACTTACAGAAGACAAACGGGTGCTGTTTAGCAGTTTTGTTGCTGAAGAGAATATGTTTACTGGCGAAGTTGAGTGGGTTGTTGAGCGCACAGAGCTAGATGTTGAAGGGCGTGTAGATGAGCTATTAATGTCGCCAGATACAACCCGTACTTTTGTACGTTCTGCTAATCAAGTTTACGTATACGATACACGTGACCCAAGTGATGTAGAGCAAATTCAGCTACTTTCAGCTAACGAAGAAAATGCCAATATTGTATCTGCACAATTACTAGCAGGTGCAAACTCATTAATGCTTGCCAATGATAACGGCGAAGTTTCGCAGTGGTTTGAAGTTAACACTGACACTGGCCGCGAATATGAAAAAATACGTTCATTTGAAACGACTAAGCAAAGTAAATTAAATGTATTTACAGAGTTCTACCGTCGTACTTTTTTTACGACCAGCAGTAACGGTGAGCTTGGGGTGTACTACACAACAAGCGAAGCAAAATTATGGCAAGGTAAAGTAAGTGAAGGCGCAATACAAAACTTTGCAATTTCACCGCGTTCAAATGCTGCATTAATTTTGGCGGATAACAAACTAACAGTATTAGAAATACATAACGAGCATCCAGAAGTCACTTGGTCAGCGCTTTGGCAAGAAGTGTGGTACGAAGGTTACCCCGAGCCAGGTTATATATGGCAGTCAACATCAGCCAGTGATGACTTTGAATCTAAGTTTTCATTAGTGCCAATTTCGTTTGGTACATTAAAAGCAGCCCTTTATGCGATGTTATTTGCAGTGCCTATTGCGCTTTCGGCGGCAATTTACACGGCATACTTTATGTCGAGTAAATTACGTAAGGTAGTTAAGCCTACTGTTGAAATAATGGAAGCATTACCAACCGTTATTTTAGGTTTTTTAGCCGGTCTTTGGTTAGCTCCTTTGATAGAAGAGCACTTACCTGCAATTGTTGGGTTACTCATATTATTACCTTTAGGTATGTTAGCGACAGGTTTAGCTTGGACTAAATTACCAACCAAAATCCGTCATCGAATTCCTGAAGGATCTCATTCAATTATCCTTATTCCGGTCGTTTTACTTATTGGCTGGTTTTCGTTTGCGATGAGTGAATTTGTTGAGCTTTGGATGTTTGACGGCAATGTACGTCAGTACTTAACAAATGAGCTAGGTATGACATTCGATCAACGTAACTCGCTGGTTGTAGGTATTGCGATGGGGTTTGCAGTTATTCCAACTATATTCTCAATTGCAGAAGACGCCGTATTTAGTGTTCCAAAGCATTTATCAAATGGCTCATTAGCATTAGGTGCAACGCAGTGGCAAACACTAATACGTGTTGTATTACTAACAGCAAGCCCTGGTATTTTCTCTGCGGTAATGATGGGACTTGGCCGCGCCGTTGGCGAAACCATGATTGTACTTATGGCAACGGGTAATACACCTATTATGGATTGGAGCATCTTCCAAGGTATGCGTACGCTTGCAGCAAATATTGCAGTTGAAATGCCTGAGTCAGAAGTAGGTAGTTCGCATTACAGAATATTGTTCTTAGCGGCCTTTGTACTATTCATATTCACATTCATTTTTAACACAGTCGCTGAGTTTGTTCGCCAGCAACTGCGTGAAAAATATAGCTCAATGTAAGCGGAGAGACATGACATGGTAAAGCAGTGGTTTAAGTCTGGTTCTCCTTGGATTTGGATGACCGGTGGTGCAGTGAGCATCAGTTTAATTTCAGTTCTAGGCTTATTAGCAATGATAGCCTGGAAAGGATTAAGTTTTTTCTGGCCTTCAGAAGTTGTGCAGTTTGAACTTGAAGGGTCAATTTCAAAACAAACCGTTATTGGCGAAGTTTATGACCGTGAATTAGTACCAAAAACGCGTTTAGCCGCGACAGGTATTGACGTTAGCGGATTTGAAAAAGAAGAAATAGAGCGCTTACTTATTAAAACAGGTAATCGTGAGTATGTAGATTTAGACTTTCGTTGGATATTAGAAACCGACATTAAAAATAAAACAACGCCTGCAACGCTTGCTGTATTTGAGCGTAGTAAAAACGGTAATTTTTATGGTTATGTTGAAAGTGTAATTAAAGATGGTAAACCAGTCGAAGGCGATAAAATTGAAGCTCTACATGAACTTGTAGAGCGTGCCGTGGATTTAAACGACGAAGCACTTGATTTACAAAATGGTGACATTGGGCATATTAACTATGAGCTTGAGCGTCTTCGTTTAAAAGAAAAGGGCTACTTACTAGATAACGCACTCACTGATGAACGTGTTGCTGAGCTTGCTCAAGAGCGTGCTGAATTACGTGCGCAGTATGGTGTACTTGAAAAAGATTTATTTGCACTACGTAAACAAGCTAAACGTGACCACGTAACTGTAAAAGATATGCGCGGTGAAGTAGTTACGATTCCAATGTATCAAGTACTTGATGTTTGGTTTCCAAATGATATGGGCTTTTTTGCAAAGCTAGGGCACTACTTTGTGCAGCTAGGTAAGTTTGTATCTGATGACCCACGTGAAGCAAATACAGAGGGCGGTGTTTTCCCTGCTATATTTGGTACTGTGTTTATGGTTATGCTGATGGCTGTAATAGTGACGCCGTTTGGTGTTGTTGCTGCAATTTACTTACACGAGTATGCCGCTAAAAATGCAGTCACTAAGATGATTCGTATTGCGGTGATTAACTTGGCCGGTGTGCCTTCAATTGTGTACGGTGTGTTTGGCCTCGGCTTTTTTGTATACATGTTAGGTGGTAGCTTAGACCAATTATTTTACCCTGAAGCGGCACCAACGCCAGTATTTGGTACGCCAGGTGTAATGTGGTCGGCGTTAACGCTTGCTATATTAACTTTGCCAGTTGTTATTGTATCGACTGAGGAAGGCTTATCTCGTATTCCAAGTACCGTACGTGACGGTTCACTAGCGCTTGGCGCAACAAAGGTTGAAACGTTATGGCGCATAATTATTCCAATGGCAAGCCCTGCAATTATGACTGGTTTAATACTGGCAGTTGCGCGTGCTGCAGGTGAAGTTGCACCATTAATGTTAGTAGGCGTTGTAAAAATGGCCCCTACATTACCACTTGATGGTAACTTCCCGTATTTTCACTTAGATAGAAAGTTCATGCACTTAGGCTTTCATATATACGATGTTGGCTTCCAAAGCCCTAATGTTGAAGCGGCACGTCCGCTGGTATACGCCACTGCCTTTTTATTGGTGTCGGTGATTATTACCCTAAACATAACGGCCATTGGTATACGTAACCATTTACGTGAAAAATTCAGATCGCTTGAACACTAATTAGTAAAGATTTTATAGGTAACAAAAATGATTACAGTCGCTCCACAAGTAAACCAAGCTAATATTGGTCAAAAGTTAGACCTAGAAAATTTAACGGATGATCAAAAAGCGCTAGAGATTAAAGACCTCGATCTTTACTACGGTGATAAGCAGGCGCTTAATAAAGTTAATATGAACATTCCTAAAGGCCAAGTAACTGCGTTTATCGGGCCGTCTGGGTGTGGTAAATCAACATTACTGCGTTGTATTAATCGCATGAATGATTTGGTTGATATTTGCCGTATTGAAGGTGAAATATTACTCCATGGTCAAAATATTTACGATAAGAGCGTAGATGTAGCAGCACTTCGTCGTAATGTAGGCATGGTGTTTCAGCGCCCTAATCCATTTCCTAAATCAATTTATGAAAATGTAGTTTATGGCCTGCGCTTACAAGGCATTAAAGAGAAACGTAAATTAGATGAAGTAGTAGAGCAATCACTTCGTGGTGCTGCTTTGTGGGATGAAGTAAAAGATAGATTGCACGATAGCGCGTTTGGCTTATCGGGTGGTCAGCAACAACGTTTAGTTATAGCTCGCTCAATTGCAATTGAGCCTGAGGTACTTTTACTTGATGAACCAACATCAGCACTCGACCCTATTTCTACTTTGGTAATCGAAGAGCTAATAAACGATTTAAAAAACAAATTTACCGTTGTTATTGTTACACACAACATGCAACAAGCAGCGCGTGTATCTGATCAAACAGCCTTTATGTATATGGGCGAATTGATTGAATACTCAGACACAAATACCTTATTTACTACACCAACGAAGAAAAAGACTGAAGATTACATTACCGGTCGTTACGGTTAATTAGCCCGTTATAGCGTGTTGTACAAGATTAAGAGAGAAGGTAACTATGGAACATAATATTAATAAGCATATTTCTGGGCGCTTTAACCAAGAACTAGAAAATGTACGTAACCATGTATTGAGTATGGGTGGCTTAGTTGAGCAGCAATTAAATAGCGCGCTTGATGCGGTGAGTCGTAACGATGCTGAGCTTGCTCAAAAGGTACGTCAGAACGATTACAAAGTAAATGCAATGGAAGTCAGCATTGATGAAGAATGTACGCGTATCATTGCTCGTCGTCAGCCTGCAGCAAGTGACTTACGTTTAGTGATTGCAATTGCAAAAACTATTGCAGATTTAGAACGTATTGGCGATGAAGCTGAGCGAATTGCTAAAGTTGCACTAGACTCATTTACTAAAGATCAACAAGACTTGTTAGTAAATATTGAGAATATGGGCCGCCAAGTTCTAAAGATGTTACATGATGTACTAGACGCATTTGCACGTATGGATGTGCAGCGCGCATTTCAAGTACATAAAGAAGATGCAAAAGTTGACCGTGAATATGAAGCTATCACACGTCAAATAATGACTTATATGATGGAAGATCCACGCTCAATCCCTAAAATTATGGACTTAGTTTGGTCTGTTCGTTCATTAGAGCGCATAGGTGATCGCTGTCAAAATATTGCGGAATACATTATTTATTTTGTAAATGGCAAAGATATTCGTCATACATCTCAAGAAGATATAGAAAAATCGCTATAATTTTTTACCTATTTTTCTTTTTTATTAAAGCGGCTTAGTGCCGCTTTGTGCATTGCAAGCCTTAGTGAAGTAATAAAAAGCGTTCACAATCTTGGTTAATACTGTAAAATTCATGCTGCAAAGCATATCAATTTGATTAAAGGGTCAGTTATGCCTACAAACGCGTTTTTAGGAGTATTTGCAAAATCTCCTATCAAACCAATGGAAGAACACATCAAGAAGGTTCATCAAGCAAGTAAAGCTTTGATACCTTTTTTTAATCACGTATTTAAAGAAGAGTGGGTACAAGCTGAAGAGCTTCGCATCACTATTCGCAATTTAGAACGTGAAGCTGATGATATGAAAAGAGATATACGCTTACAATTGCCACGTGGTTTATTCATGCCGGTAGAGCGTACAGATCTTCTCGAATTAGTAACTCAACAAGATAAAATTGCCAATAAAGCAAAAGATATTGCAGGACGAGTGATTGGTCGTGAAATGACCATTCCTAAAGTTATGCAAGCTGATTTCTTAGCTTACTTAACCCGTTGTGTAGATGCGACTAAACAAGCATCTAAAGCAATTAACGAATTAGAAGAATTGCTAGAAACGGGTTTTAAAGGTCGAGAAGTCACCTTAGTAGAAAAAATGTTAGTTGAATTGGATGCCATAGAACAAGACACGGACGAAATGCAGATAAAAGTACGCCGCCAGCTACGTGATGTAGAAGGTGAGTTAAATCCAATTGATGTGATGTTTTTATATAAAATCATTGAATGGGTTGGCGAGCTTGCAGATATTGCAGAGCGCGTAGGATCACGTCTTGAGCTGATGTTAGCTCGTTAATTTAAAATCAGTTCAAACACGAAAGATTAAGGTTTTACAATGGATATCATTGCATCTTACGGCACGGTATTAATTTTAATTGCCGCAGCAGTCGGCTTTTTTATGGCTTATGGTATTGGCGCGAACGACGTAGCGAACGCCATGGGTACATCTGTAGGTTCAAAAGCGCTAACAATCAAACAAGCTATTTTTATAGCGATGATTTTTGAATTTGCAGGCGCCTATTTAGCAGGTGGTGAGGTTACATCAACAATTCGTAAAGGAATTATTGATGCAGCACCATTTGCAGATATTCCGGAATTAATGGTTCTGGGTATGATTTCGTCTTTATTTGCAGCCGGTGTTTGGTTATTAATGGCCTCGTTCTTAGGTTGGCCTGTATCTACAACTCACTCAATCATTGGTGCAATCATTGGTTTTGCGTTAGTTGCAGTAGGTACTGAGGCGATTCAATGGGATAAAGTAGGTGGTATTGTAGGTAGTTGGATTATAACACCTGCCATATCAGGCTTTATTGCATACTTAATATTCATGAGTGCACAAAAACTTATTTTTAATACAGATGCACCACTAAAAAATGCTAAACGTTATGTCCCTCTTTATATGGGCTTAGCAGGTTTTATCATGGCATTGGTTACAATTAAAAAGGGCTTAAAGCACGTTGGTATAGACCTAGGCTCAGCTGAAGGCTATGCACTGTCAGTAGGTGTTGCAATAGTTGTTGCTGTGATTGGTAAAATTGCCATATCTCGCTTAAATATTGATCCAAAAGCAGATAAACAAATGCAGTTCAACAATGTTGAAAAAGTATTTGCTGTTCTTATGGTACTTACAGCATGTTGTATGGCATTTGCACATGGTTCTAATGATGTTGCTAATGCAATTGGTCCACTAGCAGCTGTTGTAAACATTGTTGAAAACAATGGTGAAATTGCTAAAAAAGCAGCTATTGCTTGGTGGATTCTACCTCTAGGTGGTTTTGGTATTGTTGCTGGTCTTGCTATTTTAGGCAAAAAAGTAATCAAAACAATTGGTGAAGGTATTACACATTTAACACCTAGCCGTGGTTTTGCTGCTGAACTAGCTGCTGCTTCTACCGTTGTTATTGCCTCAGGTACTGGTATGCCAATCTCTACTACTCAAACCTTAGTGGGTGCGGTATTAGGTGTAGGTATGGCACGTGGAATTGGCGCGCTTAACATGGGTGTTATCAGAAACATTGTAGTTTCTTGGGTAATTACATTGCCAGTTGGCGCTGCCCTTGCTATTGTTATTTTCTACGTACTAAGAACCGCATTTGGGGTTTAATAAAAAAGTACTCAAAGACTTTTAGCTTGAAAAGATCTCAATGCCCTAGGTGTTGGGGTCTTTTTATTTGTGGAAAGAAAAAATGACTAACCTTCCAAGTATTAAACAACTACAGTATTTATTAGCTGTTCATCAACATCAGCACTTTGGCAGAGCCGCTAGTGCCTGCTTTATAGGACAATCTACTTTAAGTAGCGCTATTCAAAATCTTGAAGAAACACTAGGCTGTCAGCTAATTGAGCGTGAAAATCGCAGCCTGATGTTTACCAGTATTGGTGAAGAAGTTGTTGAGCGTTCTCGTAAAATAATTAACGATACAATTAGTTTAAAAGAGCTTACAAAAAGCTTTTTAACACCACTAAGTGGTAAGCTGACTGTGGGTGTTATACCTACAATTGCAAGCTTTATAGCGGCTCCGCTTTATCATTTTTGTAAAGAAACCTTTTGTGATTTAGAGCTGGTATTAATTGAAGATACGAGTGACAAGCTACTGGATAAACTTGAACATGGGCATATTGATTTAGCGCTACTTGCACTGCCGTACGAAACAGATAAATTTCATACACAAGTATTGGCAAAAGATCAGTTTAGTTTAGTGCACCATAAGGATTACAGCGCTGCAAAGGGCGTAGTCGACTTTAATCTATTACCAGAGGCTAGCGTATTCTTATTAGAGCGCGAGCACTGCATGACGGGCCATGCGCTTAGTGCATGTCACTTAAACCGTGCCAGTTGTATTAACCCATTTGAAGCTGCAAGCTTACATACTCTATTAAGCATGGTTGAGCATCAGCTCGGGGTGACTTTTTTACCACAGATGGCGATTAATGCGGGTATTTTAGATAATAAAAATATGGTGGCTACACCATCACAAAGTGATGCATATAGAGATATTGGTATCTTGTGGCGTAAAACTACGGGCCGAATTCGAGACTTTAGGCTATTTAGTCAACAGCTTGAGGTGTTTTTAAAGCGTCAATGTAGTTTAGATTTTTCTAAAGCAGAATAATAAGTGAACTAAAGCAGCCTACAAAGGCTGCTTTTGATTTTGACGATGGCTTTCAAAAGGCTCAAGTTCAGGTAAAAATAATAAATAAATCCATACCACCAAGTTAAAGTAAGGCACACAGCCTAATACAGTAAAAACCTTAACTGGGTAGCCTTTAATATTCGCGTAGCGGTAACACTGATACGCGATTGCAAAATGTATAATCAGTAATAACATAACTAGTTGTGTCATACCTTCTTCCTTAAAAGCTTAAATAGCTTTGAAACCCACTATAAATATCGGTACTACGCCGCCAAAAGGTAATGTCATGTTTTTAAAGTGAAATACATAAAAAGGCACGACATTTTTTATTTGATGCTGAAAGTATAGGCAAGAAAGGTAATATTGGTAGTAATAAAATGATTAAAATTGTTTAATTTTGTTTATTTTGGGCTAGCTTGTTGTTGGTAAAACGTTTTATTTTTAGAAATTTTTTCGAGTTCATCTTTTACTTTTTCAACAGGTATTGGACGTGCAATAAAGTAGCCTTGCCCATAATCAACACCAATTTCTTTTAGTGCAAAAAATATCTCTTCGTTTTCAACGTACTCAGCTACAGAGCGCTTATCGAGAGACCGACTAATATCATTTATTGCTTTTACTAACGCTAAATCTATAGGGTCATTGAGCATATCACTTACAAATGAGCCGTCAATTTTCACATGCTGTGCTGGTAGCTGTTTTAAATAATTAAATGTACTAAATCCAGTTCCAAAATCATCGATAGAAAAATGACAGCCTAAGCTATTAAGCTTCTCAATCATTTTACGAGTGGCCTTTAGGTTATTGATACTCGCAGATTCAGTTATTTCAAAAATTATCCGCGAAGCAGGCACGTTATACTTTTCAAGGTTTGATTCAATTAATGGCAATAAGCGTTCATCTAAGAACGATTGTGCTGACAAATTAATAGCAACTTGGTTTAACTCTGGGTGCTTAGATACACAAGCAATAGCATTACGTATAACGCATTGATCCATCAAAAATGTGTCGTTAAGCATTTCTAAAGAGGGAATAAACTGATTTGGGTATACGAGTTCACCTTTTAGTTTTAAGCGTAAAAGCGCTTCAAAATAAGCAACTTTACACTCTTTAAAATCCCAAATAGGTTGGTAATGTAGTTCAATATTATCTTGCTGTAGTGCTTGGCGAATTTCGTGGCCCCATTCAAGCCCTGTTTGTAGTGTATTGTTTTGAGCATCTTCTTTTGAATAGCAATGTACTAAGTTACGCCCTAGGTTTTTGGCAATATACAAAGCAATATCGGCTTGTTTTAAACACTCATTAGGGTCGTTATTTTGTGTCGTGATTTGAGTTAAACCAATAGAGCAGCTAATAGTGTATATCTGATCTTCTGATTTAAAAGCATGTTTTTCTATCGCACTACACACACCTTCTGCAATAAGGTGTGCATCCAGTAAATTCATATTGGTAAGTATGACTGCAAATTCATCCCCACCAATTCTGCATACCAGGTGATCGTCGCCAATATTTGCTTTAAATAATTGCGCCACTTCTTTTAAAACTATATCGCCCTGATGATGGCCTTTACTGTCGTTTATTATTTTAAAGTGATCGAGGTCAATATAAATAACAGCATGCTCTATGCCATCATAGGTGTATTTATCTTGGCATATTTTATTAAGCTGTTGATCAAAATAATAACGATTATGTAAACCAGTTAATGGGTCATGGTGTGCTAAATGACGTAGTTGAATCTCAGCTTGCTTTCGTTCGTGTATATTGTCGATAGTTGCGGTTATAGTCGCGTTGTTACGACTATTTTTTATTAGCTGCAATCTGCATTCAACCCAAATTAAATTGCCATTTTTGTGGGTTAACTTTACTTCTATTTGTTGCTGTTGCTCGCCACCATGTAAAATATCGTTAATAGTGTAGTCAAGCCTTCCTTTATCTTCGTTATTACAATAAGCGCTTAATGGGTTTTGTAGTGATGATTTAACACCAAAACCGCTTAATGTTTCCCATGCGGGGTTAATAAAACGAATATTACCTTGCTGATCGAGCTCTAAAACAACTGTATTTAAGTGCAATAAAATACGCTGATGAGCTGAAAATAACTCTTTGTAACGCACTTCGCTCACGCTTAATTGTTCTACTTTGTAAGCAAATTCAGCATAACTCACCATAAAATCTTCACGTCGTGCGGCGTGGTCACACACTTTGTTTAAAAATGAAGGATCGTAAGGGGCTCTAATAAAGTCGGTAACACCCGAAAGCAAAAGCTGCTCAGCGTAATCGGCATCGTCACTTTCTATAATTGTAACAATAGCTTGTTTAGAATTGTGCTGGAGGATTTCTTCAACGAGTACACTCGAGCTCTCTGCACTTGATGTAGTGGCATCGAGTAGCACAATTGAAAACTGCTGTTGGTTATAAGCGTTAAGTGCCGCTTTAGCTGAAGTTACGTGAGTGATAGCAAAGTTTAACTTTAACTGTTCACTTATTTTGTCTGCCGTATTTTGAAGTGGCTCTAATAATAATAAGTTTAGCCGGCTACTTTTTTCTAAGTGAGTAGATAAAACATTCGCAAGTACTTGAGGGAGCATATCTTTGTGCTCAAACGGTAGTACAGCATCTATCCCATAGCTTCGGGCTGTTGTTTCGGCAATCCGCTCACAGTAAATTGGCGGAATAAGTAAGATTGGTGTGTTTTTTGGTGTTTTTAATAATCCTGAGCGGATCATCCTAGAAAAGCGCCAGCCATCAATTTTACCAACATTAATGCCCGTTATTATAATATCAACAGGGTGTTGTTTTAAAAGCTTTAAAGCTTGTTGGCTGTCTTGGGCATCAATAAAGGTAAATACATTTAAGCTATCTAAAGTGCCCTTAATCGCGCGACGTTCAGCACTACTTGCGTTTAATATTAGCAATTTAAGCTGGTTTGGCACGAGTTGAACACCCCTAATATAACTTATAATAATTTAGCCGAACAAGAATAGTGACATTTAACCATAAGAACAAGAGAATTTAATGGCAAACACGCAAACAGACATTATAAGTTTGGCTGATTTCTTGAGCTTAATATCCGATACATATACACTTGGCGCGATTTTAAATGATGTGGATTACTAATTATGCGCGTGGCTGACTTTAGCTTTGACTTACCTGATGAATTAATAGCTCGTTTTCCTAAAGCGGACAGAACCAGCAGCCGTCTACTCACTTTAGATGGCCCAAGCGGAACTTTAGAACATAAAGTGTTTAGCGATATACTTGATTTAGTAAACGAAGGCGATTTATTGGTCTTTAACAATACACGCGTTATTCCAGCACGTATGTTTGGTCAAAAAGCTTCAGGCGGAAAAGTTGAAGTACTTGTAGAGCGGGTATTAGATGAGCATCGCGTACTTGCGCATGTACGGGCAAGTAAGTCGCTTAAGGTCGGTAACGAAGTTATTTTAGAAGGCAAAGCCAAGGCAATAATGGTTGCACGCCACGATACTTTATTTGAGCTTGAGTTCGATCATAGCCAAAACGTGTTAGATATACTTAATGATATTGGCCATATGCCACTGCCTCCTTATATTGACCGACCTGATACCGATGCTGACCGTGAGCGTTATCAAACTGTTTATGGAGAAAAACCAGGTGCAGTTGCAGCACCAACTGCAGGTCTACATTTTGACGATAAGTTAATGACAGCACTCAAAGATAAAGGCGTAAACATGGCTTTTGTTACGCTACACGTTGGCGCTGGTACTTTTCAGCCGGTACGAGTTGATAGTGTTGATGAGCATGTGATGCACTCAGAGTACATAGAAGTACCTGATGACGTAGTTGCAGCTGTTGCGCAAACTAAAGCAAATGGTGGGCGTGTAATTGCGGTAGGCACAACTTCAGTTCGCTCATTAGAGTCGGCTGCTAAAGTTCACGGCGGCAAGTTAGATACGTATTTTGGTGATACCGATATATTTATTTTTCCGGGTTATCAATTTAATGTTGTTGATGCCATGGTCACAAATTTTCACTTACCAGAATCAACGCTTATAATGTTAGTCAGCGCATTTAGCGGCCAAGACAATATTATGGGCGCTTACAATACTGCAATAGAGCAGCAGTACCGCTTTTTTAGTTATGGCGACGCCATGTTTTTAACACGAAAGTAACAAAATATTGTTTAATACTCAGTAGAATATATTAAAACCCCCAGCTTAGTTGCTGGGGTTTTTGTTTGCGGCAATTGGCAAAACTGAATTTATCGCAGCTAATAGTATTAGTGAGGCAAAAAGGGTAGAATCAGGCGGTTAAATTATAGCTTGTTGGACTGTTTTTCCGACATTGAGGATGATATGAAATTTGAATTAGATTGTACTGACGGAAAAGCGCGCCGCGGCCGCTTAATTTTTGACCGTGGTGTAATAGAAACACCTGCTTTTATGCCTGTTGGTACTTACGGTACTGTAAAAGGTATGACGCCAGATGAAGTTAAAGCCACTGGTGCGCAAATATGTTTAGGTAATACCTTTCATTTAATGCTTCGCCCAGGTACTGAGATCATTAAACAACATGGTGATTTACACGACTTTATGAATTGGGACTTCCCAATTTTAACTGACTCAGGCGGTTTTCAAGTATTTAGCTTAGGCGCAATGCGTAAAATTACTGAAGAAGGCGTTTTATTTCAATCTCCAGTAAATGGTGATGAAATTATGATGTCGCCTGAAAAGTCGATGGAAGTACAGCGTGACTTAGGTTCAGACATCGTTATGATTTTTGACGAGTGTACGCCATACCCAGCGACTGAAAAAGAAGCTAAAGATTCTATGGAGTTATCTCTTCGTTGGGCTAAGCGCTCAAAAGAAGGGCATGGCGATAATCCATCTGCTTTATTTGGTATTATCCAAGGTGGTATGTACCCAGAATTACGTGCACAATCACAAGCTGGCCTTGAAGAAATTGGTTTTGACGGTTATGCATTAGGTGGCCTATCAGTAGGTGAGCCTAAAAACGAAATGATGAATATCCTTGATCATTGTGCGTTTAAAATGCCAGAAGACAAGCCTCGTTACCTTATGGGTGTAGGCAAGCCAGAAGACTTAGTTGAGTCGGTTCGCCGTGGTATTGATATGTTTGACTGTGTTATGCCAACACGTAATGCGCGTAACGGCCATTTATTTATTACCACGGGTGTAGTAAAAATACGTAACGCAGTGCATAAAACAGATACAGGGCCACTTGACCCTGAGTGTGATTGCCATACGTGTAAAAACTATTCACGAGCTTATTTGCATCACCTTGATAAATGTAACGAAATTTTAGGTGCGCGACTAAACACAATTCATAACTTACGTTACTATCAACGTGTTATGGAAGGTTTACGTAATGCAATTAGCGAAGGTAAATTAGAAGAATTTGTACAAGATTTTTATGCTCGCCGAGGCCAAGATGTGCCAGAGTTAGCAGATATAAAAAATTAAACTTTAAAATTAAAGAGGAAGTATCATGAGTTTATTTATTTCAAATGCACACGCAGCAGCTGGTCAACCTGCGGCAGGCGGTGGTTGGGAAATGCTAATAATGTTAGCTATTTTCGGTTTGGTTTTTTACTTTTTAATCTACCGCCCACAAGCTAAGCGCGTTAAAGAGCACAAAAGCTTAATGAGTATGATGGCTAAAGGTGATGAAGTACTTACCCAAGGCGGTTTAGTGGGTAAAATTGTGAAAATTTCTGAAGAGAAAGATTTCATCGTTATCTCTTTAAACGAGCAAGCAGAAGTTACAGTACAAAAATCTGCAGTATCTGCAGTATTGCCAAAAGGCACAATGAAGTCGCTATAAAAATAATAAGGACGACCCCGTGTTAAACAAGTTTCCAGTTTGGAAGTATTTACTTGTTTTAGCTGTGGTAGCCATTGGCCTTTTATATGCCTCTCCAAACTTGTATGGTCGTGATCCGGCCATACAAGTTTCAGGTGCTAAAGGCGCTGATGTCGATCTCAGTGTTGTAGACAAAGTAAACGCAATCCTTAAAACAAATAATGTAACCGCTAAATCGACAATACTTGAAGATGGACAAATTTTAGTTCGTTTAAAAAATGTTGAAGAGCAACTTAAAGCGCATGACTTACTGCGTGATTCGCTGAGCGATGATTACATTTCTGCTATTAATATGGCACCTGCTCAACCAGCTTGGTTAAAAGCGGTTGGTGGTAACCCTATGAAGCTAGGTCTTGATTTAAGTGGTGGCGTACATTTCACCATGGAAATCGACATGGCAACAGCGGTTGATAACCAGCTTGAGCAAATGGAACAAGATTTTCGCAGTGACCTGCGCGAAGAAAAACTACGTTATCGTAGTGTTCGCCGCGTAGCAGGCTCCGATCGTATGCGTGTAGAAATGCGTACCGAAGAAGACAAAAATGCTGCAGAGAGTTTCTTAGAAACTCGCTACCCGCTAAATGTCTACATTGATGACAGCAGTAACGATAAAGCATTTTTTGCGACAATGAGTGAGCAAAAACTCAAAGAGATTCGTGACTATGCTATCAAGCAAAATGAAACGATTATTCGTAACCGTATCAACCAAATTGGTGTTGCAGAGCCTAACGTACAACGCCAAGGCGCTGAGCGTATTATTGTTCAACTACCAGGCATTCAAGATACTGCACGTGCTAAAGAAATTTTAGGCGCAACAGCAACACTTGAATTTCGTGAAGTAGACGAAAACGCTGATATTAGCGCTGCTGCTCAAGGTCGTATCCCTGCGGGTACTGAAATGATCATGAGCCGCGACGGTTACCCTGTTGTACTTAAAAAGCGTATTATTCTAGAAGGCAGCCATATAACTGGCGCGCAATCTGGCGCTGATGAATACCAACGCCCGCAAGTGAGTATTACGCTAGATAGCAAAGGTGGGGCAAAAATGAATGCCTTTACCAAACGTGCTATTGGTAAGCGTATGGCAACGGTATTTATTGAGTACAAGCCATCAGGTAAAAAAGATGCAGATGGTAAAGCGCTTCCGCCTATTAAGGTTGAAGAAGTTATTAACGTAGCAACAATTCAAGCACGTCTTGATCGCTCGTTCCGTATTACAGGTATCGATAACCCAGCTGAAGCACATAACTTAAGTTTGCTACTTCGTGCAGGTGCGCTTGTAGCACCAATTCAAATTGTTGAAGAGCGCACTGTAGGTCCAAGTTTAGGTCAAGAAAATATTGAAGCGGGTATGACTGCGGTTGCACTTGGTTTTGCGTTTGTACTTGTGTTTATGCTTGTGTACTACAAAGGCTTTGGTATGGTTGCAAACCTTGCGCTTGCGGCTAACTTAGTACTAATTGTAGGTGTTATGTCTTTAATTCCGGGCGCTACACTTACGCTACCAGGTATTGCCGGTATTGTATTAACGGTAGGTATGGCGGTTGATGCTAACGTACTTATTTTTGAACGTATTCGTGAAGAGCTGGCCGATGGCCGTAGCCCTCAACAAGCGATTCATTTTGGTTACGATAGCGCATTTAGCACTATATTTGATGCCAACATCACGACACTAATTGCTGCCATTATACTGTTTGCAGTGGGCACTGGTCCGATTGCGGGCTTTGCAGTGACACTTGCCATTGGTATTTTAACTTCAATGTTTACAGCCATCGTTGGTACCCGTGCGGTAATCAACTTATTTGTTGGTGGTAAACGCATTGATAAACTTTCGATTTAAGGAGCAGACATGCAAATTTTAAGTTTGGGTAGTAGAACCCTTCGTTTCATGTCTCTTCGAAAAGTGGCTATGGGTTTCTCGACGCTACTAATTTTAGCGTCGTTTGCATCAATTTTTATCAAAGGCCTAAACTTTGGTTTAGATTTTACCGGCGGTACTGCGGTAGAAGTGGGTTTTTCACAACCGGCTGACCTTAAAAAAGTACGTGATGCACTAGCTGATAATGGTTTTGCTGATGCATCAGTGCAGCTATTTGGTTCAAGCCAAGAAATTTTAGTTCGCTTAGCACCACGCGGTAGCGATGTAAAAGCTGAAGTAATTGGTAACCAAGTAATCGATGCACTTAAAAAAGCAGACGACAGCGTAGTAATGCGCCGTATTGAATTTGTAGGCCCAAGTGTAGGTGAAGACTTAAAAGAGCAGGGTGGCCTTGCCATGTTAACTGCGCTTATTTGTATCTTAATCTACGTTGCGTTTCGTTTTGAATGGCGCTTTGCAGTAGGTGCGGTAGGTGCACTACTACACGATGTTATCATTACTGTGGGTTTATTTTCGGTATTAGGTTTAGAGTTTGATTTAACTATATTAGCGGCAATTCTTGCGGTAATTGGTTATTCACTCAATGATACGATTGTTGTATCAGACCGTATACGTGAAAACTTCCGTAAGGTACGCATTGACGATACGATAGAAATTATTGATATTTCACTTACGCAAACACTTAACCGTACACTTGTAACATCAATCACGACTATTTTAGTATTGATTGCCTTGTTTACATGGGGCGGACAAACCATTCATGGTTTTGCAACTGCATTACTGTTTGGTGTGTTTATTGGTACTTATTCTTCGATTTATGTTGCAAGCTCTGTTGCTATAGCAATGGGCGTAAGCAAAGAAGATTTAATACCAGAAGTAATAGAAAAAGAAGGCGCAGACCAAGACGCTATGCCGTAACTAGGTTTGTACTTAATAAAAACCGCTCTTATGAGCGGTTTTTTTATGAGCGCATTTTTTTTGCGCAATAAAAATGTCATACACACTTGGTACTTTATTGCTCCAATCAAAATAGTTGTAAGGCAAATACGTGACGATTCAGCGCAAAGTATTAGAGTACATTTTAAAAAGCGGTGAAATAACTACGCTGTTTCAGCCTATCTTTGATATTAGTAATCAAGTTATTTTAGGTTACGAAGCACTTAGTCGAGGACCTAAAAATAGCCCGTTAGAAATGCCTAATACGTTATTTAAAGTTGCCCATGAGGAAGGTTTAATTTCGGAGCTTGAATTACTATGTCGCTCAAAAGCGATTGAAAACTTTGTAAGGCTTAATCTACAAGGTAAATTATTTTTAAATGTAAGCCCTAAAACACTATTAGACCCTTGCCACCCTAAAGGGGAAACACTGCACCTAATAGAGCAATTTGGCTTAGCTGCTAACCGTGTAGTTATAGAGGTTACTGAGCAAGAAAAAGTAGATGATGGCTTCTTGTTATTAAAAACGATTGCCCATTACCGAGAGCTCGGTTTTACTATAGCAATAGATGATTTAGGCGCTGGGTATTCAGGGTTAAAGCAATGGTCTGAACTATGCCCCGACTTTGTAAAGATTGACCGCTATTTTATTGATCATTGTGATGAAAGCGAAGTTAAAAAAGAGTTTTTGAAATCTATTACCGTTTTGGCTAGAGCTACTAATACTCAGGTTATTGCCGAGGGCATAGAGCGCGCAGAAGAGCTTACATTGGTAGAGAATTTAGGTATTAGTAATGTACAAGGGTTTTTACTCGAAAAGCCAAGCATAAAGCCAAGTGAGGACTTCAGCTCAGAACAGCTGCAGGCACTTTCATTTGTGCAATCAAACGCATTATTAGAACAATCAATGGCCATAGGTCGCCTATCGATTACGCAACCTGCAATAAATAGTGATACTCGTTGTAAAGATGCACATAAGCTCTTTGAGCAAGATAAATTACTTATAAGTATTGCAGTGTTAAGTACTGAAAACCAGCCAATAGGGCTACTTCACAGAGATCAATTAACAGAAGTTTTTGCAGCGCCCTATGGACATGCCCTTTACGATAAACGCCCAGTTACTGCACTTATGGACAAGCAGCCATTAGTCGTTGACGAAAACCAATTACTCGATACCGTAAGTAAACAAATAACTGAGCAAGACTTTGATATACGCCGCCATATAGTGATAACCAGAGAAAACGCTTATTTAGGTTTAGCGCCGCTTCGCGATATTTTAAAACACATAACCGAAGAAAAAATACGCCATGCACAACACGCTAATCCACTGACTATGCTCCCTGGTAATGTGGCAATTAATGAAGCTATAGAGCAGCGATTAAAAGGTAGTAATCCGTTTTCACTCGCGTATATAGACTTAAATCATTTTAAGCAATTTAATGACTTATACGGCTACGCTAGCGGCGACAGTGTAATTAAACTATTAGCTGATGTAACAGTGCAAGCGTGTAAAAATAGTGCTAACTTTGTAGGACATATAGGTGGCGATGACTTTATGGTGGTGTTTGATCAGCACAACGCGGTTGATATATGTAATACCATTATTGAGCAATTTCAACTCCAGTCTCGTATATTTTTTACACCTGAGCACATAAAGAGCGAAGGGTATTGGGCCACAAATCGTGAAGGAGAAAAGCAATTTGTGCCGCTACTAACGTTATCGATTGGCTTAGTTGAGCCTGATTTACAACAATGTAAAAACAGTCACCAAGTTGCAGCACTCGCAACTGATGCTAAAAAAGAAGCCAAACGTTATCGCCATAGTTATTTGTTTATTTGCAAACGTAAAGGGCCTGCGCCCGCAGTGGTGCGCCTAGCAAGCAATAAGCAGGTAATTTAAATAAAAATAGGTAATTATTATGTTGCCAATAAAAATCTCGACCAGTGTACTTGGTCTGCTTGCAAGTTTTGCACTTATGGCGCAAGAGCAAATAATTAATGTAGCCCAAAAGCAAGATACTCAAAACGCACGAGAAGAGTACTTAAGTGAGCTACTGGTACGTGCACTTGAGAGTGTTAACTATCCTGGGGTTATTAGGATGACTCCCATATCAGATCAGCAAAAACGTAAGCTCATAAACCTAAATGATAACGAACTAGATATGTATTGGAGTATGAGTAGTCCAGAGCGAGAGGCACTTGCTTTAGCTATTAAAATACCACTATTTAAAGGTTATATAGGAAAGCGGGCTTTACTCACTAATAAACAAAACGTAGCACGCTTTAAAGACGTAAAAACCCTAGAGCAGCTAGGAGAGTTTTCAGCAGTGCAGGGTCACAACTGGCCAGATACAAGAATAATGTCCTATAACGGCTTACGTGTAAGGCCGCTTACCAATTACCAAGCCATGTTCACTTTAACGAGCCGTGGGCGAATAGATTACTTTCCTCGCTCGTTTATTGAGGTTAATTCTGAGCTTATTGAAAACAAACAAAGTAACTTAGTCGTTGTGCCTGATTTATATATAAGCTACCCAACGGGTATTTATTATTTTGTGACTAAGAGTAAACCCGAATTGGCAAAGGCAGTAGAGGAGGGCTTAATATTAATGCAGACAAACGGCGAGTTTGATGCATTATTTAATGAATACTTCGCAAAGGATTTAAATACACTACCTTATACAAAAGGTAAAACAATAGAGATTAAGCTCGATAACCCTTATTTTTAGGCACAAAAAAAGGAGCCTAGGCTCCTTTTTAGTATGCTATTAATAGCATTTAATTAGCGAAGTAACGACTCAGTTAATACTGGACGAATTTCGCGGATAATTGCTTGAGTCAGTTTTGGTGAACCACAGATAATATTGCCGCTGTGGTTATAGTTATTACCACCGGCGAAATCTACAACCATACCGCCCGCTTCTTTAACCATTAGTTCGCCCGCAGCAGAGTTCCAAGGTTTTAAACCAATTTCAAAAAATCCATCAACACGGCCAGCTGCAACGTATGCCATATCTAAAGCAGAACAACCTGCACGGCGAATATCAGCAGTGTGTACAAACAATGCTTTAAACGCTTCAGTGTATGCATCCATGTGGTTTTTGTTTTTGAAAGGGAAACCAGTAGCAAGTACAGTGCCTGCAAGAACCGTAGTTTTGCTAACGCGTAGACGTTTACTGTTTAACTGAGTGCCTTGACCGCGAGATGCAGTGAAAAGCTCACCACGAATTGGATCATAAATAACAGCTTGGTCTAAACGACCTTTAACTTTAAGTGCGATAGAAACCGCGTAATGAGGGATACCTTTGATGAAGTTAGTTGTTCCATCGATAGGATCTACAATCCATTGGTAATCATCATCCTTGCCTTTATGCTCACCTAGTTCTTCACCAACAATTGAGTGAGTAGGGTAAGACTGTAAAATAGTGTCACGAATTACGGCTTCGGCTTCTTTATCAATGTTAGTTACTAAGTCGTTAGCGCCTTTTTGTTGCACTTCAACTTTTGATAAATCTTCACTTGCGCGAAGTAAAATTTTGCCTGCGTTGCGCGCAGCGCGAACCGCAATGTTTAACATTGGATGCATGGTATTACCTTTGGGTTGTAAAAGAACGTTTATATATTTCAGCCGGCGTATTTTAGCGACTTTTGCCATAAAGTAAACAATAAACCCCAAATACTTGTGTTTGTTTTTTATACAAGATTGAAAAGTTTATATATTTTTAAAAAATAATTATCTGCATTTAAATAAATTAAATTTAAATAACACTTTACCTAAAGTTAACTTGAGGTTTTATCGTGCTCCTAACTTAACTGATAGGATAACATTATGTATTTAGAGCACGTAAACTTAGTCGCGAGTGATATAGATAGTATGCTTACATTTTATCGCGCTGTATTTCCACATTGGTCGATTAGAAGTGAGGGCAGAGGCGATTGGCATGGAAAACCAAGACGCTGGGTACACTTTGGAGATGACACGCATTACATTGCGATAAGCAGTCATGGTGAAGGTGAAAACAGAAACTTATCGGGCCATCAAATTGGTTTTGCACACTTTGCTTATGTAACTAATAATTTAAGCGCAGTAGTAATGCGCTTAAATAAAGTGGGTTTTACTCTAAGCAAGCAAGGTAACGAGAATCCTTTCAGAAAGAATGTCTACTTTATTGATCCTGCAGGGTTTGAAGTTGAGTTTGTAGAGTATTTAAGTGATATACCAAGCGAGCGAAATAACGATTTATAATAAAATACTAAGCAGCACGCTAAAGTGCTGCTACTCAATTATAGTGAGCGATTATTATTAGCCGTGCCAAACTGGGTTTTTAGCTCATTTGCAAAGCTTATAAATTTTTCTTTAATTGTGCGCTTTATTTTTACCTCAACCGAGCCCATTACTGCCTTTCCTTCAATATGAATTGTAGGGCCTTGGCGTTTGTTAAGCGACACAGATTTATTTTCAAGGCTACTTAAAATACAAAACATTTTAGACACTACATTGACATGCTCTGGTACGTAAATTTCATCGCTACCAAAAATACAGTTAACGTGAATAGTTACATTTTGATGCGCAAAAATAGCATCGGTAAAATCAAGCACCACCGATCCCATAAAGTTACTCAAATATATATTTTTTGGCACAACCCACTGACCACTTCGCTCGTTAGATCCTAAAATACTGCGTAATGTAAAATCATCATCACTGTTTTGCTGTGCACTATAATGTGGTGTAAATTGCGATTGTTTTTCTGCTTTATATTGCTGATCGGTATTAAGTGTTAAGTCTTCTACTAAGGCTAGCAGAGCTTCGTTATTAGGTGCATCCATCGCATTATCTAAACGTCTTTCGAATGCATCAACAGAAATAACACCATGACTGTAATTATGAATTAATTGATCAATCACTTGTTCGCGTACTTGCTCTATTGGGCGGTCTTCAACTTTTACAGACATGAGTTATTCCTTATTATATTTACTATTGATACTGCTCTTGTAGTTAGGCTGCAAACCGCGTACCAAATATAATTTCATTAATTATCAATTGGTTATTTTTTAACGGTGTTTTTTGTTTTGTTATATTAACGATAGATTAACCAAAAGAGCAATTATCTAGCTATTTTCACTATTTGAGAAAGTTTTACCGAGTAGCCTGTAAATAGTTACACAAACATAGATAAGGTTTTATCTTTTAATTAATTCAAGCCTTTGAATTTTAAGTATAAATAAAGTTGGCCTGAAGCTCGCATTAGTTAAAGTGTCTTTAATCAAAAGGAGAAAGATTATGAAAACATTTAACAAATCTATTATCGCAGCTCTAGTTCTTGGTACTACGGCTATGGGTGCCCAAGCAAACAGCTGGGAAAACGAAAGTAAAGATGCTTGGATTGATGGTAAGGCAGAAACCGTTCTACTTATGAACACTAATCTAAACAACTTTGACATTAACACTGATGTAAAAAATGGCAAGGTAGTACTTACAGGTAAAGTTAATAGCGAACTCGATAAAGAGCTAGCAGAAGAACTTGTACTTAGCCTAGATGGTGTAACTGATGTTGATAACAGCCTTACTGTTGTTAAAAGCATGGACACCGAAGATAAAAACAACGACATGATGGACGATGATGATAACGACCTAACGGACGCTAAAATCACTACTGTAATCACAACTCGCTTCCTGTTTGACTCAGAAGTAGGTGGTACAGACATTGATGTTGATACCGACAACGGTGTGGTAACTCTGAATGGCTCTGTAGAGTCTGAAGCTGAAAAGCAACTAGCAGTTAAAATTGCTAAAAATGCTGAAGATGTTCGCGACGTAGTTGATAAACTAGCTATTGTTGCTGAATAATACAGTATAGTTAAGGCCCAGTAATACTGGGCTTTAAGTCTTTTCAATGTTTAATTTAAATGGAGTTTGATCATGGATATTATTCGTATAATACTTTCGGTTTTATTACCGCCATTAGGTGTGTTTTTGCAAGTTGGCTTAGGTATGCATTTTTGGTTAAATATTCTATTAACACTGCTAGGTTATTTCCCAGGGTTAATACATGCAATCTACATTATTGCGAAAAAATAATGACAGATTATATATTGTGTAAGCCGACTACTGAGGTCTAGCTAAATACTTTAGTACCGATCGGCTCACAATATTAGTTTTTAGATGGTTTTTAGGTTAAATCCAATTTTTAAAGCTCTTCAACCCATTAATTCACTTCCATAACTCACTCCCAATATTATTTTCAAACTATACTTATTGTTTACTAATAAGCTTTCCAGCTAAAAGTCGCGCTCTGATTCTGATTTGTTGCCATTTAGGAAATCTTCAACATTAGTGTGTTTATACATCTATAATATACAATCAAATACCTTATTATTTAGTGACAATATTACCTTCACTTCTAGTGTTATCATTAAACTAGGTTTTTAGGCATATTGAGGTAGTTAATTGAATATTCGACTTATACTGTCAGGTGTTGTGTCTTTCGTTTTTTATTTTAGTTGGGCCTTCTGGGCAAATAGTGCGGCAGACATTGCTAAATCGGTCACTTTTCAAGCTGCATTAGTGCAAGGGTTGTATAGTGGATTTGTAACGCTATTTTTTACCTTTATTTTAGAAAAGGTCGTCAACAAGTATAAGTTTAGTTATGTAACGCTTGCGTTCGTAACTCCAATTATTTGTATGTTTCATTCTAAAACACCACAAAACGTCGCAATACGACAAAGTTTTAATAATGCAATTAACTCTAGCGCCTCGTATTTAAGTAATAAAAAAATAGCAGGCGTACTTTTTGCGCCTATTATTCCGATTACTGTTCAATCGAGCTTAGTGATTATGGTGAATGTAGTTAATCAGACACCTAATCTGGCACTGACAGTAGCCCCAAGCATATTTTTTACAGCCTTGTATGCCTACACATATATGTTAGCTTTGCTTAAAAAGTAGAGGGTTAAATATAAAAGACTATATGGGATAGGTTTTGTTTATAATTTAATGCAGTGAATAGCACGGTAAATATCTTACATTTTATGTTTATGCCCACTTAAAAGATTACTATTTAAGCAGTTAGCTTGTTGATTGTTAAAATAAAGGTTTTTGGTAGTGACAAGCACCTAAAAAGTTTTTATACTGCAACCCGCTTTAGTCGCTCTGTGACTGAACGCTTCAAAAATTAACTGCCTAGCAGTTATATAAAGTTGGCCCCTTAGCTCAGTTGGTTAGAGCACACGACTCATAATCGTTAGGTCCCCAGTTCGAGTCTGGGAGGGGCCACCACTTTTACAAATTTCCCAAGTAAATATCTATCCAAATTATTTAAAGCTACATTAATTTAATATTGTGTAATTTTTATTCTTTAGTTACCCCTAAGAATAAACGTAATCTAAATAAAGTTAATCCATAGATTAAGCTAAGCTTTCTTAAATTTGGAATAGTGCGAATGCACTATTAAATTCCAGCGTTAGATCAGATGCTTTGCTTTATAAGTGACAGTGATCAGCATTTAATGTCAGAAGACAAAAAAGCCCCTATTGGGGCTTTTTACTTACTAGTGTTTACTTTTATTGCTCAAAGCTACAAGAGTTAACTAATTTTTACGGTATATCTCATGCTCAATATCGTAAATATTTACGCTTAAACTGTCTGATGCTCTGCAGTATGTTTTTAAGCATGAAAGTAGCAGTTCGCTTAACATTTGTTTTTGCTCAATTGAGCGTCCTGCCAAAATATGTACCGCGATATGTATAAACCCTGATTTTCCTGCGCCAAGTTGATATTGCTGATAAGCAATAGCGCGTGTTTTGATGGTTTCTAATTCAAACAAGTTACTTTCGAAAGCGGTTGTATGAATTTTTTCTACCAGTACTTGAGGTAAAACGGGGAGGTCTTCTGAGTGTTCAATAATAATGTGCGGCATTTAGGCGTTTCCTATTATGAGTTACTGCATGAGCGAGAGGTAATTGTACCAAATACAAGAGGGGTCACTAAACCCTGAGCTATCTAAAATCTTTACTTTAAACTAATTTAGTCGTATTTATTTTTGATGTTAGTATAAAAACAAACAGGTGAACCTTCGCTTAGTAACTTATCTACTAAGTTACCTATATATTGATTAAGGATAAGTATGAAATTACCACATAAATTTAAACGTTTAGCTTTACTTGCAGGTGCAATTGTTACGTTAAGTGCTTGCTCTGACGATGTTGCTTCGGTAAGCCTTGGGTTATTTACAACTAAAGATGTTGTGGTGAATTCGCAGCAAGATCCTATTGTTGAGGGCGTTACTTGTCATATTAGTCATATAGAGGCTAATTTGGACTTTTCTGATCCCTCTGATATGTCTATAGCGTGTCGTCAAACGGGGCCAATTACAGCGCAGCAGCTACAAAAAATAGACCGCAGCAAATCGGGCGAGGTGATCTTTAAATCATCTAAAAGTATATTATTTAAATCACTAAAAGTGCGTCGTATTTACGATGCTGAAAATCGTACTTTATTGTACTTATCGTACTCAACTAAAGAGTCCAGTGGAAGCCACCACCATGCGCTATCAACAGTGCCGCTATACAATACTCAAGCGTGGGACTGGGCGCTTACACAAAAAGACTAAGTTAGCACCTACGTAAGCACCTAAACTAAAACCTAAAAGAGCACACTATGTTAGCTTTATTTAAATCAAAGCCATTATTAGAGCAGCAAGAACAGCAATGGCTTATTGATACATTTATTTGGGCTGTAGAAAACTTTGATGCTGAGTTTTTTACAAAGCACACTCAAATAATACTGCCAACGGCCACTTTTTTCCCTGATTCGGTATCGAGCATTGAAGAAATGGCGAGTAATGTTTTTAACCGCGTTACTAATTACGCGGGTATGAACGCATGGCCTATCCAACTAGTTGCACCGC
Organism: Pseudoalteromonas sp. SR43-3; assembly: GCF_014163875.1. Classification (NCBI taxonomy): domain Bacteria; kingdom Pseudomonadati; phylum Pseudomonadota; class Gammaproteobacteria; order Alteromonadales; family Pseudoalteromonadaceae; genus Pseudoalteromonas; species Pseudoalteromonas sp. SR43-3. The sequence goes on along the minus strand of NZ_JACJEC010000002.1, from coordinate 353,112 downwards.
AGCAATTACAACCGCAAGTTTTTCCACACTTTGAATTTAGCAATGAAATACGTGGCGAAGGCAGCCATCTAATTGTGCCGCCAAGCCATACGATTAATATTTCTTTTAATCCTAACCAGATTAATCAGCCACAAGATTTAGTGGCTAGTTATGCAGGTACTCTGGCCACCATACTTATTCATCACGTTGGGGTGCTACCGCCAGGTGGTAGGGAGTATTTACCACAAGCTGCTGATGCACTTGCTTGTTTTTTAGGGTTTGGTGTGATGATGAGTAATACGGTGTATCAGTTTAAAGGCGGGTGTGGCTCTTGCTATAACCCATACGCTAACCGTGAAGCTAAGTTAAGTGAAACGCATACGGTATTTATGCATGCCCTAATTAGTTACTTTAAAAACGATAAAGTGTCTAAAAAGCATTTAAAGCCGCATTTACGTGGCCAGTTTAAAAAAGCACAAAAAGAAATTAAAGCATTGGTAAATAACTCGGCCAACCCGCTGTTATTATCTTATTCGCCAAACTAGCAAGGATCTGCGTGGAATACTTAGATGAATTTTTACTGATTGTTATTGCTCATTTTTTTGCAGTAGCAAGCCCTGGGCCCGACTTTGCCGTTGTGCTCAAGCAAAGTGTGCAACAAGGTAGGCGCAATGCATTGTGGACAAGCGCCGGTGTTGGCGCTGCTATTTTACTGCACGTTGCCTATTGCGTTTTAGGTGTCGCGCTTATTTTAACGCAATCGCCTAGTTTATTTATGGCGCTCAAGTACCTTGCTGGTGCATATTTAGCTTACTTAGGCGTACAAGCTCTTAGAGCTGCAAAACCGCCTGAAAGTAATGAAGGCGAGGCTGTAAAAGATGTTGAAAACAAAACCGTTCAAGAGGAACCCGTTTGGGTGGCTTTTAGGCGCGGCTTTTTCACCAATGCATTAAACCCAAAAGCCACGTTATTTTTTATGTCGTTATTTACACTCGTGATTAGCCCAACAACACCTACTAGCATACAAGTCGGCTACGGCGTATACATGGCATTGGCTACTTGGGCGTGGTTTTCAATGCTTTCAATGATGCTTTCTCGAGATAATGTAAGGGGCTTTTTCCAACAACGCGGTTATTGGTTTGACCGTGGAATTGGCATTATTTTAATTGCACTTGCAGTACGTGTTGTTATTTAACTTATTCAAAAAGCGCAGGAGATAAAAATGCCGCTATATAATTTTTCGTTTGGTTCTAATATGTCATCTAACCGTTTGTTAGCGCGCTTGCCCAATGTAAAGCGTGTAGGAACTGCGATACTTAAAGGCTACGAGCTTACTTTTGATATGCTATTTAAAGATGGCTCAGGTAAATGCAGTATTTGTCCAAGCGATAAAGAAGATGCATTGGTTTACGGCGTTATTTATGAGCTCAATGAAGAAGAAAAAGCTATTTTAGATGGTATTGAGGGCGTAGGTTACGATTGTGTAGATATAGCCCCAACGCTTTTAACGGGTGAGACTGTAGCCGCACATTGTTATATAGCTAATACCCATGACAGCAATGTACTCCCATATGATTGGTACATAAAACACGTTCATCGCGGTTCACTTGAAGCGGGCGTACCAAAAGAATACAGTGATGCCATATTAAATCGCGCACAAAAAAGCGACACCAATCAAGAGCGCGCAGCAATTGAATTTGCAGTTCATCAAAAATAATAAAATAGGATTGATATGAAATTAACCAAACTTGCCGCAATTGCACTATTAGCAGGCACTACGTTTAGCAGCTGGGCACAAGTTGATACCAACAAAATTGACGACGTAATTAAAGCGTCAATGGCACGTTTTGACGTACCCGGTATGGCAGTTGCCATTGTTGAAAACGATAAAGTAATATTTGCTAAAGGCTTTGGTGTAACTAATCTCGATACCAACAAAAAAGTAAACAAAGACACTTTATTTGGTATTGCTTCAAACACAAAAGCATTCACTACTGCGGCACTGGCAAAGTTGGTTGATGAAGGTAAATTAAGCTGGGATGACCGCGTAATTGATCATTTACCCGAGTTTAGATTGTACGATTCGTACGTAACACGCGAAATGCGTATTCGTGACTTATTAAGTCATCGCAGTGGGCTTGGGCTTGGGCAAGGAGATTTAATGATTTGGCCAAGTACCGATAAATCAGTTGATGAAATTTTAGCGGGATTACAGTATTTAAAACCAGCGAGCAGCTTTCGTAGTAAGTACGCTTATAACAACTTGATGTTTGTTACCGCTGGTGAAGTGGTTGCACGTGTGTCGGGTATGAGCTGGAACGATTACATCGAAAAAAATATATTACAGCCGCTGCACATGGATAACTCACGCGCGGGCTTTTCACGTATTCCTAAAAGTAATAAAAACTGGGCGACAGGTCATATCCCTATGGATGGCACGCTTCATCCATTTTTTGTGAACTACCTTGAGGACTTTAGAGGCGCAGGCGCCATTGCTTCAAGTGTAAGCGATATGAGTCAATGGCTACGTACGCAATTAGCAGGCGGTAAAATGCCAAGTGGCGAGCAGCTATTTAGTGAAAAGCAACAAGCGCAAATGTGGCACCCACATATTACATCTATGGCGTCTAAAAGTGCGTTTGAATCGTATCATCAGCAGTTTAGGGGTTATGGGTTAGGCTGGAGCATTGAAGACTACCATGGCTTTAAAAAGCTAGGTCATGGCGGTGGTATTTTAGGAATGGTATCGCAAGTTACTTTATTGCCTGAGAAAAAACTTGGTATTGTTATTTTATCTAATCAACAAGCTTTTGGTGCGCTTTCGGCGGTAACCCATGAAGTACTTGAAGATGCACTTGAGCTTGAAGATAAAGACTGGGTAGAGGATTTAGCTAAAAGCCATTTTGAAGGCAAACAACAAGCGTATGTTAATGCAAAACCAGAAGCCCCCGCTGACTACCAACCACAATTACCAAACATTAATTACACCGGTACATTACACGATGATTGGTATGGCGATGTAATTATTGAGCAGTTAGATGGTAAATTACGCATTGATTTTACCCACACTAAACGCTTGAAAGGCACTCTTGAGCATTACACAGGTAATACATTTATTGTTAAGTGGGATGAAAAATTACTAGAAGCAGATGCGTTTATTCGTTTTGAAATGAGCTCACAAAATCGTGTAAACAGTGCCAAAATGCGTGCGGTATCAACACAAGTAACCGACTTTAGCTTTGACTTTAGAAACCTACATTTAAAAGCAAAATAGCTAATATTGATATTTAAAGTATTGATATAAACCAAAGTCGCAAAGCCACCCATCGGTGGCTTTGCTATATTAAGCTTTTACACCTTGTAAGGGACTTTTTATGCGTACCGCTGTTATTTCTCATCCTCATTGCCGTAAGCATAAAATGATAGACGACCACCCCGAGTGCCCAGAACGTCTAGATGCCATAACAGACCGATTACTTGCCAGCGGCGTAGATGTTGGCTTAACACACCTACAAGCACCCAAGGCCGAGCGTGAGCATTATTTACTTGCTCACGATGAAGCTTTACTTAAACACGTAGAAAATACGCTACCAACAGAAGGGCTCGCTAATTTAGATGGCGATACGTGGCTGTGCCCCGATTCGTTTAAAGCGATTGAGCGGGCAGTAGGTGCAGGATTGTTAGCGGTTGATGAAATACTTGCCGATAAACTCGATGCTGCTTTTTGCTCAGTACGCCCGCCAGGGCATCACGCTAATAAAAACTCATCATCTGGGTTTTGTGTGTTTAATAACTTAGCTATTGCTGTTAAGTACGCACAAAGCAAAGGGGTTAAGCGCATTGCTATTGCGGATTTTGATGTACACCACGGTAATGGCACGCAAGATATTTTTATTGATGACGAAAATGTACTGCTTTGTTCGTTATTTCAGTATCCGTTTTATCCAAATACAGCGGTTAAAAATAATAGCCATATAGTTAATTCACCTCTGCCAATTGCCAGTAATGGCGACGATTTAAAAGAGGTGTTTACTGGGCAATGGCTACCAAAATTAAAAGCGTTTAAACCTGAATTACTTTTTATAAGCGCAGGGTTCGATGCTCACCTAGAAGATGATATGGCAAGCTTAAAATTTGTTGAAGATGACTATACTTGGCTTACCGAGCAACTATGTGGCGTTGCTAAAGAGGGCGGTTGTAAAGGGGTTATTTCGTATTTAGAAGGTGGCTATGCGCTATCAGCTTTAGGTCGCAGTGCTGTAGCGCATATAAAAGTGCTTACTGAGGTTTAAATAAAGAGAGTGTTTATAGCCCTAGTAAATCAAACGCCTGCGCAGTACTTAGGGTTTTGATTTTACCAAGGCAGCATTGCCCTTCATTTAATAAGTAAGCTGTAACAAGCTGTGCTAGTTGCTCGCCATTCAATTTAGGGCAAACAGTGCCTTGTAAATTAAGGTAGTCACCTTGCTTGTTAAGTACTCGCACATCGCTTAGCTCACTTTGCGTAACGCTGTGCAAGCACTCTTGTTGCTCTTGTTGGTTATGGGCTATCTCAAGCTCATTATAAATAACCAATAATTGTGGGTAGCTGTTTAACATGGCCCGTTAGCCTACGGTTACTTCATAAGACGTAAATTTACGTATATTAATAACGCCTTTTTCAAAGATTAAGTACTGACCTTTAATACCTTGTAAAACACCACTTACAACAGGGTCTTTATCAAAGTTAAATGAGCTGATTTTTGTTGGGTATTCGGTTACTGGAAAGTTTAAATCAACCACATCTTCATCAAGTTGCTCTATTGCGGTTGCGCCAAATAATTCACTGAGCTCGTTTAGCTTTTCACTAATTTGTGGGATCAGCTCGGCTGCCGCTGCTTTTAAGTCAATTGCGTCGTTTTGACCTTTTAGCATATTGCGCCAATTAGTTTTGTCGGCAATAAATTCAGCCAATGCAACTTCTACTAAACCAGATTGCAGGCGAGTTTGCACTTTAAAAATAGGTAATGCCTGAGTGGCGCCTTGATCAACCCAGCGAGTCGGTATTTGTGTGTGGCGGGTAATACCTACCTTTAAACCTGAGGTGTTAGCGAGATACACATAGTGTGGGATCATGCAGTTTTCTTCGCCCCACTGCGGCTCTCGGCAAGTGCCTTGATCGTAGTGGCAGGTTTCTGGTTTCATTATGCACATATCGCAACTAGCAAGCTTGCGCATACATACAAAACAGTGACCTTGAGAATAGCTTTTTTTGGTTTTTTTACCGCAGTTAGAACATAAAATAGTGCCACTAAAGGTAAGCGTAAGCTCCTTACCTATAAATGCATTTAAGTCTACTAAGTGTTCACCTACAGGTAAGTGATATTGTACTGGTTCGGTTAAGCTCGATTTTAGTTTACGCAGTGTGCCTTGCATCTTTACTTGGCCCCTAAAGATGTTAAAAAGAGGAGTCTAACATTTTTAAGCTATATTGGCTTTTTAAGAAGTGTAAATAGTCGGTGTAAGGCAGTGCTTTTGCGTATAAATAACCTTGGGCGGAATCAGCGTTCATATCTTTGAGCAAGTGATGGATTTCTTGGGTTTCTACCCCCTCAATTGTTATTGATAAATTGAGGTTATGCGCCATATCAATGGCTGTTTGTACAATAACTTGGTGAGTTGGGTTATTAGGCAAATCAAAAACAAATGACTTATCTATTTTAAGCTCACTAAAGTGATAATTAACTAAGTAGCTAAGTGACGCGTAGCCTGTCCCAAAGTCATCCAGTACCACTTTAATACCTAATGCGGTTAACTCATCAACTAACTTTATAAGTGCATCTTGACTATCTACGAAGGCCGATTCGGTTAGTTCAAATTTAAGTAAGTGTGCCGGCACTTGGTATTTAATTAAAATATTTTCTACTTTTTCGGCTAAGTTATTTATGGTTAAGTTTTTAGCACTTAAATTTACGCTAATTGTGTGCTCGTTATAGCCATTTTTTGTAAGCTCAACTATGTCTTTACAGGCTTGCTCTATTACCCACAGTGTTAGCTCGTTAATAATACCTGTGTGTTCAGCAAGTATTATTAGCTCTTCAATTGATAAGTTGCTGTAAGTTGGGTCGGGCCAACGTAATAAAGCTTCAGCACCACTTACGTGGTTACTTAATAAGTTTATTTGAGGTTGGTAATAAAGCGCCAGTTGATTTGTTTTGATTGCTTGTTGCAGCTTAGCGGCTAGAGCAACGTCCATCATCAGATTATTACCGTTTGACGATGACCCAACTTGATTAACGCTACCTTTTGCTTTTTTAAGCGCTAAATAACCACGCTTTAACCAATATTCAAAGTCGTTACTCTTGCCTGCACTACTAATACCTATACTGTAACTAAGCTGCAGGTTTAGCCCTTTAATTTCATATTGTTTTGGTAGGCTACTAATTATTTTAGTCAGTAGTGCTTCTAGCATTTCTTGGTTTTGCGTTTTTGTAGAAATACAGGCAAATACACCACTGCTTAAATCGGCTAAGCGAGGACTGGTGTTTAAATCTGTTTCGAGGTTTGTAAATTCACGTTCATGGCTGAGTTCTAATTCAAGCTCTTTGGCTATATGCTTTATAAGTGTGTAGCCCTGAGAAGAGGTAATAATCGTATTAAGTGAATTAAAGTGACGTATTTTTATTAAACACAACGTTGTTGAGCGGTTTTGGCTCTGTAGTGCCATAAATGCTTGTTTTAGCTTGGAGCTATTAAGTAATCGTGTTTGTTGTGTATGCGTGGCATGATAAAGCGCACGTTCTCGCTGATACCTTACCCTGTCTGCTAATGCCATCGCCATTAAAATAACTTCACACAAAATAGCGACTAAAAAGGCATGGCGGGTTGCAAAGGTATACGGTAAAACACCAGTGAGTTCCATAGGCTGAATTGCCGCACCAAAAATTAGCGGTATCCATGATAAAACATAAAACTTAGCCCACCTAAAACCACTGCGTAACTTGTTATATATTAAAATAATACAGGTAATATAAAGCAGTACCATTACACCAAAAAATATAGGAGCCGCTATATTTTCAGGAATAAACAAGCTACATACAGCAAGAGTAAACATAAGCCAAAGTAGAGCTACGCTCATTTTGTAACGCCAACACTTATCTTTATGATAGCGCAAAAACATGGTGCAAAAAGCAAGGGTGAAAAAGGCGACCCCATAATTACTAAACACAATTTGTTCGTGAATAAAGAGCTGCCATTGCTTAGGCCATAAATAAAAACCAAAGCCCAGTACTGCACCCATTAGCGTAATAGCGCTGACGATGTAGCCAATATAAATTAAATAAACACGGTCTTTTATACCAAAATAAAGCACCAAGTTATAAAGTGCAGCCATCAATAGCACGCCTACAAAAATACCCCAGATCCCAGTTTGAGAGCGCACTAAGTCAATAAACTCTTTATCACGATACAAGTTTACAGGTGTTTTACTTATGCCTATTGTGTCTATTTTTATTACTAGGCGTTGTGATGATTTTCTTTCTACTAAAAAGCGAATATGCGGTACGCTGTATTCAAACAAAGAGAGGGCTTCTTCTTTATCGCCGAGTTTGTATGTTTCAATTAGTTTGTTATTTTTATCGAGGCGATAAACCGTAAGGTGATCGACCATAGGGTTGTCAAAATGTGCTACAACATTTTGCTTGTTAAGACTTTTATTTTCTAAATCAAGAAACAACCAATAATTTTGTTGGCTAAAGCTCCATGGAACATCTGAAAATGGTTGATGAGTAAGTAATTCAGGTTGGTTAATGATGGTATCGAATGTTTTAGTTTTGGTTTCGTCAATATAGTAGGCGTAATCGAGGTACATTGGAGCCGTTTTATCAATTGTATATCGTGTAGGCACGACTAAGTTTGATGCCAATGTACTGATTATAAAAAATATAAAAATCAGTATGGCAACAGCAATTGCATGGTAACGTAAAGTTCTTAGTTCCAACGTTAATTTACTTTTAAAAAACCTTTTAATTAGTGTAGCACTAAAAAAGCGCAGGGAAACTGCGCTTTTTTAGTTAAATTAATTGGTTATACCAATGAATAGGTATTATAGGCTATTGCTCGCGTGCAATAGCACGGTAAGCTATATCTGTACGATATTCCATACCATCCCAGCTAATTTGTTTAACAAGCTCATAGGCGCGTTGCTGCGCTTGCGTAACAGTGTTACCAAGTGCTGTTGCGCATAATACGCGACCGCCTGCGGTTACAACGTCATTGCCACTTTGTTTAGTACCCGCATGAAACACTTTTTCACCTGCAGGGTAATCCACTTTTAGCCCCGAAATAGCGTCACCTTTAGGGTAATCACCAGGGTAGCCTTTAGCGGCAATTACAACACCAACGGCTGCGCGTGGGTCAAACTCAATTGTTGTTTTATCAAGTTCTACACGGTTAGCAGCTTCAATCAATTCAACCAAATCTGATTGCAAACGTAGCATCATTGGTTGAGTTTCAGGATCGCCAAAGCGACAATTGTACTCAATTACTTTAGGGGTGCCTGTTTCGTCAATCATTAAACCTGCATATAAAAAGCCGGTGTACGGATGGCCTTCGCTTGCCATGCCTTCTACCGTAGGGTAGATCACTTCGTTCATAATACGCTGGTGGATTTCATCAGTAACAACTGGCGCAGGTGAGTATGCACCCATGCCACCCGTGTTAGGACCCGCATCGCCATTGTAAGCGCGTTTATGATCTTGGCTTGTTGCAAATGGTAATACGTTTTTACCATCAACCATTACAATGAAAGACGCTTCTTCACCGTCTAAAAACTCTTCAATAACAACACGACTTCCCGCATCGCCAAAAGCATTACCCGCAAGCATATCGCGAATCGCTTCTTCGGCATCGGCCTCCGTCATGGCTACAATTACGCCTTTACCCGCAGCCAAACCATCTGCTTTTACAACAATTGGCGCGCCTTTCTCTTTTAAATAAGCAAGGGCAGGCTCAATCTGTTCAAACGTTTGGTAGTCGCCAGTTGGGATTTTATGACGTGCTAAAAAGTCTTTAGTAAACGATTTCGAACCTTCAAGCTGAGCTGCGCCCGCCGTTGGTCCAAAAATAGCCATGTTATGCTCACGAAACTTATCAACAACACCCAGTACTAACGGTATTTCTGGACCTACAATAGTAAGCTCTACCTTATTTTGCTGTGCAAAACTAAGTAAACCATCTAAGTCGTCAACGTTTATTGCTACGTTTTCAAGTTTTGGTTCAAGTGCAGTACCTGCATTACCAGGGGCTACAAATACAGTATTTACTTTGGTGTTTTGAGCGGCTTTAAACGCAAGTGCGTGTTCGCGGCCGCCGCTGCCAATGACTAAAACATTCATGGCGAAAATTCCTATTTAAAGCGGTTTCTTAAATTTCAGCGTCATGCGGTCGCTTTCACCAATGGCTTTATATTTGTCAGCATCTTGTTCGCCGAGTCTTAAGCTTGGTGGTAGCGTCCATACACCTTTAGGGTGATCGGCTGTATCTTTTGGATTTGCATTTATTTCACTGCTTGCTACTAATTCAAACCCAGCTTGTTCAGCAAGGTCTACTACGTAGCTCTGCTTCATATAACCTGATGTTTTTTGATCTTCATCAGCACGCTCTTCAGCTAAACGGTGTTCAACTAAACCTAATGTACCACCTGGTTTAAGGGCTTTATAAAAAGCTTGGAATGCACTTAATGCACCGCTTTTATCTTTGCCCATATACCAGTTATGTACATTACGAAATGTTAAAACCATATCGGCACTGCCAGCTGGTGCAATATCTAAATGTGTTACAGGTGCAAATTCAGTAATTTTAACGCTACTAAAGCGCTCATCTTCAGCTACTTTTTGTTTAAAGCCTGCAAGAGAGCGTTGGTAGTAGCCAACTGATGAATCAGCAGGAAAGTGCGCGGCATAATAAGTGCCTTGCTTTTTTAATGCTGGCGCTAAAATTTCACTATACCAACCACCACCGGGTGCAATTTCAACAACTGTCATGGTTGGTTTAAAGCCAAAAAATGCAAGTGTTTGAGCTGGGTGACGATATTCATCACGAGCGCTGTTTTTAGCACTGCGTTCGCTTGATTGAAGTGCATGTTCAAGGCTTGATTCGTGGTTATGGCTAAGCGCCATAGTCGATGTCATTGTTAGTGTGGCTACAAGTAGCGATTTTAGCGCAAATTTCATTGTTTGTTCCTTCACATTATAATTTTAAATAGGTTATTGAATAATCAGAATACGTGAATTTATAGCAAACAAAAAGGGTTAAACCAACGTTTAACCCTTTGTGTGATTAGTGGCGGAAATGGCGCATACCAGTTAGTACCATTGCCATGCCAGCTTCATCAGCAGCTGCAATCACTTCTTCATCACGCATTGAGCCTCCAGGCTGAATTACCGCAGTAATGCCAGCTGCTGCGGCTGCGTCAATGCCATCACGGAATGGGAAGAATGCGTCAGACGCCATAACTGAACCTTTAACTTCAAGGTTTTCGTCGGCGGCTTTTATACCTGCAATTTTAGCTGAGTATACGCGACTCATTTGGCCTGCGCCCACACCAATGGTCATACCGTCACGGGCATAAACAATTGCGTTTGATTTAACAAACTTAGCTACTTTCCAGCAAAACAGTAAATCTTTAAGTTCTTGCTCAGAAGGCTGGCGCTTAGAAACAACTTTTAAGTCGCCTTGCGTTACCATGCCTAAGTCGCGGTCTTGAACTAAAATACCGCCGTTAACGCGTTTAATATCTTGGCCTGCGGCTTTACCTGTCCACTGTCCACACTCTAATAGGCGCACGTTCTTTTTAGCTTCAACAATTTTTGCAGCGTCGCTCGAAATACTAGGTGCAATAATTACTTCAACAAACTGACGGTCAACAATTGCTTGTGCAGTTGCTGCATCTAGCTCTCGGTTAAAGGCAATAATGCCACCAAATGCTGATGTAGGGTCTGTTTTAAAAGCGCGCTCGTATGCTTGTAGAATATTGTCGCCAATTGAAACACCACACGGATTAGCATGTTTTACAATTACGCACGCAGGTACGTCAAATTCTTTAACACATTCAAGTGCTGCATCGGTATCTGCAATGTTGTTAAACGAAAGTGCCTTACCTTGCAATTGAGTTGCTGTTGCAACTGATGCTTCAGCAATGTCATTTTCAACATAAAAAGCAGCATCTTGATGTGAGTTTTCACCGTAACGCATATCTTGCTTTTTAGTGAACTGCATATTGATAGTACGTGGGAATTTAGTCTCTACAGCAGCTTCCTCGGTGTAATCAGGCACCATTTTACCGAAGTAGTTAGCAATCATGCCATCGTATTGTGCAGTGTGCTCGTAGGCGGCAATCGCTAAATCAAAACGTGTTTTGTACGTTGTTGAACCATTGTTGTTTTGCATTTCGCTAATAACACGGTCGTAGTCGCTCGCGTTTACCACGATTGTTACATCTTTGTGGTTTTTAGCTGCTGCACGAACCATTGTAGGGCCGCCAATATCAATGTTTTCAATGGCATCTTCAAGGCTGCAGTTTTCTTGAGCGACTGTATTCGCAAAGGGGTATAAGTTAACTACAACTATGTCGATAGCAGAAATGTTGTTATCTGCCATTACGCTTTCATCTTGTCCGCGACGGGCTAATATACCGCCGTGAATTTTTGGGTGAAGGGTTTTTACGCGACCATCCATGATTTCAGGGTGGCCTGTGTGATCTGATACTTCAGTCACTTTTATGGCGTTATCAGCAAGTAGTTTACATGTGCCGCCAGTTGATAAAATATCAACGCCTTGCGCTTCAAGTGCGCGGGCAAATTCAACAATACCGGTTTTATCAGACACACTTAATAGTGCGCGACGAATGGGACGATGAGTATCCATTGTAGTTTGATTTCCTCAGTTAATGAGCTAGCTTAGAAGCGGGCATTTTAACTGATTACTACTCAAAAAACGACTTATAAAGGCTCAATAAGCGTGAGCATTTTGCAATTTAGTTAATAAACTGTAGGCATAAAAAAAGCACCTTAAGGTGCTTTTTTTGCATAATACCAGTTGTATTGGATTAGTAAGTAGTAATAACGATAGAAAAACAAGTCTATAACAAGGCAAAAATTTTGCAGTGTAGTTATTCTACATAAAAAACTTTTAACGACGTTATGGGCTTGTTTAGCTCGTTAGAATACTTACGCTTTCAATATAATTGGTATTAGTTCATGCCGTATTTTTTAAGCTTTTTACGTAAAGTACCACGGTTGATACCTAGTAAAATTGCTGCACGAGTTTGGTTACCACGTGTATATGTCATTACTTCTTCAAGTAATGGCGCTTCTAGCTCTGAAAGAACAAGGTCGTAAACGTCTTGCACATCTTGACCGTTAAGCTGCTTTAAATAGTGGTGAACAGCTTTTTTTACTGCATCACGCAATGGCTGCGGTTTCTCGTGTGACTGAACATGAGGGTTAGTGATAAATGGAGAAGTCACGTTTTGTTCGAACATTATTAAGTCTCTTTCTTTCTTAGTTAGCTGCTAGTGTTTTAAAGTATTGCTCTAATGCGACGACCTGTGCCTGTGGGTTGTCGAGCGCATTAAATACTCGCCTAAACTGACCATCACTGTCATGGGTTTGCAAATACCAAGATACATGTTTGCGAGCAATTCGCGCTCCCATTGGCTCACCGTAAAACATATGGAGGTTTGTTAAATGCTCCATTAATATACTGCGCACCTCTGCAATAGCAGGTGGCTGTAAATGTTCCCCAGTTCGCAAATAGTGGTCTATCTCCCTAAATATCCAAGGGCGACCTTGGGCGGCTCGGCCAATCATAATGGCATCTGCACCCGTATAGTCTAAAACCTGTTTTGCTTTTTCTGGTGATGTAATATCACCATTGGCAACTACAGGAATCGACACTGAACGTTTTATATCCCTAATCGTGGCGTACTCAGCATCACCTTTGTACATACATGCGCGCGTACGCCCATGTACAGCAAGTGATGCAATGCCATAACGTTCAGCTATTCTCGCAATCTCTACACCATTACGGTTATCCGGATCCCATCCTGTACGGATTTTAAGTGTCACAGGTATATCAACAGCATTAACAACTGCATCAATAATCTCTTCCACAAGTTCAGGAAACTGTAATAAGGCAGAGCCTGCGAGTTTCTTGTTCACTTTTTTTGCTGGGCACCCCATATTGATATCTATGATCTGTGCACCATTAGCAACATTGAATTGTGCGGCCTGCGCCATAAGCTCAGGATCTGCTCCTGCAATTTGCACCGCGCGTATACCCGACTCACCGCTGTGATCCATACGGTTCATCGACTTTTCTGTTTTCCAAACCTTAGGATTTGACGATAGCATTTCAGACACAGCTAAGCCCGCACCTAAGCGTCGACAAAGTTGTCTGAATGGTCTGTCTGTAATGCCTGCCATTGGCGCGACAATTACATTATTCTCAAGTTGGTATTTACCGATACGCACTATATTCAATAGGCCTCTTTTCAAGGGGCGCTAAGTTTACGGTTTTTTTCACAAAAATCAAAGGCTATAAATTGAACAAAAGTAACTTTTTTTTGCCCTTTTCGTATTGACATTTGATAACCACATGACAAGTAGGTTGATTTGTTTGAAATTCATACAGATTTTATTTTTTACAAGATAACTAGAAAATTTTTTGATATGTAAAAAAATAGTAAAGCCTGTTAAATACAGGCTTTACATGCATGTTTTGAGTTAATGCTCTAGATTTGATTGTTCGATTTATTACGCTTTTTTAGTGCCACTTACTCGAGTCCAATCACCTTCAACGGCAATGTCATCTAGTTCAATAAACGGTGCATAAATGTCAGCAACCGATTGTGCTTGTTCTTCTAAAATACCTGACATGGCAATTTTACCACCTGGCTTTAATAACCCTAAAATCACACTATGTAATTCGCGAAGTGGCTGGGCTAAAATATTGGCCACTACTATATCTGCACTAAACTCAGGTTGGTTTTCTGGAAGGTATACTTCGAGTTTGTCTGCAACACCATTTCGGTTCGCGTTATCAAGGCTAGCTTCAAGCGCTTGAGGGTCAATATCTATCCCAATCATACGCTCTGCACCTAGTTTTATAGCTGCAATACCTAAAATGCCTGAGCCACAACCAAAATCAACAACCGTTTTACCCGTCAGATCTTGGCTTTCTAACCATTTAAGGCACAAGGCCGTTGTTGCATGCGTACCCGTGCCAAAAGCAAGGCCAGGGTCTAGCAATACATTTACAGCATCAGGGTCAGGAATGTCGCGCCAGCTTGGGCAAATCCATAGTTTTTCGCCAAATTGAATAGGGTGGAAGTTATCCATCCATTCACGTTCCCAGTCTTTATCTTCAAGTTGCTCGATTTTGTATACTAAATTGTCTTTTAGCTCATCATGGCGCTTCAATAACGCAACGACTGCGTTCATATCATGATTAGCTTCGAACAGGCCAATAACTGTGGTATCAGCCCAGAACACAACGGTGCCAATTTTAGGCTCGTAGATAGGGGTGTCTTTTGCGTCAATAAAGGTTACTGAAGCGCTACCCGCTTCCATTAATAGATCGCTTACGGCATCAGCTGTTGCAGCATTGGCATTAATACGAATTTGGATCCAAGCCATGGTTATTTCCTTCAAATAGAAAAAAGGCCGCTATAGCGGCCTTTTTAGTTTATATAGTAGCGCTAAAATTATTTAGCGTCTAAAAAGCTTTTCAGTAAATCTGAGCGAGAAGGGTGGCGTAATTTACGCAGCGCTTTCGCTTCTATTTGACGAATACGCTCACGTGTTACGTCAAACTGTTTACCTACTTCTTCTAAGGTGTGGTCGGTATTCATATCAATACCAAAACGCATACGTAGTACTTTAGCTTCACGAGCTGTTAAGCCTGCAAGTACATCGTTAGTTGCGCCACGAAGAGATTCCATTGTTGCCGAATCGATTGGCGAATCAATAGTTGTATCTTCGATAAAGTCACCTAAGTGAGAATCTTCATCATCACCGATTGGTGTTTCCATTGAAATTGGCTCTTTAGCAATCTTAAGTACCTTACGGATTTTATCCTCAGGCATCATCATGCGTTCTGCTAATTCTTCTGGATTTGGCTCACGACCCATTTCTTGTAACATTTGAC
This sequence comes from Pseudoalteromonas sp. SR43-3, assembly GCF_014163875.1. Taxonomy (NCBI): domain Bacteria; kingdom Pseudomonadati; phylum Pseudomonadota; class Gammaproteobacteria; order Alteromonadales; family Pseudoalteromonadaceae; genus Pseudoalteromonas; species Pseudoalteromonas sp. SR43-3. The sequence continues at coordinate 337,947 of NZ_JACJEC010000002.1, read as the reverse complement.
GAGAGATACGGTTAAGTTTATTAATCGTTTCAATCATATGCACAGGGATACGGATTGTTCTTGCTTGGTCAGCAATAGAGCGTGTGATTGCTTGACGTATCCACCACGTAGCATAAGTAGAGAACTTATAACCACGGCGATATTCAAACTTATCAACCGCTTTCATCAGACCAATGTTACCTTCTTGGATTAAATCTAAGAATTGTAAGCCACGGTTTGTGTATTTTTTAGCAATTGAGATTACAAGACGTAAGTTAGCTTCAACCATTTCTTTTTTCGCACGGCGTGCTTTCGCTTCACCTATGCTCATTCGACGGTTGATGTCTTTAATACGCTCAATGCTTAAACCTGTTGTTTGTTCAATAACAGATAATTTATTAATGCTACGAATGATTTCTGGCTTAACTTCTTCAAGTTTAGCTGAATACTTTTCGTTACCTGAAATTTCTAAATCAACCCAAGAAGCGTCAGTTTCGTTATTAGCAAAATGCTTAACGAATGTTTTCTTTGGTAATTTAGCAATTTGAACAGCTTGCTTCATGATTAGGCGTTCTTGAACACGAACACGATCCATCATTTCACGCATGTTATTTACCATGCGGTCAAACTGTTTAGGTATTAATTTAAATGTTCTGAAAAGCTCACCAATTTCAAAAATGGCTGCTTGTGATTCAGGATGCGAACGACCTTTAGCTTCAAACGTATCACGTGCTTTATTATATAAATCACGTAAATTTTCAAAATGAATACGAGCTTCTTCAGGATCTGGCCCTGTGTCTATCTCTTCTTCATCTTCATCATCGCTATCAGCATCATCTTTGTCATCTTTATCGTCGTCCTCAAGTTGCTTAGCACTTAATTCTGAACCGATGTTAGTTGCTGAAATTGGCGCTGTATCTTCATTAGGATCGATAAAGCCAGCGATAATATCGCTTAAACGCATTTCTTCAGCTTCAAACTTATCCCACTGCTCTAGTAGGTAAGTGATTGCTTCAGGGTACTCTGCAACAGAAATCTGTACTTGATTAATGCCTTCTTCAATACGTTTAGCGATTACAATTTCGCCTTCACGTGTAAGAAGTTCAACAGTACCCATTTCGCGCATGTACATGCGAACTGGATCCGTTGTACGGCCGATTTCTTTTTCTACAGTCGCAAGGGCTGCAGCGGCAGCTTCAGCTGCGTCTTCGTCTGTCGTTGTTTCTTGCATCATTAATTCATCAGCATCAGGCGCGTTTTCGCTAACCTTGATACCCATGTCATTAATCATGCTTATGATATCTTCTACTTGATCTGAGTCTATAATGTCTTGTGGAAGGTGATCATTTACTTCTGCAAAAGTTAAGTAGCCTTGCTCTTTACCTTTCTGAATCAGAAGTTTTAATTGTGACTGAGGAGTTGGATCCATAGAGATTGTTTCTTCCACTCTGATAAGTTGATACAACAGGCGCCATCATGTAGTTTGCATTAAAGCTAACTAGAATAATGTGACGCAGTGAATAGCACAGTATAACAGTTTAAATCAATTTTGACTAGGGTCTGTTGGTCTTTCAGGATTAAAGTTTGTTCTATCCAAGGGTGGTTTAATCGCGGCGCGAGGTTTGTAACCTAGTGGGCTAAGTAAAAACCGAGCAACAAAGAGTAAACCTCCCTTGGGTCGAACCCAAAGGGCAGCGCGTGTTTGGTATTTATGCTGCGTTATCGCCTATTTATGTGGAATAACCACACTACATAAGCTCTGTCTTGTCTAAATACCAAACACACTGCTGTAAACTTAACCTCGAAAGATAAACAGACCCTAACTGTTAGTCGCTTTTAACGCTGTCATTAACAAATGACACTCAAGCCTTTCATCGCTACTAAGGCCTTGTGTCTTGTCCTTTATTAATAGGGTCTCGAGTCGATAATTTAAACACTGATCTTCAATAAATTTGAAAGTATTTTTAAAAACCGTCTCTAAACGTTCTTCATTTATCTCATGTTGCCACGTTGCAAGCTTGATTAATGGCTCGTAATCTTCAGTTCCTCGAAAAAACTCGAGCAGTTGCGCAGTGGTCACATTTTCTTTTTCTAAAGCTTGTTCTTGTAATCGTAATAACAGCCCTATGCCAGCAATGTTCATTTGTGCAAGCTCAGGTAAATACGGCACACTTTTAGCTAAATTAGGGTGCTGGATCAATATACCGATAGCTTGGCGCATAGGTGTTATTTTAAATTTACGTTCAATAGAGTGTTGTTGTTTAGGCGTTTTTAAACGGCTATTCAACTGCTCACGCGTTCTGCCAATTAAGCGTCCTAATTGTTCAAGAATGTTTTCTTGATAAAACTCACTTGGAATTTTTTCAATTAGTGGAAGTGCTGCACTAAGAAGTTTAGCTTTTCCTGAATCGAGTGTTAAATCAACCTCTTGGCTTAATTTATTAAACAATACTTTGGTAAAGTCATCTGCTTGGCTTAGGCGCAATTCGAATTGCTCCTTACCTTCTTTTTGTACAAGCGAGTCAGGGTCTTCGCCATCTGGTAAAAATGCAAATTGTAGTGCTTTACCATCGTTTAAATAAGGGAGTGCATTTTCAAGTGCCCGCCAAGCAGCGTCACGGCCAGCCCTGTCGCCATCGTAACAACAGATTACTTTATCAGTAGTTCTAAATAAAGTGTGCATGTGCTCGCTTGTTGTTGCTGTCCCCAGTGATGCAACTGCATATTCAATCCCTTGTTCAGCTAAGGCAACAACATCCATATAACCTTCAACAATCATTACATGATCAAGTTTTTTATGGGCTTGCTTTGCTTCGTAAAGCCCATAAAGCTCAAAGCCTTTATGGAAAATTCGGGTTTCTGGCGAGTTTAGATATTTTGGCCCTTGGTCGGCTTGCATTACACGCCCACCAAATGCAATAACGCGTCCGCGTTTATCGCGAATAGGGAACATTAGGCGATCGCGAAAAAAATCAAATTGTCTGCCTGGTGTTTTTTCTGAAGCTAGCTTTAGCTCAACCAATTGCTCTTTTTGTTCTTTATTACGACCAAGCTGTAGGCATAGCCCATCCCATTCACTGGGAGCGTAGCCAATCATAAATTTTTTAACAGTTTCACCGCTTAAACCACGGCCTTTAACATACTCAATAACAGCAGCAGAATTACTATGGTGTTTTAATTGGTGCTGATAAAAGCGAGCAGTATGAAGCATTAAGTCGTAATCGGAGCGCTTTTGCGCAGCCGTACGCTCTGGTGCTGAATTTGCGCCTTGTTCTCGAGGTACTTCTAAGTTAAGCATGCTGGCTATTTCTTCAATAGCATCTACAAACTCTAGCTTTTCGTACTCCATTACAAACGAAATTGCATTACCATTAGCGCCACACCCAAAGCAGTGATAAAACTGTTTGTCTTGCGATACAGTAAATGAGGGAGATTTTTCGTTATGAAATGGGCAGCAAGCTTGATAATCCTTACCTGCTTTTTTTAGACCTACTTTTGAGTCTATCAGGTCGACAATATCGGTTCTGGCAAGTAAATCGTCTATAAAGTTACGTGGGATCTTTCCGGCCATTAGTAAAATACAGTCCTGAAATAATAAGAAGAAGAACGAATATGAAATTTACTTTTTTATACTTGCTTGATGCAAAATATAGTGTGCTTTAACTTACCAAAATGACAGCGAAATAAATAGGGAAGCTATAAAAAATTTCATTTTAAAGTAACCTAATCGGTGTACTTTTTATTAAAGTTAAAAACAAAGAAACCGAGCGCTAGGCTCGGTTTACTTCAATCATACTTTAATGTATGTGGGAGTATTAGGCAGTTAATCGTTGCTTAATTAAACCAGAAATCTTACCCATATCGGCTCGACCTTCAGCTTTGCTTTTGATTATACCCATTACTTTACCCATGTCTTGCATACCTGCTGCATTAGTATCAGCAATAGCCGCGTCAATGAGAGCAATTATTTCTTCTTCACTCAATTGTTGAGGTAAAAAAGTTTCAAGCGCTACTATTTCATTGGCTTCAATATCAGCTAAATCATCACGCCCAGCATCTTTGTACTGAGTGTAAGAGTCACGACGTTGTTTAACAAGCTTCACTATAACGGAGGTAATACCTGCGTCGTCTAGCGTTATTTGCTCGTCAATTTCACGTTGCTTGATTGCAGCAAGTACCATACGAATAGGGTTAAGACGTTGCTTGTCTTTAGCTCTCATCGCATCTTTTTGCGCATCTTTTAGCGTTATTAAAAGGCTCATTTATACAAGACCTAATATATTAGTATAATTTAACGCGACGAGCGTTATCACGAGAAAGTTTTTTCATGTGACGTTTAACTGCAGCAGCTTTTTTACGCTTACGCTCAGCTGTTGGTTTTTCATAGTGCTCGCGACGACGAACTTCTGAAAGGATTCCTGCTTTTTCACATGAACGCTTGAAGCGACGAAGTGCTACGTCAAACGGTTCGTTCTCTCTTACTTTAATTACTGGCATTAAAAATTCACCTACCTAAATTATGAGCGTTGCTCAAGTTGATCAAACATTGATCAAGTGGTTCAAAAATGGTGCGGTATTGTAATCCGAAGCAACACCACATGTAAAGGACAATATTAACAGAAACGCATTACGTTAAACAGTATTAATTTGCTTGGCGCTGGTACAGTTGGCAAAGTACTTGTCCCGCCTTTTTTTCTTTAATTAACAACCAGTTGGTTGGTGTTTCTAAGGCGGCTAGCTCTGCCTCTACTTCAACATAAATTAATGCGTCGTTGCTTAACCATTGGTTTTTTTCTAATAAATCGCAGGTTGTTTGCGCTAAATCTTTACGAAATGGTGGGTCAACAAATACAAGATTAAAGGCTTTGTTTGTGTTTTTTTGCTCTAAAAAGGAGAGCGAATTAGTATGTTTAACGTATGCGTTGTCGAGCTTTAAAGTGCTAATATTTTGTTCTAATTGCTTAGCGGCTAATGAGTCGAGTTCGATAAATGTAGCGCTTTTAGCATATCGTGATAGCGCTTCAAATCCCAATCCACCAGAACCGGCAAAACAATCAAGTACATTTGCGTCACGCGTATCTTGCATTAGCCAATTAAATACAGTTTCTTTAATTCGATCAGTAGTAGGTCTCAAGCCTTCTACGTTTTTAACCGGGAGTTTACGGCCTCGAAATTGACCACTAATCACTCTAATAAAGCCATCACTGGGCTTGTTAGCTGCTTTATTTTGCGTTGTTTTTTTTCTCATTTAGCTCACTAAAAAATGGTATATGGTATCTAGCTCAGATAATATTATGGGCGATTACGTGTAGCTTCATTTTTCAACCGCATTAAAAGTGTTACTATTAAACACTTACGTTTTGAATGGTTGTATTTATTAGCAACTATTGCTGGGCATTGCCAAGCTATTTCAAATTTTAGTTTATCAGATTTTTATAAGTGGTTATTAGCAAGTATGACAAAAAAAAGTAAATTCATGTCGTGGCTCGGTTTTGGCAAGTCAGATAAAAAAGAAGCAGAGCAAAAAGCAGCAGCTGATAAACAACAAGTATTAGCGCAAGAAGAGGCCCAGAAGCTAGAGCAAGAAAAACTAGCGCAAGAGCAAGCTGAAGCTGAACGGTTAAAAGCAGAGGCTGAAACAGAGCGTTTAGAACAAGAACGCCAGCGTGCTGAAAACGCGGAAAAGATTGCCATTGAGCAGGCCAATGCTGAATTGCTTGCAAAACAGCAAGCAGATGCCGAGGCGCAAAGACAAGAACATGCGCACCGTTTAGCCGACCAAGAAAAAGAGATGCGCTTAGAGCAAGAACGATTAGCGGCAGAAAAAGTAGAGGCTGAGCGACTAGAGCAAATACGCCTTGAAAAACAAGATGAGGCAATCAAAGCCGAAAAGCTTGCAATAGAGCAAGCGAATGCTGAGTTATTAGCAAAAGAACAAGCGGATGCTGAAGCTCAAAGGCAAGAGCAAGCGAAGCGCTTAGCAGAACAAGAAGCGCAGATGCTTTTAGAGCAAGAACGCATTGCGGCTGAAAAAGCAGAGAATGAACGCTTAGAGCAAGTACGTATTGCAGCTGAAAAAGCAGAGAATGAGCGTTTAGAGCAAGAACGCCTTGCAGCTGAAAAAGCAGAAAATGAGCGTTTAGAGCAAGAACGCCTTGCAGCTGAAAAAGCAGAGAATGAACGCTTAGAGCAAGAACGCCTTGCAGCTGAAAAAGCAGAAAACGAGCGTTTAGAGCAAGAACGTATTGCAGCTGAAAAAGCAGAGAATGAACATTTAGAGCAAGAACGCCTTGCAGCTGAACAAGCAGAGAATGAACGCTTAGAACAAGAACGCCTTGCTGCTGAAAAAGCAGAGAATGAACGCTTAGAGCAAGAACGCCTTGCGGCTGAAAAAGCAGAAAATGAGCGTTTAGAGCAAGAACGTATTGCAGCTGAAGAAGCAGAAAATGAGCGTTTAGAACAAGAACGTATCACAGCAGAACTTGCAATTGAAGAAGCTAAAAAAGCCGAAAAGCCAAAAAAAGAAGGGTTTTTTTCTCGTCTTAAAAAAGGCTTGTTAAAGACTCGCGTTAATATAGGTTCTGGTTTTGCGTCTATTTTTAGTGGAAAAAAAATAGACGACGAATTATTTGAAGATCTTGAAACTCAATTACTCACCGCCGATTTAGGCGTTGATACCACCATGAAGTTGATTGATCGTTTAACTGATGCAGCGAACCGTAAACAGTTAAAAGATGGTGATGCGCTTTATGAGTTAATGAAACAAGAAATGGCTGCGATGCTTAAAACGGCAGAACAGCCTTTAGTCATAAGCGAAGATAAAAAGCCGTTTGTTATTTTAATGGTAGGCGTAAATGGTGTTGGAAAAACAACGACTATTGGTAAAATGGCTAAGCAATTTCAAAACGAAGGTAAGTCGGTTATGCTGGCTGCTGGTGATACGTTTAGAGCGGCAGCTGTTGAGCAGCTTCAGGTTTGGGGTGAACGTAACAGCATTCCCGTTATTGCACAGCATACAGGTGCAGATAGTGCATCAGTTGTGTTTGATGCATTCCAAGCGGCTAAAGCACGTAATATAGATGTGTTAATTGCTGATACAGCTGGGCGCTTGCAAAATAAAGATAATTTAATGCAAGAGCTTGAAAAGATAGCTCGTGTAATGAAAAAGATTGATCCTGATGCGCCGCACGAAGTGATGTTAACTATCGATGCAGGCACAGGGCAAAATGCAATTAGCCAAGTAAACCTGTTTAATCAATGTGTTGGTTTAACTGGTATTACGCTTTCAAAACTTGATGGAACTGCAAAGGGTGGTGTTATTTTTGCGGTTGCAGATAAGTTTAATATTCCAATTCGTTACATTGGTGTTGGTGAAGGTATTGATGATTTACGCGCTTTTAAAAGCGATGATTTTATTGATGCGTTATTTAGCCAAGATGAGGACGACGTTTAATTTACCAAAAAAGGGAGCTAGCTCCCTTTTTAATTGCGAGGAATACTAATTTCATTAATGTGTTAATGGAGTTGGCATAATAAAAAGATGATAAATTTTCAGCAAGTAAGTAAGACCTATCCTGGAGGGCACCGCGCCCTCGAAAAAGTTAATTTTCATATTAAACCGGGTGAACTTGCCTTTTTAACTGGCCACAGTGGTGCGGGTAAAAGTACGTTGCTTAAGTTAATTAGCTTAATGGAACGTCCTTCAGCAGGTAGTGTATTTATCAACGGTGTTGATTTAAACAAAGTAAACTCGCGTCAAATTCCTTATGCTCGTCGTGATATAGGTATTATTTTTCAAAACCATAGGTTATTAGAGCGCTACACTATTTTTGATAACGTGGCATTACCTCTCATTATTGAGGGGACTCACCATAAGCAAATAGCTAAACGGGTCCATGGCGCGCTTGACAAGGTAGGCCTAATTGACAAAGTGAAATGTCATCCTTCTATGCTCTCTGGAGGCGAACAGCAACGAGTTGGTATTGCCAGAGCTATTGTAAACTCCCCACCAATTTTACTAGCTGATGAACCAACAGGTAATCTTGACCCAGAGCTTTCAATGGAAATACTAAAGTTGTTTGAAGACTTTAATAAACACGGTACCACTGTTCTTATCGCAACGCATGATTTGGGTTTGGTTGCACGTATGAAGTATCGTAGCTTAACCTTAAAAGATGGCCGTATGCTTCAAGACCCGCTTGCTGAGGGGGCACTATGAGTTTACTTTTTAAAGGTCGCCAAAATAGTAACGACAAGCAAAAAAAATCAGTATTAGCTGGCGGTTACTTTTTTATTATTAATATCTTTCGCCAAGGTGTGCATAGCTTAGGTGAAATGTGGCGCACGCCGCTTGCGTCTATGATGACTATCGCTGTACTTGGTTTGAGCCTAACGTTACCTGCAACACTTTACTTAGTCGTTAAAAACGTACAGCAAGTGAGTAGTGGCTTTGAAGAGGCGAGTGAAATATCGTTGTTCGTAAAAGAAAGTATGAACGAGCAAGAAACGCAAACATTAGTAAAGCGTTTAGCACTTTACCCAGAAGTGGAAAGTGTTGAGTTTATTTCAAAACAACAGGCATTAACTGAATTTAAAGATGTATCTGGCTTTGGGCAAGCTTTGGAGTATTTAGATAAAAATCCATTACCGGATGTGGTACTCGTTACTCCAACAAAACGTCACAGACACCCAAATGCCGCTAAAGTACTGCTAACTAAATTAGAAAGTGAACGTGAAGTTGATTTTGGTAAGCTCGATATAGCCTGGTTAGAGCGTTTAAATGCATTACTAGATTTACTCAAAGAAAGTGTAATAACTATCGCATTATTACTACTTACCTCAGTGACACTTATTATTGGTAACACCATTCGTTTGTCGATCATGGATAAAAAAGAAGAAATACAAGTAATGAAGCTAGTAGGCGCAACGAACACCTTTATACATGCCCCATTTTTGTGGACCGGTATTTGGTATGGTGTAATAGGTGGTTTGTTTGCCTTTATATGCGTAGGACTGATGATGTGGTGGCTTTCAAGCGCTGTGAGCAGTGTAGCGGGGGTGTATCAAACAAGTTTTTCGTTAATAGGATTATCGCTTAATGAACTCGGCTTTTTAGTGTTACTTGCAACAAGCTTAGGATTTGTAGGCTCGTACCTTTCTGTAAATCGATATATTAAAGAAATAGAACCCGATAAAGTATAAAAAACCCTGCAAACTATAAGTGAACCAACCCAGCTTGATATGCGTAACGTATCGGACTGGGTTGTACCTCCCGTTACTAAAACTGTCATATTTGTGTACTATCCTCCCATAAAGTAATGAGTTGTAAATAAGGTGATGCGGTTAGGTTAATTGGCTGCAATCCCTCAATTCATCACTTATTCAGTCGCTTGTAGTAGACTAAACACATACTAAAAACTGCTTGATTTATACTTTTAAAAAGTTTTAAATTGGGGTTAGCACTCTTAGAGAAAGAGTGCTAAGATAGTTTCAAATGTTTATCACCGAGGTGAAAAATGAGTAAAGATTTATACGCAATGGCACTTACAGTCGGACAACAAAGCGCAAGCATGGACGGTTACCTTCAAGCGGTAAGCACTATTCCTATGCTTAAAGTTGAACAAGAGCAAGAACTTGCTAAAAGACTTCAGGAAGAAGGCGATCTTAGTGCTGCCAAGCAACTCATTATGTCGCATTTACGCTTTGTAGCACATATTGCTAAAAGCTACTCGGGATACGGCTTACCACAAGCTGACCTTATTCAAGAAGGTAATATAGGCCTGATGAAAGCGGTTAAACGTTTTGACCCTACAGTGGGTGTACGTTTAGTGTCGTTTGCAGTGCATTGGATTAAAGCCGAAATTCACGAGTTTGTTCTTAAAAACTGGCGCATAGTTAAAGTTGCAACCACTAAAGCGCAACGTAAATTGTTTTTTAATCTTCGTAAAAACAAAAAGCGTTTAGGCTGGTTCAACCAAGCTGAGGTTAGCACTGTTGCTAGCGAGCTAGGTGTGAGTGAAAAAGAAGTACGTGAAATGGAATCGCGCATGAGCGGCCAAGACATGGGCTTTGACCTAACTGGTGACGATAACGACGATGCACCAACAAGTACATACTCTCCAGTACAGTATTTAACAGATGGCGCAGCAGACTTAGCTGACGACGTTGAACAAGAGCAGTGGAAAGAGCAAGCGCATACTCGTTTATTTAGCGCACTTAAAACACTAGATGAACGTTCACAAGATATTGTTAGCGCACGTTGGTTGTCTGATGATAAAGCAACCCTTCAGGAGCTTGCACAAAAGTACAGTGTATCTGCTGAGCGTGTTCGTCAGCTTGAAAAAACAGCGATGAAAAAGTTACAAAGCGCTATGAGCTAATATTGCTCAAGCAGCAAAATTTAAAAAGCCCTGCATGAAAATGCGGGGCTTTTTGCTTTTGAGTAGGTTGGTTTGAGCGAAGCGAAACCCAACGATAAAATATCTAATCAAGTAATACCGATACTCTGCATTATCGAATGGTTATACCAATCCGCAATAATACTTAATCATTTTGCGAGGCTAAACGTGTCGCTACCTGCGTTAAAAAAGTCTCATTTAGAACAACTGAATAGTGAATTTTTTGCCTAGCTATCAACACGTTTTTCCGCCCTCAAAATAGACCACTTAATTAAGCGAATTGGTATTAGTTTATTATTCGGATATAGCATTATTTAAAGCTTATATTACCTAGCACTCACTCCCTTTCTCTCAGCATGCGCTAACTGAATGTACTTACGTTCAACTAATTGCGAAACCGGTACGAGTTCAAAACCTTGCTTAGTTAGCTCTGGTAAGGCATGGCGTAAAAATTCGATGGTTTCAGGGTAGGGATGAGCAATTGCAATGGCAAAGCTATGGGAAATGGCTAATTGTTTTAACTCTTCAAGCCTTAGCTGCAGTTGTTCTGGTGTAGTTATGTTGTCTAAAAACACTTGGCGACTAATATTAGCAACACCCAAAAAGTTAGCGGCATTTTGTGCCTGACTCAAATCGGTTGTGCGACTATCTAAAAAATATAAATGACGCTTTTTAAGTACTTCCATTGTCCACTTCATAGCTTGGCTTTTTTGTGTAAGCGCTGAGCCCATGTGGTTATTAACGCCTTTAACTTGCGGTAAACTAGCGAGAGCTGTTCCAAGAGTTTGCTGAAGCTGCTCTTTATTCATATTTAAAGTAAGCGCACCAGGCCCTAGTTCTTTACCGTTAAGTGCTTGCATAGGTACATGAAGCAATAACTCTTTATTTGATTGACTGGCAAGTGTTGCAAAAATTTGCGAATAAGGGGTATGGGGCAAAATTGAATACGACAATTGCCCAGGTAAGGAAAGGAACTCTAAGTCCCGTTGATGATAGCCTATATCGTCTATCACTATTGCTATTTGCTTGGCGCTAATTGTTGCAGAGCTAAAACAAATAGCTAATGTTAGCCATTTTATTATTTTCACGTTTATAGTTTTTATTATCTTTTTAGCTTTATTTATACAGCTTATACAAGCTATTGCATGCTGAGTAATTGTTTGGCTTTAACCAACTGTAAATCGGTTAGATTACCAGTAAGTAATTGCGCATTATTGTTAGTGTGTTCATTTTTTATTATAACGGCTTTATTACTTTGTGAAAGGTTTGTTTGATTAACCGCCACATCTGGGGTTATTCCTATTCCATCAATCGATTTACCTAACGGTGTGAAGTATTTCGCTGTGGTGAGCTTTAATGCGGTATTGCCATCACCGAGTGGAATGAGTGATTGTACAGAGCCTTTCCCAAAAGATTGGCTGCCAACAATGGTTGCTCGGTTATTATCTTTAAGTGCTGCTGCAAGTATTTCGGCTGCAGAGGCAGAATTTTCGTTTATAAGCACAACTATGGGCGCATTTTTTAGAATGTCTCCACGCTTTGCATAAAATGCTTGGTTAGCATCGTAAAAACGTCCTTTAGTCGTCACTATAGTGCCACTTTGTAAAAATAGGTCTGATACAGCCACTGCGCTTTGTAATGTCCCCCCTGGGTTATCACGTAAATCAATTACTAAGCCTTTAAGTGGGTAGCCAAAATGGCTTTGCAGGGCGGCAACTTGTAGTGCAACTTCATGTAATGTGTGGTTAGAGAAGTTATTGATAGCTATGTAACCAGTTCCAAAATCTAAAAGTTCGCTTGTTACACTTTCGAGGTTTATTTGGCGACGTGTGACATGAAAAGTGAGTGGGTTTTTATTGTTATCGCGATTTACAATTATATCTATATTCGAAAATTCACTGTCTCTTATTAGTGTTGCTACTTCGTCGATAGTACGGTTTTGAGCTGCGTTGTTGTTTACACTTACAATAATATCGCCTGGTAAAATACCTGCTGCTTTTGCGGGCGAATTATTAACCACGTTAACAATAGTCATATTCTCGTCTATGTTCTTAACTTCTATACCAATACCTGTGTAACGACCATTTGTATTATCAAATAATGAGGCTAACTCATACTCATTTAAGTACTTAGAATAGGAGTCGAGTTTTGAATATAAACGCTCAAACTGCTGGTTGTTATATTTAATATGGTGGCTATTTTGTAAGGTGAGATCTTCAACGTAATAGGTATGAATGTTAAAGAGTATTTCGTCTATTTGTTGTCTTTTAAGATCTTTAATTGAGCTTGCTAGTGCATTACTAGTAAAGGTAATTAGGGTTAGTAATACAAGTAAGTACAGACTTATATAAAAGTCTGTACTTTTTTTATTAACGGTATTTATTGTGTGTTTTTTAGTTGTCATCAGCTGCTCCAAGGCGGTGCAGCGATTTATCTAATTAAATACGTTTGCACCATTTTACAGGATTTACTGCGCGTCCTTTGTGCCGTATTTCAAAGTATAGACCAGAACTTGCCTGTCCGCCGCTTTGGCCTACTAAAGCGAGGGTTTCGCCTTCACGTACCATATCCCCTACATCTCTTAGTAGCGTTTGAGCGTGGCCATATAGGCTCATAAAACCTTCACCATGGTCTACAACAATTACCCATCCATAACCTTTTAGCCAATCGGCAAATACAACTTGGCCGTTGTGCACGCTATTAATATTAGTGCCTTCTTTTGCACCAATTAACACGCCTTTCCAATCAATACCACCATGCTTACGTTGGCCGAATGTGTGCTCTAACTTGCCTTTGCTCGGCCAGTCTAATTTGCCCTTGCTCTTATTTAGGCCAAGTAATTCTATTTTTTGTGTTTTTTCTTTTTCGAGCTCTTTAATCGTTGTTACTAAAGTTTGTTGGTTTTCTTTTAAATAATTTATTGAGCTTTTAGTGCTGTTGAGCTGAGCTTGTAAGTTTTTAAGATTAGCTTGGCGTTCACTTTGTGCATTAAGTAATGCAGTTTGGCGCCTTTTTTGTTCATCAAATAAAAGCTCTAGTTTTTCTTGCGTTTTAACGAGCTCTTCTTGGTTTTGTACTATTTGCTGTTGAAGATCTTTTAGATCTTCGATTTGTTCAATACGGGCTTTATTTAAGTAATTGTAATAGCTAAGTGTGCGCTCAAACTTGGCTGTGTCTTCTTGATTCAACAGCATTTTAGAGTAGTCGTCGCCACCGGCCATATAGGCACTTTTGAGTTGCGCGGCTAAAATTTTCTGAAACTGAGTGTGTTTTTTATCAAGCTCATCGGCTTTACTTTGTAACTCTTTTTGCTGTGTTTTAGTCTCTTTTACGGATTGCTCTGCCATGTTAAGTGCTTTAGCATTTTTAGCTATATCGAGTTCATGGCTTTTTAGATTTTTTTGTAGCGACGCTATTTTTTTTCTTTGGGCGTTATATTCAGCTTGGCTTTGCTCAAGTGCATTTTGAACCTCTGATAAGTCTTTTTTAGTACGATCTTCATTAGCAACTGCAGATGCAGCCACTAATGAAGTTAGTATCAAACCGCACTTAATTAACCGGTTAATACGTTTGTTCATGTGTTATTTCAACATCATGATAGGCGTACCAGTCATTTCTTTTGGTTGCTCCATACCCATTAAGTGAAGCATTGTTGGGGCTACATCACTCAAGGCTTTACCTTGCATTGGCTCTGCATCGCGACCAACATAAATAAAATGCACCGGTTCGCTAGTGTGGGCAGTATGTGCTTGGCCTGTTTTGAGATCAGCCATTTGCTCAGCATTACCATGATCGGCTGTAATTAGTGCTTCACCACCAAACTCTTCTAGCGCATCAACAACACGTCCGATACAGCTATCTACAGCTTCACAAGCTTTAACAGCGGCTTCAAATACACCTGAGTGACCAACCATATCGCCATTAGGGTAGTTACAAATAATAGCATCGTATTTACCGCTTTTAATTGCTTCTACTAGTTTGTCGGTTAGCATTTCTGAGTTCATTTCAGGTTGTAGGTCGTAGGTTGCTACTTGCGGCGAAGGAATTAGCTCGCGTGTTTCACCTTTAAATTCGCTTTCACGTCCGCCACTAAAGAAAAATGTAACGTGTGCGTATTTTTCGGTTTCTGAAATACGAAGCTGTGTTTTATTATTTTTTTCAAACCATTCACCAAGTACGTTTATTAGTGGTGTAGGTCCAAATGCAACAGGTGCGTCTATATCGGCTGCATACTCTGTCATCATTACAAATGCGCTAAGCTCTGGCGTTCTTTTTTTAGTAAAACCATCAAATTCAGGCTCAACAAAAGCGCGGGTAATTTCGCGGGCTCTATCTGCTCTAAAGTTAGCAAAAATAACGGTGTCGCCATCGTTTATTGAAGCCGGAGTGGCACCTGTTGGCGTAATAGTCGTAGCTGCTACAAACTCGTCGTTTTCGTCGCGCTCGTACGCTGCATTAAGTGCTTCAACACCATTATCAAAATTAAAGTCGCCTTCGGCGAGCGTCATTACGTTGTAAGCTTTTTCTACACGGTTCCAACGGTTGTCTCTGTCCATTGCGTAGTAACGGCCAATAAGTGATGCTAAACGTCCGCACTTAAGTTTACTAAATAACGCTTCAATTCGTTCAATTGATGCTTTTGCGCTACGTGGAGGTGTGTCACGGCCGTCTAAAAATGCATGGAAATAGACTTCTTTAGCACCACGTTTTGCCGCCAGCTCAATACTTGCAACTATATGATCTTCATGGCTATGCACACCACCTGGGCTTAAAAGACCCATTATGTGAACCGCTTTACCAGCACTTACTGCTTTGTCTATGTTTTCAACTAAGGCTGGGGTTGAATCAAACTCGCCATCGTTAATTGCTTTGGTGATACGGGTAAAATCTTGATACACAATGCGCCCTGCACCTAAGTTTACATGGCCAACTTCTGAGTTACCCATTTGACCATCAGGAAGACCAACATCTAAACCCGAAGCCGATATTAATGTGTGTGGGCGGGTGGCCCATAAGTTGTCTAATACAGGTGTGTTAGCTGCAAGAATAGCATTACTTTGCGTATCTTCGCGGTGTCCCCAACCGTCTAAAATCATTAATACCAGTGGTTTTTTATGCTCTGTCATAATAGCTCCTGAAAATTAGTATCTGTTGATGGATACTGTGCACCTAAAAAGGTTTATTAGCGTGGTTTTAGCATACCGTGTTTTTAAGCTAGGATCAGCATTGAAAACAAGATATTAAATTTTTTCACTTATACCTCATTGACTAACCTGAACTCTGCTTGAGATAGATTTATTATCCAGAGTTCTTGTTAACTATATATGGGGGGCTTTATCGTTTTTTAAACGCCTCTAAGTGCTCCTAAACTCGCATTTTAGGTTGGTTTGGGTATACTTGCGTGGCTAAAGTACAAAATCCTTAAAACATCACGTTTTAAAACATAATTTCATAGTGGAAGTAGAATGGAACAATATATTGAATTTATTACAAATCATCCCATTTTAAGCCTTGCTTGGGTTGGTATTGTTTTCCTTATTGTTAGTGGCTGGATAAAAAGTAAGCTTTCAGCTGTTCGTCAAATAAATCCCCAGCAGCTTACGTTACTTATTAACCGTGATGACGGTCAAGTAATCGATATACGTGCGCAAAAAGAGTTTAATGCAGGGCGTATTTCTGGTGCTGAGCACTTAAGCCCAGAGAATGCGAAAAAATCTGACTTTTCAAGCCTTGAAAAGTACAAGACTAAACCCATTATAGTTGTATGTACTACAGGTATGACTGCCCAAGGTACTGCAGCCGCTATGAGTAAAGCTGGTTTTGAACGAGTTTACTTATTAGCAGGTGGCATGGGTGCGTGGCAATCTGCCAGCTTACCAACTACAACAGGTCGCTAATCAGTTTAGCTAGGCCGATAGAGGATTTATTATGAGTAATGTTGTTTTATACACCAAGGCGTATTGTCCATTTTGTCAGCGTGCTCTTTCGCTTTTAAACAGCAAAGGCGTTGAATACACAAATTATGATATTGGTGTGCAGCCTGAGCTACGCGATGAAATGATTGCCAAAGCAGGTGGTGCAAGCACAGTACCGCAAATTTTTATTAATGATGAACATATCGGTGGCTGCGACGACATGATGGCTATTGAAGCGCAAGGTAAACTTGACGCTAAGCTAAACGCTTAATTTAATTATAATAACGAACAAGTTAGGAATAACAATGAACGAAGAAAATCAAAACGTAGCAGCTGCAGAAGCTGGCGCACAATTTACTATTCAACGCATTTACACTAAAGATGTATCGTTTGAAACGCCAAACTCTCCGGCCATCTTTCAAAAAGAATGGACACCAGAAGTTAAGCTAGACCTAGATACACGCTCAAACAAGTTGGACGAAGGTGTATTTGAAGTTGTTTTAGCGCTAACTGTAACTGCATCTATTGGTGAAGAAACTGCGTTCTTATGTGAAATTCAACAAGCAGGTATTTTTACTATTGCTGAAGTTGAAGAAGTGCAACTTGCGCACATGCTAGGTGCATTTTGTCCTAACGTATTATTTCCATATGCACGTGAAGCTGTTTCAAATCTTGTTAACCGTGGTACTTTCCCACAGCTTAACCTTGCGCCAGTTAATTTTGATGCGTTATTTGCACAATACATGCAACAACGTACTGCGCAAGCTGACCAGGCTTCAGCAGACGCATAACTTATGAGTACAGCAACTACAGCTGTTACTGTATTAGGGGCGGGGTCTTACGGCACCGCCCTTGCTATTTGTTTAGCCCGAAATGGTCACCAGGTGACACTTTGGGGAAGAAATAGCGACGACGTTGCCACGCTTGCAGCTGAGCGGAAAAATCAACGTTACTTACCTGATGCTCCTTTCCCAGATACTCTTACTCTTGAAGCTAACCTACAACATGCCGTTGCTAGCAGTGCTATTGTACTTGTTGTTGTGCCAAGCCATGCTTTTGGCGACACGCTTGCGCAGATAAAACCTGCATTGCAAGAGGGTGCTAAAGTAGCGTGGGCAACTAAAGGGCTTGAGCCTAATACTGGACGTTTGTTACAAGAAGTTGCTTTGCAAGAATTGGGTGATGACATACCACTTGCGGTACTTTCGGGTCCTACGTTTGCAAAAGAAATGGCGATGGGGTCACCTACAGCTATTTCAGTGTCTTCTACGTCACCTGAATTTGCGCAGCAACTGGCTGATTTACTTCATTGTGGTCGCTCATTCCGTGTGTATAACAATGATGACTTTATTGGTATACAGCTCGGTGGTGCGGTTAAAAATGTAATTGCAATTGGCGCCGGTATTTCGGACGGTGTAGGTTTTGGTGCTAATGCGCGTACCGCGCTCATTACCCGAGGCCTTGCAGAGCTCACTCGTTTAGGCTGTGCTTTGGGTGCTAAGCCAGAAACCTTTATGGGAATGGCAGGCCTTGGTGATTTAATACTAACCTGTACAGATAACCAATCACGTAATCGTCGATTTGGTTTGGCGTTAGGTAAAGGCGAGAGCGTTGATGCTGCTATTGAGTCTATTGGCCAAGTAGTTGAAGGCTTTAGAAACACTAAAGAAGTGTACTTACTAGCGCAGCGTGCTGGCGTAGAAATGCCAATCACTGAGCAAATTTATAAAGTACTTTATGAAAATAAAGACATGAAAGAAGCCGCTATGGCTCTTTTAGGACGAGAACAACGCGCTGAATAAGCGCTTGAGCTAGGCCTTAACTAAAAAACCGACACTATGTCGGTTTTTTATTGCCTAACGGATTATATTTACTGGGCGTTAGGGAAGCCCAACTGACGCCACGACTCGTAAACAAACACGGCGACTGCATTTGACAGGTTCATACTACGACTATTTGCTTGCATAGGAATACGTACACGCTGATCGTTTGGTAATGCTTGAATCATTTCATCAGGCAGGCCGCGTGTTTCAGGACCAAATACCAAGCAGTCGCCAGCTTCGTAACTTGCTTCATGATGAAATTGACTGCCTTTAGTTGTACAGGCATACACTTTTTTAGGTTTGCATTTCTCAAGGTAGTCCTCAAATGAGGCATGGCGTTGAACATGGCTAAATTCATGGTAATCAAGGCCCGCACGTTTCACGCGTTTATCGTCCCATTCAAAACCTAATGGCTCAATTAAATGTAATGCATAGCCAGTATTGGCACATAGGCGAATAATATTACCTGTGTTAGGCGGTATTTCAGGTTGGTATAAAACAATATCCAGCATAATGAGCCTTATAAAATAATCTGTAGTTTGACGAAGGGCAGTATACACGAAACCTTTTAAAAAAATGATATACTCAACACATTCAATACAGTGATTAATGGATACACGCGTGCATAACCGTAGCTACGAATTTTGGGTTAAAACTTCCAGCATTGTTACCATGGTCATGGTTAGCTTAATGATCGGCGCAAAAACATGGGCCTGGCTGGCTTCTGGCTCGGCTTCAATGCTTGGCTCGTTAACTGATTCGTTAATGGATATTACTGCCACCGCTATGAGCTTTTTAGTGTTGGGTTACGCACTGCGCCCAGCAGATGATGACCATAGATTTGGGCACGGAAAAGCTGAAGCACTTGCAGGACTTGGCCAAGCCGCATTTATTGCTGGATCAGGTTGCCTACTTGCTTTTCATGGTATTGAGCGATTATTTAACCCTATACAGTTAAGCCATTCTTTATTAGGTGTGTGGGTAAGTATTTTTGCTATTGCGTGTACGCTCGTCATTGTATTTGTACAAAACAAAGTGGTTAAGTATACCGATTCAATTGCTATAAAAGCCGACTCAGTACATTACAAAGGCGATTTAATATTAAACGCTGCTGTGCTGTTAGCTATTTTGTTAGCTTATTATGGCGTGTTGTATGCAGATCCTATTTTTGCAATAGGTGTAGCGGGTTACTTACTTTATAACAGCTGGGATATAGCTCGCGATAGTGCCGATCATTTAATGGATAAAGAGCTACCTGATGATGAAAAACAAAGCATATTTGACATAGCCAGAGCCCATGCTGATGTGCATGGCGTGCATGATATTCGTACTCGCCAAGGCGGAAAAGTTAAGTTTATTCAAATGCACTTAGAGCTTGATGATCATTTAAGCTTGATTCGCGCGCACAATGTGGCTGATGAAGTAGAGGCAATGCTCAAAGAACGTTTTGAGTCTGAGGTAGATATACTGATCCACCTCGACCCTTTGTCAGTACTTGTTAAGCCGTCACCGACTCACAAAATTGATAAAAGTTAGTTAATAGCGGCTTTCGAATTTCGTCACGTTCAAAAAGTAGCTCGTGTTTAGCGCCTTCAAAACTTTCAATCGTTGCATGAGCATGCCTTTTTGCAATACTGTACTGTGCTTCGTTGTTTACCACTGTATCGCTAGCTGCACTTGCTATAAACAAAGGGATTGATACGTTTAGGTTATCAACAGACTTTAAAAACGATATTGTAGCTGCTAGCCAGCCAAACGTAACGCCACCTAATTGTATGTTAGGTTCTAATTTATAGGTTTGCCTAAAGTAGGTGTAACGCTTCTCACTGCTAGTAAGTACGTTTTCGGTAAATGGGATCGGGTTGTAGTTGCCTTGTCCAAATGCATAGCAAGAGTGTAAACCAAGTAAAGTGGCTAATTTAACAATAAACTTCGTTGGTATTTTTGGTACGTCTTTTGTAAAAATATCAAACATAGGAGCAGACAAAAACACGCCTTTATAGCTATTTTCAAATTTTGCTAAATAATCAATAGCAATGGCGCCACCCATTGAATGAGCTAGCATGACTTTTTTACCTTGCCAATGCTTTGAAACTATTTGCTGATCAAAGTTATTTAGGTCACTGCTGTAGTTATTATAATGTTTTACAAAGCCTTTATGTTTATTTTTAAGGTGCCTGTAAGAGCGGCCCTGACCTTGATGATCCATAATAAACACAGCAAAATTATTACTATACAGCTCCCATAGCAGTTCTTTATATTTTTCTAGGCCTTCAATACGCCCTGTACTTACTACTATTGCGGTTGTCGCGTTTTTAGGGATTGCGTATGCGTAAAATAGCTTTCCTGATGGCGTATCTAAGTAGCTTTTAATTAAATTTTCAGTATAAAAAACATTAATGGCCTCTTGATTGCTCTCAAGCTGGGCTTCTGAACTATAAAACATGCTTTACTCTTTTATTAATGGCAAGGTTATATTAGCACACAAGCCACCTAGTTCTTTATTTGATAATACTAAACTGCCACCATGCGCAGTAATAGCATTTTTAGCAATCGCCAGCCCTAAACCCGTACCACCACTTACGCGATCCCGCGCATCTGATTGCCTAAAAAAGGGCTCACAAAGCTTGCTCAGTTGATCATCGGGCACACCAGAGCCATCATCACATATTTCTATATAAATGGCATCTGTGTGCTTTAGAGTAATGCTAATTGTATTGTTTGCGTATTTAATAGCGTTACGAAGTAGGTTTTCAAGCGCACTGGCAATAAGTGTTTCGTCGCAATTAATATTTACCTCTACAGCGCCCACTATATTTAGCTGCTTATTATTTTGTTTTGCTTCAAACTGCGCATCGTTAATAACGTGATCTACAATTATTTGTAATGATTGTTTTTGCAGTGAAAGCGCTTGGCTTTTTGCTTCTAAGCGAGAAACTTGCAGCACGTCTGCAATCATCTTATCAAGTTGGTTTGCTTCTTTTTCTATGCGTAATAAATACGATTGGCTAGCGTCGTTAGCTTGCATTTGCGCAAGACCGGTAGCCATTTTTAAACGCGTAAGGGGCGAGCGTAACTCATGTGATATGTCGGCTAATAAGCGTTTTTGTGAACTAATTAAAAGCTCTAACTGATTGGCCATACTGTTAAAGTCTCGCCCAAGTATTCCTAGCTCATCTTTTCGGTTTACAGAAATGTCGGCTCTTGCGCTTAGGTTGCCCGCTGATAGTTTAATAGCTGCTTTTTTAAGACTATTTATAGGGGCTATTAAGTTACGGCTAAATACAAAGCTTAAAATAAGAGAGGCAACAATTGCGATGACTATTTTCATCCAATTAGGCATAAGCTTAAAGCGCATTAATAGCGGCGGTTGATGGTTAATATCTATTTCATAAAGATAAAAACTCCCTTCAGGCACGTTTATATTAACAGGGCCGAAGGCTTGATATTTTTCAGTAAAAATAATTTGTGGTGACATATTTTGAGTAAAGTTTAATAAACTTAAGTCGATGCTCTCTGGCACCTCTTTACTACTAAGGGAGTCTTCGCTTTGAGCTGCGCTTAAGTATAAAAGTTTACGCTTTGATAGGCGAGGGTGTACTAATACATCGCCTAGGCTGCGCTTATGTTTAATAGCAGTGCGCTCAATACTTTTGGCGGTATATATTAAGTTTTTTTTCATTGGGCCATAAAGCGGCTCGTTAGTTACCGCGTTAATAGCGGTAATGTTACTTAAAAATATAAGCGCTGCAACGGTGCCGATTATAGTTAACCAAAACCAAATAAATATTTTAAAAAACAGGTAGTGCCCAGGGTGTTTTAACCAAGCAAAGTAAGTGCTTTTATTCGCCTTGGATAAAGACATAACCCGTACCTCTCATTGTTTTAATTCGCTCACCTGGAATATGCTCTGCTATTTTTTTACGGATATTACTTACATGCATATCGATAGAGCGATCAAAAGAAGCTAAGCGCCTACCTAGTACTTCTTCACTAATTTGCTCTTTACTAACCACTTCACCTGCATTTTTACACAATAGCGTGAGTATTTCGTACTCTGTACCAGTAAGCGTTAGTGTAGAGCCGTCTATTGAGGCTTCTCGAGCTGCAAGGTTAACAGTAATGCCATTAACGAGTAACTTACTCGTTGTAGCTATATTTAAACTATTAATGTGCTCTATACGGCGAGTTATCGCTTTTACGCGGGCTAGTAATTCACGATGATTAAAAGGCTTTGGAATGTAATCGTCAGCGCCTAGCTCTAGACCAAAAATACGGTCAAAGTCTTCACCTTTTGCTGTAAGCATTATTACCGGTGTGAGTTTTGTTTGCCTAAGTTGTTTAAGTACTTCAAAACCATCAAGCGTTGGTAACATTACATCTAGCAATATAAGGGCGTAGTCATTTGCTTGTGCTAGTTTAAGGCCTTGTTCACCGTCGTGTACGCTTTGTATTTCAAACCCTTGGGCAGTTAAATATTCACTTAATAGCTCACAAAGGCCAGTGTCATCATCAATCATTAATAGTTTCATTTACAAACCCTTAGAGTTGTTTATAGCGTTATTTTACCCGCTAAATAGTGCAAAGGTGAATCTTTACACAACCTTTACACTGCTTTGCGTTACTTTGCGTTGAGTTAGGTATAGTTAACTCACTGGCTTAGCAGCCACAACCAACCCAATATTAAGGTAATGATTATGACTAAATTAAACACACTTTCAAAATTAGTACTTATCTGTGGCTTAGCAACAGCAACGCTTGGTGCTGGTAGCGTGTTAGCTAAAGGCGACGGACATAAGCAAGGCCATTCTCAAGCTCGTTTTTTACTTTCTGAGCGCGGCGTTGAAAAATTAAACCTAACAGATGAGCAGCAAACTAAGCTAAAGGCTATTTTTGAAGCGCAAAAAACACAAATGAAAGCTCTGCGTGGCGACGATAAAGAAGCCCGTAAAGCGATGCGTGAAGCGCACAAAGCAAAAATGGATGCATTACTTTCGGCTGCGACATTTGACGAAAATGCAGCAAAAGAGCTATTAAATGAACGTCATGCAAAAGGTGAGCAATTTGGTTTAATTAAACTAAAAACACAACACCAAGTAATGCAAGTGCTTAACGCTGAGCAAAAAGAGAAGTTTGCTAAAATGCAAAAGCGTATGAATAAAAAGCACCGTAAACAAAAAAGTTAATTTTACTTTTTTGTAAATACTAAAAAACCAGCGTAATGCTGGTTTTTGTATTTAGGGCATTATGAAGATAAATTATTTAAAAAAGTCATCTTCATTTTTAGCCATCATTGCCTCAATATCTTCTATCATGTCTTGGCTAAACTCTTGTGCCGAGGTGATTGGTGCAGAAATTTTATTATTTTCGAACGACCATTCACCTAAATCAATTAGTTGGCAGCGCTTTGAGCAAAAAGGGCGAAATGGGCTTTGCTCTGACCATTCAACTTTAGTTTTACAGGTTGGGCAGTTTACAACAGTAGGCATAAATTACTCTCTACAAATTTTTGGTGCATATTACATTACTTAGATATGAGTCTCTAGCTATAAGGCTCTGAGCTTAGAGCCTTATCTTTTACTGTGGGACTTTAAAAATTGGTTACGCGGTTTATTTCACCAAGGGATGTAAGGCCATCGGCTGCTTTGCGTAAACCCGATAAACGTAAATTATTAAAACCGGCTTTAAGTGATACCTCTGCTATTTCAAGCGAATTTCCACCGCGCATAATAATTTGGGCAATTTCAGGAGTAATTTGCATTACTTCGTAAATACCCACACGCCCTTTGTAACCATCAGTACAGCTATCACACCCTTTAGGCATATATAACGTCATTTCTTCAATTTGCTCGGCACTAAATCCTTGGCGAGCCAGTTCTTCACTCGGAAGTTGTTCTGGCGTTTTACATTTAGGGCACAAGCGACGTGCTAAACGCTGGGCTATAATTAAGCTAATCGAACTTGCTACGTTATAAGCAGGCACACCCATATTTAATAAACGAGTGATTGTTTCCGGCGCTGAGTTTGTATGCAATGTTGATAAAACCAAGTGACCTGTTTGCGCCGCTTTTATTGATATTTCTGCGGTCTCTAAGTCACGTATTTCACCTACCATAACTACATCAGGATCTTGACGTAAAAATGCGCGCAGTGCGTTGGCAAAAGTCATGTCGGCTTTAATATTTATTTGTACTTGGTTTACACCTTCAAGGTTAATCTCAACCGGATCTTCCGCAGTACTAATATTACGCTCAGGTTGGTTTAGTATATTTAAACCTGTGTATAGCGATACTGTTTTACCAGAACCCGTTGGCCCTGTTACAAGTATCATCCCTTGAGGCTGGGCAAGCGCGTCCATGTAGAGCTTTTTCTGCTCAGGCTCATAGCCTAATACATCAATGCCTAACATAGCGCTTGATGAATCAAGGATACGCATTACTATTTTTTCGCCCCACAAGGTAGGCATGGTACTTACACGAAAGTCGATACTTTTGCGTTCAGTAATTTTTAGCTTTATACGACCATCTTGTGGTTTGCGTTTTTCGGCAATATCGAGTCGCGACATTACTTTAATACGCGCAGAAAGCTTGGTTGCTAATGTATTAGGTGGGCTTGCCACTTCATGCAAAATGCCATCAATACGAAAGCGAATACGGTACTTGTGCTCATACGGTTCAAAATGTAAATCAGAGGCGCCTTTTTTAATGGCATCCATTAAAATTTTGTTGATATATACGATGATAGGCGCATCATCTTTATCGTCATCTTGTGGTGCTGTATCTCTTTGGCTTTCTGAGTCTAAATCAGCAAATTCTTGAAACTCGTCATCAGTTAGATTTAAGCTGCCAGTGGCATCTAGCAACTGCTCAATTTTGTTATCGAGTTGAATATAATCAACAACAACAATTTCGCATGAAAGACCGGTACTAAACTCAAAGTTTTCGAATGCGCCGTAATCTGTTGGGTCTGATGCTGCTATATAAACTTTTCGATCTTTTTGAACAAGCGGCAAAATATGATGTTTACGTATAAGTTTTTCTTTTACGAGATCGGCCGGGATTCTTGTAGGATCAAAGTCTTTTAAATCAAAATAAGGTACGCGAAACAAATCAATGCATTGTTCAGCTAAATCTTTACTATCGATTTTTCCACATTTAGAAATAAGCTCAGCTGTTGAGGCAAATTCATTTTGTTTGTTTTTAACCGTGTCGGCATCAATGCGGCCAAGGGTTATAAATTTTCTCAATAACGGTGAGTTAATATTCATTGCGCACCTGTTTTATTCCTTCAATAGTAAGCAATTTATCAGAAAAAAGAAGGTGATTACATCACCTTTCATTCTTTGTTGTGATTTTACTAACTAAAATACGAGTTTGTGTGAGTTAGGACAGTGTTAATGTGAGTTAGTTTTGTTGTGTAATGCATATTGTAGGTACTTTTTATGCAGATCAACAAGTTCTATATGCACTAGGTTTAAACTACGGTCGTTATTTAAAATATCATCCGCTTTTTGCTGTTTATCGGCACGTGACATTTGCGAGGCAATAATACTTTTAACTTGCTCACGACTTGTGTTGTCACGTTTTGCTGTACGCGCTATTTGTACACAGCTTGGTACGTCAATAAGTAAGGTATGGTCGCAATATTTATCAAGGTTGTTTTCAAATAATAAAGGCGCTACTAAAACAACATAAGGGCTAGTTGCACTATTTAAATCGTTTAGTATTTTTAACCGAATAAGAGGGTGTAGCAACGCATTAAGCCATTCTTTGTCACTGTTGTTAGTGAATATTTTTGCGCGCAATTCTGCTCTATTTAATGTGCCATCAGGCAATAAAATATCTTTGCCAAAGTGTGCTGTAATCGCTTTTAGCCCTTTGCTATTTGGGAGTACGACTTCACGCGCAATTATATCGGCATCAACTATTGTAATACCAAGCTCTTCAAACATGTTACTGATGGCCGTTTTACCACAGCCAATACCGCCTGTTAAGCCTAATACCCAGCTGTTTACTTTAGTTATTTGCTCACTCATTTTAATAACCTATTAAATTAAAATAAGCGCCTTGAATTTGGTTGCCCCAAAGCATAGTGATCCAGCCTGCTATCGCTAAATAAGGGCCAAAAGGGATAGGGGTCGCTTTGTCTTTACCTTGTATGCTCAACAGCGCAATACCTATAATGGCACCTACTATGCTCGAAAGCAGAATAATAGTAAGTAATGACTGCCAGCCAAGTAATGCCCCAAATACAGCGAGTAGTTTAAAGTCGCCATAACCCATGCCTTCTTTACCGGTTAATAACTTAAATAGCCAAAACACGCTCCATAGACTTAAATAACCACAAGCTGCACCAATAATTGCATCGGTTGGTGTAATTGTGTAACCCATTACAGAAGCAATAAGTGCAAGCCATACTAGCGGAAGTGTAAGTTGATCTGGCAGTAACATGTGGTCAATATCAATAAAGGTCAGAGCTACCAATATCCACGTTACAAAAATATATAAAAGGGCTTGCTCGGTCGCACCAAAGCTATAGGCAACAATTAAACTTAATAGGGCAGTAATTAGCTCTACAGCAGGGTATCGGACCGAAATAGGATTACTGCAGCTTGCGCATTTACCTTTAAGTATTAACCAACTAATAATAGGAATATTCTGCCAAGGCTTAATGGCTGTTTTGCATTTAGGGCAGGTAGAGTTGGGTTTTACTAAGTTAAAAGGCTTATTGATATTGGCTTGTTTAGATTTATTAGCTGAAAGCTCATCATCTAGCAATATGCGGCATTCGCTTTGCCACTCACGTTGCATCATCAACGGTAAGCGATAAATAACCACATTTAAAAAACTACCAATACATAAACTAATTAAGCCAATAGTGGTTAAATAAAACCACAACTGGCTTTGCATTACTTCAATAATACTTTGCATTATGTTACCTGAAAACTGTTCTAAAAGATTAAGTGTCTAAAAATTAAGTGAAATTATTATCACAAAGAGAAGTGAAAGAGAGTAAATGAGAAGGCATTAATAGCTATACCTTAACAAAAAAGTAAGCCTCTCTTTTATTTCCTGTAAATTGTTATTCTTGGTAATTAAATAACAGAGCCAAGTTGGAAAATAGGTAAGTACATCGCAACAATCAAGCCACCAACAAGTACGCCAAGTACAGCCATAATAAGTGGCTCAAGTAGGCTTGAAAGGCCGTCTACCGCATCATCAACTTCTTGCTCGTAAATAGTCGCTACTTTAGCAAGCATGCCGTCTAGTGAGCCAGATTCTTCACCAATCGCGACCATTTGTATTACCATATCAGGGAATATTTTTGAGTTACGCATTGCCCAGTTCATCTGATTACCAGAACTAACCTCAACTTTAATATCTAAGATGGCATATCGGTACACTGCGTTACCTGAAGCACCTGCGGCAGAGTCAAGCGCATCAACCAGCGGCACACCTGCAGCAAACGTAGTCGAAAGAGTTCGCGCATAACGAGCAACAGCGGCTTTATTTAAAATCATGCCAATAACAGGCAGTTTTAGTATAGCCCTGTCTGTAGCATCTCTGAGCTTTAAACTTCTTAAACTTGCCTCTTTAAATATCCAACCTGCCGCAACTACGGTAATTAGCGCAACCCACCAATACTCTTGCATAAAATCAGAAATACCAATTACAAATAAAGTAAATGCAGGCAGCTCTGCACCAAACCCATTGAAAATCTCTTGAAATTGAGGAACTACAAATATAAGCAAAATTGAGGTAACAATTAGCGCAATAACTAAGACTGCGATAGGGTAAAACATCGCTTTTTTAATTTTAGCTTTTAGCGCTTCAGACTTTTCTTTATATAGGGCTACACGGTCAAATATTTTATCAAGCGCACCCGATTGCTCACCAGAGGCTACAAGGTCGCAATATAAGTCATCAAAATAGCGGGGATGTTTTCTTAAGGCTGTAGATAATGGTTGGCCCGCTTTTACTTCATCCGCAATGGTTTCCATTAACTTGGCCACACTTTTGTTAGTAGACCCAGTTCCTATCATTTCGATAGATTGAATTAGTGGTACACCTGCCATCAGCATAGTTGCTATTTGTCTGGTTACTAAGGCTATGTCTTTAGGGGTGATCTTTTGAATACGCGAGCCAAATAAAGATTTTGGCTTTCTTTTTACTTTTGATGGGGTTATGCCTTGCTTTCTAAGCTGTGCTTTTACTAAAGCGATACTACTGCCTGATAGTTCACCTTCTAGACGTTTTCCTCGAGCGCTAACACCTATCCATTGAAATGTATCTAGCTTATTTTTCCCTGAGTTTTTTGCCATGTATAATTTCCAAGTGTTAATTTCAATTAAAAAGGTAGCTAAGATTAGCTACCTTTTTAGAATTTTAACTTAGATTAAATTTGACAAGAGCTTGGAACGTATTTATTGCTAGTAGCTGCACCTACTTTACATTCCCAGCTAATTTGGCCTGATGGAGGTGTGCCAGCTACAAGTGCTGCACCAGCAGTAGTTCCGTCGTTACCAGATGTTGGAGTCATTGTTAGTGATACTTCACCAGCTTTAGTTGTAGTTTTTACTTTTATTTCACCTGTAGTATCACTAATCTTTACAGCTTCACAGTTTTCAGTTTCGCCATTGGCAGTAAAACCTGAACTGAAAGCAGAGCCCTCTGATGCATTCATTGCAACAGTTGTTTTTGCTGAACTCATTAGATTGATACATTCTGAAACTCGAGCTTTAACAGTATAATCTTGGTATGCAGGTAATGCTACTGCAGCAAGAATACCGATGATTGCTACTACAATCATTAATTCAATTAGGGTGAAACCCTGTTGTTTTTGAGTCATTGTTTTCATGTTTCCTCTCCTAAAGGATAGATTTTTGTAACTTAAATCACTTAAGCGGCAAAATGCCTCACTTAATTTAACTGATTTACTTTACAGTTTTACTTAAAATTAATTTTATTACACTTTAGCTTTAGAGTATGAAACACAAAAGCCGAATGTGAATTCATTATGTTTAGTACTAATTATAAAAGTTTACTAAATGCACTACATGTTGTAGCAACAAATAGTATAGGCATAAAGTAAGTAGTTTAGTTGCTTTAGTTTTTAATTATGTCTTTAAAAACTAAAGGTACTAGTTATTTATGACTACCTTTTTAAATAAAATAGTACAACAGAATTAGTCTACCATTTTATTTTAGTATTTAGCACGTATCTTATTATAAAAAAGCTATTTTATTTAACAATTTGTTACAAAGTAAGCCTTTTGGGTTATTTAATGCTTTTTTACTTAACTTGTCAATTAATTAGCGGTATTAATTACCCATTATTGCTTTAAAATTGTTCAAAACGCATCGACAAATCGATTGATTGTAAGTTTTTTGTTAATGCCCCGCTTGATATAAAATCGACACCTGCTTGTGAATAAGTTTTGAGCGTTTCTAGGGTCATATTGCCTGAAACCTCTAGTTTTGCGCGCTTATTGGTTAAAATTACAGCTTGCTTAATTTGCTCTACGCTAAAGTTGTCTAGCATAATTATGTCGGCGCCAGCTTCAATTGCTTGCTTAAGTTCTGGGAGGGACTCTACTTCTACTTCGACAGGTTTGTTTGGGTGATTTTGTTTAGCCTGAGTTACGGCTTTGTTTATTGTGCCACAAGCCGCTATATGATTTTCTTTAATTAAAAATGCGTCAAATAAACCAATACGATGATTTGCACCGCCGCCACATTTTACTGCGTATTTTTGAAGTGCTCTAAGGCCTGGTATGGTTTTGCGTGTATCGAGTAGTTGCGTTGTTGTGCCGCTTAGCTCTTTTACATAATGTGCTGTAGTAGTGGCTGTGCCCGATAACGTTTGCACAAAGTTAAGTGCAGTTCGCTCGGCAGTTAATATTGAACGAGCTGAACCAGTGGCTGTAAATAATGTGCTGTTTGCTTTAACTGCGTCGCCATCATTAATAAGTACATTAACCTTAACGCTTGGGTCTACTTGTTTAAATACTTCAAGGATGATGTCTTTTCCGCAAAAAATACAGTCTTCGCGGGTGATTACTTTGGCGTTTGCTTGCTCATTTTGAGGGATCAATTGCGCGGTAATATCGCCTTCTTGTGCGGTTTGATAATTTAAATCTTCGTTAAGTGCTAGAGTAACAAGCTGAGTAATAAGAGTGTGCGAAATAGACATGGAATGCTCATAAGCGTTAATAAATTAAGCAAATTTTACTATGTTTATAAAAGAAAGAGAAGCGATTGCCTTTTCACCAATATAAAGATAAGCGCGTATAGTAAATTAGTATCTACGTGTGGGTTTGTATTATCTGTAGGTGAGGTTTTATACCTCGCTTTTAATTTTAAAAGTTACGTAACATGAGCGGACTTAAATTAGCACCTACGTGTGGGTTTGAATTATTTGCAGGTAAGGTTTTATACCTGTTTGTTACTATCATTGTTTTAATAAATCCTTTAGCATCAGTACTATGTATATCTTGATATTTATATAATAAACGTATCATGAAAATAGATTTAAACGGTGTTTTAAGTACTGTAGCGCAGCGGCCTTGTTCGCATTTTGATGAACGCCCTGATGAGGCTGATATTTCTTTATTGGTTATTCACAATATATCATTGCCAGCAGGGCAGTTTGGTACCTCTTTTGTTGATGAGTTATTTATGGGTAGCATTGACTGCAATGCTCACTCGAGTTTTAGTGACTTAAAAAATTTACGTGTGTCGGCCCATTGCTTTATAAAGCGCACCGGTGAGGTTATACAATACGTGCCTTTTGAAAAACGTGCTTGGCATGCCGGGCAATCTGAGTTTGAGGGCGTATCTGCTTGTAATAACTTTAGCATTGGGATTGAGCTTGAAGGTACCGACACCACGCCATACTCTTTAGCGCAATACGAAGTATTAGCTACACTTAGTAAATCTATAATACAACGCTATCCAAAAATTACCCCTTCGCGTATTGTTGGGCATTGCGATATTGCCCCGGGACGTAAAACCGATCCTGGCAGTAGCTTTAATTGGCCATTGTTTTTTAATATGCTTGAACAACTAAGTTAAGAGAGTTATTCCCATGATTTTAGTTTCTATAATAATTGCATTAATTCTGGAGCGTTTAGGAGCTCGGTCTAATTACTGGCAGATAAGCTATTACACAAATGGTTATTTAAATCGCTCTAATAAGCTACTAGGTGACAAAGGCTTATTTAGTTCTGCTCCGGGCTTTTTAATTTGGCTGTTACTTCCAGTAATAGCAATAGCGTTTATTTATTGTTTATCTGATTTTGTACTATGGCAGTTAGCTATTAATATTGCTGTGCTTTTGGTTTGCTTTGGTTGTGCCAAGCAGCGTGCTTTATATAAGTCTTACTTAAATGCCTTAACGCGAGATGATGGTACTGCTGCATCTTTATATGCGCTGCAAATAGGTCAAAAGCGTACTGATGATCAAGATGGTGGTGAAACCTTTGGGCAAACATTGGCATGGGTAAACTTTAGATTTTACTGTGCGGTGATTTTTTGGTTTGTTGTTTTAGGTGCGCCGGGCGCAGTTTTATATGCACTGGTACGTACTTTAGCTGATTTAGTACGAGAAGATCATAAAGTAATATTTGCTAAGCGTTTTAAACTTATACATAAACTACTGTTCTGGCTTGACTGGTTGCCTGCACGCATCACCAGCTTTGGTTATTTAGTAATAGGTAACTTTAATAAAGGCACAAGTTGTTGGCTACGTTACGTACTTAACTTTAAATCTCCAAATCGCGAAGTAGTAACATGTACTGCACTTGCTGCAGAGCGAGTTGAAAAGCGTTATTACGGCTGTACTTACGAGGCCACTTGTATGATTAAACTTGTTAAGCGTAATGTATTATTTTACTTAGTACTTATAGCGTTGCTTACATTATTTGGTGGGCTGTCTTAAGTTAATACTTTTTTAATAAAGTACCTTATGCAATGTAAGGTGCTTTAATCTCTTCCTGCAGTTTTTAAGTACAATAAAATAGAGCTAATATTCTAATTTATTCTGGTCAGACCAATTGTTTTCATCCCAAATACGTTATAACAATTTTTGTAAATTGCGCATTGTTTGATCTTCGTTCAAAATGCGTTACGCTACTTTAATTGCTCAAACTACCTGTAAATTGACAGCTAATAGTGTTTTTGATACCGTATTGAAAATTTTTGGTATGACCAATTTACCTTTTGGGTAAATCATACTACTTAAAGCCCCGTTTTATGGGCTCTTGGTATTTATACAACGCGGACGTTGATTCATGTCTTTAAAGATTAAAGCGGCAAAATTATCTGATGTTATTTTACAGCAACTTGAGAATATGATTCTTGAAGGCTCGTTAGCACCAGGTGAAAAGTTGCCACCAGAGCGTGAACTAGCAAAGCAGTTTGAAGTGTCTCGCCCGTCACTGCGTGAGGCAATTCAAAAATTAGAAGCGAAAGGTTTAGTTACGCGTCGCCAAGGTGGCGGCACGTTTGTAAAAAATCAGCTCGAAGAAGGGCTTACTGATCCACTTTTTGATTTGATTAGTAAACACCCTGAGTCGCAGTTTGATTTACTTGAATTTCGTCATGCATTAGAAGGGATTGCTGCTTACTACGCAGCACTGCGCGGGACCAGCAACGATTTTAGCAAAGTAAAACAAAGCTTTGATGAAATTGCCTTAGTTAATGATGATTTACAGCAAAAAGCAAAAGCAATTAATGCATTTCACTTTAGCGTGGCAGAAGCCTCGCACAATGTGGTGTTACTGCATTTAGTTAGAGGTATGAAAGCGCTGCTTGAGCAAAATGTATTGCAAAATTTAACTGTTTTATTAAAAAAGTCAGATATTAGCAGTCAGTTAGCCCAACACAGGCGTTTATTAATGGATGCCGTTATTGACGGTAATCCAGAACAAGCCCGTTTAGCAAGTAATGCGCACTTAGCATTTATCGAAGAAGCACTACTTGAAGCAGGCAAAGAACATTCGCGAATTGAACGTAGTTTAAGACGCACTAAACAAAATTAAGTTAGTACATAACTACTTTGAACACACAAATTAAGTAGCTGTGATATTAAATTAACAATATTCGTATTTTAAACATAAGGAAACCTCCATATGTCTGAAGTCAATAAAATTGACGTAGACGCGCTAGAAACACAAGAGTGGTTACAAGCTCTTGAATCAGTTGTGCGCGAAGAAGGTGTTGAACGAGCTCAGTTTTTACTTGAGCAAGTATTAGAGCAAGCCCGTTTAGACGGCGTTGATATGCCAACGGGTATTACCACGAACTACGTTAATACTATTCCTGTAGATCAAGAGCCTGCTTACCCAGGTGATGTAAATCTTGAACGTCGTATTCGTTCAATTATACGTTGGAACGCGATTATGATCGTTCTACGTGCATCTAAAAAAGATCTCGACTTAGGCGGCCATATGGCGTCTTACCAATCATCTGCTGCATTTTATGAAGTGTGTTTTAACCACTTCTTTAAAGCACCAAATGATGTAGACGGTGGTGACTTAGTTTATTACCAAGGTCATATTTCTCCAGGTATTTATGCACGAGCATTTGTAGAAGGTCGTTTATCGGCTGCGCAACTAGATAACTTCCGCCAAGAAGTTGATGGCGAAGGCTTACCATCGTACCCACACCCTAAGTTAATGCCTGAGTTTTGGCAGTTCCCTACGGTATCAATGGGCTTAGGTCCTATTTCATCAATTTATCAAGCACGCTTCTTAAAATACTTAGATGGTCGTGGCTTAAAAGACACTAAAAACCAACGTGTATATGCGTTTTTAGGTGACGGTGAAATGGATGAGCCAGAATCACGTGGTGCTATTTCTTTCGCTGCACGTGAAAAACTAGATAACCTTTGTTATTTAATTAACTGTAACTTACAGCGTTTAGATGGCCCAGTTATGGGTAACGGTAAAATTATTCAAGAGTTAGAAGGCTTGTTTAAAGGCGCTGGCTGGAACGTAATTAAACTAGTGTGGGGCAGCGGTTGGGATATTCTGCTTGCTAAAGACACAACAGGTAAATTACTACAATTGATGAACGAAACAATTGATGGCGATTACCAAACATACAAAGCTAAAGATGGCGCATACGTTCGTGAGCATTTCTTTGGTCGCTACCCTGAAACAGCTGCCCTTGTTGCAGATATGACAGATGACGAAATTTTTGCGCTTAAGCGTGGTGGTCATGAGCCATCAAAACTATTTGCTGCATTTAAAAAAGCAGAAGAAACAAAAGGTCGTCCAACTGTAATTCTTGCTAAAACTGTAAAAGGTTACGGCATGGGTGAAGCAGCTGAAGGTAAAAACATTGCGCACCAAGTGAAAAAAATGGACATGTCGCATGTTGCACATTTACGTTCACGCCTTGGTCTTGATGACTTAGTATCTGAAGAGCAATTAAAAGAATTACCATACCTAGAGCTTGAAGAAGGTTCACCTGAGTACAAGTACCTACATGCGCGTCGTGATGAGCTTAAAGGTTACACACCTAAGCGTATTCCACGTTTTAGTGAAAAACTTACGTTGCCAGAAGTAGATGCATTTAAGCCACTACTTGAAGAGCAAAAGCGTGATATATCTACTACTATGGGCTTTGTTCGTGCACTTAATATCTTATTAAAAGATAAAGGCATTGGTAAAAATATCGTACCAATTATTGCAGATGAAGCGCGTACATTTGGTATGGAAGGTTTATTCCGTCAAATCGGTATTTATAACCCGCATGGCCAAAACTACACGCCACAGGATCGTGATATTGTTTCTTACTATAAAGAAGCAACTTCAGGTCAAGTATTGCAAGAAGGTATCAATGAGTTAGGTGCTATGTCGTCATGGGTTGCTGCTGCAACATCATACAGCACTAACGATTTACCAATGATCCCATTCTACATTTACTACTCTATGTTTGGTTTCCAACGTGTTGGCGACATGGCATGGATGGCGGGCGATCAACAAGCACGTGGTTTCTTATTAGGTGCTACAGCGGGTCGTACAACGCTAAATGGTGAAGGCTTACAACACGAAGATGGTCACAGCCACATTCTTGCAAACACGGTTCCTAACTGTGTTTCTTATGACCCAACTTACGCGTTTGAAGTTGCAGTTATTGTACAAGACGGTATTCGTCGTATGTACGGTGACGACCAAGAAAATATTTACTACTACCTAACGCTTATGAACGAAAACTACCATCAGCCAGCTATGCCAGAAGGCGCTGAAGAAGGTATTCGTAAAGGTATTTACAAGCTTGAAAGTTACGAAGGTAAAAAAGCCAACGTACAGCTATTAAGCTCAGGTACTATTATGACTGAAGTGCGCAAAGCTGCTTCAATCTTAAGCGAAGAATATGGTATTGCATCAGATGTTTACTCAGTAACATCTTTCAATGAGCTAACGCGTGATGGTCAAGATGTTGAGCGTTTCAACATGCTTAATCCTGAAAGCGAGCAAAAAACAGCATTTATCACAAGCGTATTAAACGACTCTGTGACTGTTGCAGCAACGGATTACATGAAAAACTACGCAGAACAAGCGCGTTCATTCATTCCAAGCAGCAACTACAAAGTGTTAGGTACAGATGGTTACGGTCGTTCTGATAGCCGTGAAAACCTACGTCGTCACTTTGAAGTTAACGCAAGCTACGTTGTTGTTGCTACGTTATCTGAACTTGCTAAACGCGGTGAAGTTGAGAAGTCAGTAGTTGTTGAAGCACTTAAAAAGTTCAACATCGACACTAACAAACTTAACCCACTGTACGCATAAGAGGTTTGCAATGAGTATTGAAATTAAAGTACCTGATATTGGTGACGACGAAGTAGAAGTAACCGAAATATTAGTAAGCGTTGGCGATAAAGTAGATGTTGACCAATCATTACTAAATGTTGAAGGTGACAAAGCATCAATGGAAATACCTGCTTCTCAAGCGGGGACTGTAAAAGAGATTAAAGTTAACGTTGGCGACACCGTTACAACAGGCTCTTTAGTATTTTTGTTTGAAGGCGAGAGTGAAGGCACTGATGAGGAAAATACATCAGCCGCTGCTCCAGCTAAATCTGAAGAAGCAGCACCAGCTGCTTCTACAGGTTCTTCAATTAAAGAAGTAACCGTACCAGATATTGGCGAT
This sequence comes from Pseudoalteromonas sp. SR43-3, assembly GCF_014163875.1. Lineage (NCBI taxonomy): Bacteria > Pseudomonadati > Pseudomonadota > Gammaproteobacteria > Alteromonadales > Pseudoalteromonadaceae > Pseudoalteromonas > Pseudoalteromonas sp. SR43-3. The sequence continues at coordinate 301,675 of NZ_JACJEC010000002.1, read as the reverse complement.
GATGAAGTTGAAGTAACTGAAATCATGGTTGCTGTTGGTGACACCGTTGAAGAAGAGCAATCTATCTTAAACGTGGAAGGCGACAAGGCAGCAATGGAAGTACCAGCTCCATTTGCCGGCACAGTTAAAGAAATTAAAGTAGCCGCTGGCGACACAGTTAAAACTGGCTCGTTAGTGTTTGTTTTTGAAGTAGCAGGAAGTGAATCTGCAGCACCGGCTAAAGAGTCGGCTCCTGTAGAAGCGCCAGCTGATAGTTCAACAGCAAGTTCAGCACCAAGCACTAAAGAAGTTAATGTGCCTGATATTGGTGGCGATGAAGTTGAAGTAACTGAAATTATGGTTGCCGTTGGCGACGAGGTTTCAGAAGATCAATCAATCTTAAACGTTGAAGGCGACAAAGCTGCAATGGAAGTGCCAGCTCCATTTGCAGGTACAGTTAAAGAAATTAAAGTAGCCGCTGGCGATAAAGTATCGACTGGTTCATTAATTTTTGTATTTGAAGTTGCAGGCAGTGCGCCAGCGGCATCTGCACCAGCTGAAAAATCAGCACCTGCAGCAGCGGCTAAAACTGAGTCAGCACCGGCTCAAGCAGCACCTGCAAAAGCAAGTAATGAAAGCTTCACAGAAAACAGCGCGTATGCTCATGCATCACCCGTTGTTCGCCGTTTAGCGCGTGAGTTTGGTATTAACCTAGCTAACGTTAAAGGCACTGGTCGCAAAGCCCGTATAGTTAAAGAAGACGTGCAAAACTACGTTAAAAACCTAGTTAAGCAAGTTGAATCTGGTCAATTATCTGCAGGCAGTAGCGCAGGTGGTAGTGAGCTTGGTCTTATTCCATGGCCTAAAGTAGATTTTGCTAAATTTGGCGAAATTGAAGAGAAAAAACTGTCTCGCATTCAAAAGCTATCAGGTAAAAACTTGCACCGTAACTGGGTACAAATCCCACATGTTACACAGTTTGATGAAGCTGATATCACAAGTCTTGAAGTATTCCGTAAAGAGCAAAATGCACTTAGCGAGAAGAAAAAGCTTGGCGTTAAAATCACACCACTTGTGTTTGTGATGAAAGCAGCGGCTAAAGCACTTGCAGACTTCCCAACATTTAACTCTTCACTGTCTAGCGACGGCGAAAGTTTAATTCTTAAGAAGTACATTAACATTGGTGTTGCTGTTGATACGCCAAATGGTTTAGTAGTGCCAGTGTTTAAAGATGTTGATAAAAAAGGCATTATTGAATTATCACGTGAACTAATGGAAGTATCTGTTAAAGCACGTGACGGTAAGCTTACATCGTCTGATATGCAAGGTGGCTGTTTTACTATCTCTAGCCTTGGCGGTATCGGCGGTACGGCATTTACGCCGATTGTTAATGCGCCAGAAGTTGCTATTTTAGGTGTATCTAAATCTGAAATGAAACCTAAATGGAATGGCAAAGAGTTTGAACCAAAACTAATGGTTCCGCTGTCTATGTCATACGACCATAGGGTTATTGACGGAGCATTAGCTGCACGCTTTACTGTGACTCTTGCAAGTTACATGAGCGATATTCGCCAGTTGGTAATGTAACCAGTTTAGTAAAATTGGTATACGCAATAAAATAAATAGAATCAAATCCCAGCCAGTTGTTTTTAGCTGGGATTTTTACCATTTGCAATGATACAATCTTTGTACGAATTGCATCACTTTGTGCGCTGCTCACTCTTTCTGCCTTGCAGAAACATGGCAGTTAAATTTTAGGGCAGTGTCCCGTTCAAACAATTAAGGTAAAAGCATGAGCAACGAATTAAAAACTCAAGTTGTTGTACTAGGCGGTGGTCCTGGTGGTTATTCTGCGGCTTTCCGTGCTGCTGACTTGGGCTTAGAAGTTACATTAGTAGAATCTCGCGAAACATTAGGTGGCGTATGTCTTAATGTTGGTTGTATTCCTTCTAAAGCACTTTTACACGTAGCTAAAGTGATTGATGACGCAGCAGAAATGTCATCTCACGGTGTTACTTTTGGCGCACCAAAAATCGATCTTGACCAAGTTCGTACTTGGAAAGATTCTGTAGTTAGCCAGTTAACTGGTGGACTAGAAGGCATGGCCAAAATGCGTAAAGTGAAAGTTGTATCTGGATACGGCAAATTCACTGGCAGCAATACTTTAGTAGTTGAAGGCGCAGACGGCGCTACAACTATCACGTTTGATAACGCGATTATTGCAGCAGGTTCTAAACCAGTTAACTTACCTTTCATCCCAGAAGATGACCGTGTAATTGATTCAACTGGTGCATTAGAACTTAAAGACGTACCAGAAAAGCTACTTGTACTTGGTGGTGGTATTATCGGTCTTGAAATGGGTACGGTTTACCGTGCGCTAGGTTCTGCAATTGATGTTGTAGAATTTGCTGATCAATTAGTACCAGCAGCTGATAAAGACATTATCAAAATTTACCAAAAATACGTAAGCAAAAAATTCAACGTAATGCTTTCAACTAAAGTTGTTGGTGTTGAAGCTAAAGAAGACGGCTTATACGTAACGTTTGAAGGTAAAAACGCACCAGCAGAACCAGTACGTTACGACAAAGTACTTGTTGCAGTTGGCCGTACTCCAAACGGTAACTTACTTGATGCTGAAAAAGCGGGCGTAAACGTTGATGAGCGTGGCTTTATTAATGTTGATAAGCAATTACGTACTAACGTAAGCCATATTTTTGCAATTGGTGACTTAGTTGGACAGCCTATGCTTGCGCATAAAGCGGTTCATGAAGGTCATGTTGCTGCAGAAGTTATTTCTGGTCAGAAGCATTTCTTCGACCCTAAATGTATTCCTTCAATAGCGTACACAGACCCAGAAATCGCTTGGGTAGGTGTTACTGAGAAAGAAGCAAAAGAGCAAGGCTTAAAAGTTGAAACTGCGGTATTCCCGTGGGCAGCATCTGGTCGTGCAATTGCATCTGCTCGTACTGAAGGTTCTACTAAACTTATCTTTGATAAAGAAAGTGGCCGTATAATCGGTGGTGCTATGATCGGTATTAACGCGGGCGAAATGCTTGGCGAAATCGGTTTAGGTATTGAAATGGGTGCTGATGGTGAAGACTTAGCGCTTACAATTCATGCTCACCCAACATTGAATGAATCAATCGGCCTTGCAGCTGAAATTTTTGAAGGTTCAATCACTGATTTACCAAACAAAAAAGCAGCTAAAAAGAAGTAATTTAACTTTTTAGTATTTGCTTAAAAAACCCAACTTCGGTTGGGTTTTTTTATGTCTATTTTTAACTTAGATAAATATAAGATTAAATAACAAGAAGTCGTTACAATGCGCGCTTAATTAATTGAAGGTAAATACAGTGAAAAACTCAGTTCTAGCATTACGCGCTCAACAAATAAGTGAATCTCGTCGAGAGTTTAATGCTCGAGGCGGTAAATTAGATCGCTGTGAACAATGCCTGATTGCTAAGCACTACTGTATTTGCAAAGGTGTTGAGCATGCAGATTGTAAGGCCGCTGTGTGCTTACTGATGTATCATAATGAAAGCTTTAAACCTTCTAATACAGGGCGTTTAATTGCTGAAATAGTGCCAGATAACCACGCATTTAGATGGGATAGAACAGATCCTCACCCCGCTCTTTTAGCTTTAATAAATGATTCGCAGTATCAGCCTATGGTCGTCTTTCCCGCAGAAGATGTAGAAGAGGGCAGAGCCATTACAGAAGTGAGTATTGAATCAGGTAAAAAGCCGCTATTTATATTCTTAGATGGTACGTGGCGCGAAGCTAAAAAAATGATTCGCAAAAGCCCTTATTTAGATAACTTGCCTGTACTTTCTGTTACTGCTGATAAACTATCTGATTACCGATTACGTGTAGCCCCTCATGCGCATCAACTAGGCACTGCTGAAGTGGCTATTATGGTATTAGCACTTGCGGGCGAAATGGATGCATCGACAAAATTAGAGCAGCATTTTATTAAGTTTCGTGATGCGTATTTATTGGGTAAGCGCAATAAAGGCCGACCGCTAGAAGGTTAATTTTACGAAGTTAAGCAAATGCTTGTTGATTTTTTAAGTGAGCAAGTGCTTTATTTTGAATTGCTCTGAAGCCTTCTTCAGATGTTAATTGTAAAACAGTATTATACAATTGACTTATACTATTATGCACTTGAATAAACGAGATACAGTCTTCACCAATCATTTCTTTTGCTTCTTCAACTCGTTTTAAAAAGTAGCAGCTAATGTCTATTTTGCCATTAAATTGAGTCGTTGCAATTGCGTCTGCTATTCTATTAAGTTGATAGCTAAACTCATCAGGTCGAGCACCTTCACCCCACTTGCTAATACGAATGTCGCGTTCTAACTGAATAATTTCGTTAAGTATATTTTTAAACTCACTCATTGGCATATTTAAAAAGTTATAACCTTTGGGGTTAAATAAAGCTTTATAGGGATTTTCGCTGGGGGTTTGGGCACTAAATACACCAATTGGTTTTGCTGTACTTGCGTCTGATACTTTACATAAAAAGGTATTACTTTGAGATGTTTTAAAATTCATATCCATTGAGTATTTATGATCCTTGCGTTATTTAGTTATCGGCGCAATTAATAAAAAACTTAGCGAAATTTAAAATATTAATAAAGTATTTTAAGGTCTTAGCATTGATTTGCTGTGACGCGATATTACTCAGTAAAGATTAGTGATAGTTGCTCAGTGCTTTACTCAGCCAAATTTTAGGCAAAGAAAAGCGCGCTCTATCTCTAGGCGCGCTTGCGGAATCTTCTAATTTTCTGCATCCTGCAATTGAACTTAATCAACTCCAATTTTCACTAATCCATGTTTATTACTATATTACTTTTTAGTTCTATGTAATGTAGACCGTCCGGGCCTGTATCCTTTAATTCCTAAACATCCTGTAGGGTAAATACTATTACCAAATCCTTAATTACACTTCCTAGTGTATCCTTGTTTTAACCAATCCCTTGTGTTGCCTTAAAGGCCTGTCCATTTATTCCTTCAACATCCTGTTGAACAACTTAGCCTTGTTGTTATCCTTTTCGCATCTTCCTGACGCTGTCCTTTTTACAACATTGCGTTGTGATACTCATCCTGAGCCTGTCCTAAAATCCGTGTTGTCCTGATAACCTAATCATTGGTTGGTTGAGTAAGCAGTCCATTTCCTTTTACTCAATAAGCGTCATTGCTTGGTTGATGCGTAAATTATAGTGCAATAGAGCAACTAAAATAGAGATAAAACTACATTCAATTAGTGTTTTTGCAATAGCAATAAAAATAAATCTCATATAATTCATGTGTTTAACTGTTTTTAGGTTGTTTTTTATCTTGTTTTTTACTCATTAGCTGTCACATCCGTAAGACATCTCTTACACCGTATTTCCTTTTTGGGCGTTATTTACATTTATTTAAAGTGTGCACTTTTAGAATGAGCACGGTAGAATTCGTTGATAATAACAGTTATTTAGGTGAAATAATGAAGAAAGTATTTGCACTTGTTTTAGGGGTAGTTGCATCGGCACCAGTCTTTGCAAACGATGTTGTTAACATCTACTCTTTTCGTCAACCGTTTTTAATTCAGCCAATTTTAGAAGACTTTACAAAGCAAACAGGCATAAAAACCAATGTTGTTTTTGCTAAAAAAGGGCTAATTGAGCGTGTTAAACGCGAAGGCAAGCACAGTAAAGCTGATTTAGTATTAACCTCTAACTTTAGCGCGCTTATTCAATTAGAAGATTTAAAATTAACACAAACTATAAAAAGTGACAGTGTAAATAATAATGTTCCAGCCGCCTTTCGTGACGGTGATGGCCAATGGGTTGCGCTTACTAAGCGAGTGCGTAATGTGTATTCATCAAAAGAGCGAGTTGGTGAGTTACCTAAGCTCACTTATGAAGATTTAGCAGACTCTAAATACAAAGGACAAATTTGTATGCGCTCAGGCAAACATCCATATAATTTAGGTTTAGTAGCTTCTATGATTGCACACCATGGTGAAGCGCAAACTAAAGAGTGGCTTGAAGGTGTGAAGGCTAATTTAGCGCGCAAGCCTCAAGGTAACGATCGTGCTCAAGTTAAAGCTGTTAAAGAAGGTTTATGTAACTTGGCATTAGGTAATAGTTACTACCTTGGCAAAATGCTAGAAGATAAAGAACAAAAAGGTTGGGCAGAGGCCGTAAATATTAACTTTCCGAATCAAGTTAATCGTGGCTCACATATAAATGTATCGGGTGCGGTTATTACCAAATACGCTAAAAACCCTGAAAATGCATTAAAGCTCATAGAGTATATGACCGACAGCAAAGCACAAAACATGTATGCCTCATTAAATATGGAGTATCCAGTTAAGTCGGGTGTTGAACTATCAAGTTTGGTTGCCTCTTGGGGTAGCTTTAAAGAAGACAGCTTGCCACTTGATGAGATTAGTAAATATCGTCCGTTAGCACTTAAGCTAATTGATGAGGTGAAGTTCGATCTTTAATGACTAATAAATTTAAGCTGTCTAAATGGCAGCTCTTTGCGTGGTCGACTGGCTTAATACTATCGGCCCCGTTGTTTTTTCTTCTTTTTGAATCTCTACAAGGTAGCTCTAAGGTGTTTTCTCACCTGTGGGATACCGTGCTTTGGGATTACATAACCAATACCGTATTGTTAGTTTTAGGTGTTTGCGTCCTTAGCTGCGCCATAGCTTTGCCACTTGGGTGGCTAACGGCTTACTGTAGTTTCCCGGGTAAAAAACAGTTTGAATGGGCACTTATGCTACCCCTTGCTATGCCCACCTATATTATTGCCTATGTATACACTGATTTATTAGATTATGCGGGCCCTGTACAAATAGCACTGAGAGAATGGTTTGGCTGGCAATCGCCTAGCGACTATTGGTTTTTTGATATACGTACACTACCCGGCGCCATAGTTATGATTGCCTTGGTGCTTTACCCGTATTTATTTTTAATTTTTAAAACGGCCCTTCGCGAGCAGTCATTCAAATTAGTGCAAGCTAGCCAGTTAATGGGGTTATCTCCTTGGCAAAGCTTTTTTAAAGTTAGTTTAGTGCTCTCTCGTGGGGCAATTGTGGCGGCTCTTGCACTTATTAGTATGGAAACCATGGCCGACTTTGCAACAGTGAGTTATTTTGCCGTAAGTACATTAACAACCGCCGTATACGATACGTGGTTTGGTTATTACTCACTTACAGCGGCCGCTAAAATATCGGGTGTGATGTTACTGCTGTTATTTTTAGCATTAATGGCAGAGCGTTTTAGTCGTCGTAATCAAGCGGTATTTGAGCGCCAATCAAGTGTAAATAGTGAATCTCTCTATGTATTAAAAGGAAAGTCTGCTTGGCTCGCAACGGCATTTTGTAGCTTTATTTTACTTATCGCTTTTGTAATTCCTATTGCAGTACTTATAAATTACGCCATTACCTACTTTGATAAAGCATGGAATGTTGAGTTTTTTAGTTACGCTTGGCAAAGTTTAAAAGTGGCAGGGGTTGTAAGTGTTATAACCATTACATTGAGTGTTTTTGTGGTTTTTTATCAGCGTGTGGCAAAGCAAACGTATCCGCTTATTCCTGGGCGTTTAGCAAGCACAGGCTATGCGCTGCCTGGCACAGTACTCGCTATTGCGGTTTTGTTACCTCTTACATTGTTAGAGAACACCATTAACACAGCGCTCGAGCCGTATAATTTAGATATTGGCTTACTGCTTACAGGTAGCATTCTTACTATTATTATTGCTTATATTGTTAGGTTTTACGCCATTGCACACGGAGCAATTGAGTCGAGTTTTTTACGTATTAGTCCATCACTTGATATGGCAAGCCAATCAATGGGTAAAAGCCAAGGGCAAACGCTGCGTTTAGTGCATCTACCTTTACTGCGAAGAGGATTGCTCACTGCTGCCTTATTGGTATTTATTGAGTGTATGAAAGAGTTGCCGGCTGCGCTATTGCTCAGACCGTTTAATTTTGAAAGCTTAGCTACTCATGTATTTCAGTATGTGAGTGACGAGCAGTTAGAGCTTGCTTCAATATCTGCATTATTTATTGTTATTGTTGGGTTTATTCCTTTGTATTTTATTAATCGTTCTATGGAGCAGCGTAGTTAAATGAGTAGTTTAATTTTACAAGGCGTGAGCTATCACTATAACGGCACAAAGGTTATTCACGATTTAGATTTAACAGTAGGTAAAGACGAAATTGTTTGCCTACTCGGGGCGAGTGGATGCGGAAAAACAACCACATTAAAAGCGATTGCAGGTTTAATTGAAGCCAAGCAAGGGTCTATTTTTATAGACGGTAAATTAGTGAGTGATGAGCAATCTTTTGTCTCACCTGAGCACCGTAACATCGGCATGATGTTTCAAGATTATGCGCTGTTTCCGCATTTAACGGTGGCAAATAATATCGCATTTGGGCTTAGTAAAATGAGCAAAGCTCAAAAGCAGCAACGCGTTGATGAAATGCTTAAGCTTGTACATTTAATTGGCTGTGCTGACAGGTTTCCACACCAGTTATCGGGTGGCCAACAGCAACGCGTCGCTATCGCTCGTGCATTAGCTTATAAACCTAGTTTATTACTCCTTGATGAGCCTTTTTCAAACATCGACACACAAGTACGCTTTGAATTAATTGCCGATATACGTCGAATTATTAAGGCAACTCAAGTATCTGCTGTGTTTGTTACACACTCAAAAGAAGAGGCGTTTGCGTTTTCAGATACACTTGCCATTATGCATCGCGGTAAAATTGAGCAACAAGGCACGCCTGAGCAGCTTTTTGCAGCTCCATGTTCAAAGGAGGTTGCAGAGTTTCTGGGTCAGGGCATATACTTAAGCGCAGAAGTGTTAACCGCAACTGAATATAAAACACCATTTGGTTTAGTCGAATCTTATGTTGAGAGTAAGCATAATGTAACTGCAGGGCTTATATATGTGCGCCCTCATCAAATAGAATTAGTGGCAGATAACCAAAGTGACAAATTCAGCAAGCGAGCTACAATCATAAGTCGTCGCTTTATTGGTTCGGCGTATGTTTATTCGCTTGTTATTGATGAACAAGAAATTGAAGTTGCTGCACAATATGGCCAGTCATTTGAAAATAATGATCAGGTTATAATAAAAATAAAACCTCACACGGTGAATTTTTTCGAATCGTAATTAATTTGTTATTCGCTGTGTTTTTATCTGTAAAACTAAGGAATAACAATGGCGCAAGCGCAATCAGGGATTTGTGCTGAAGCAAACTTACACGGTTTGCACTTATTTTTTAATGTGTTTGATGGTCAAGACGAATCACTTCGCGCAAAGTTAAAACAAGTAAGCGCTATAGAAGAAGAGTTTAGCGATCAATTTTCAGAATCAATGCTCTCTTGTATGGTTGCTATTGGTGCGCAATACTGGCCGCATATCCTCCCTGAATACATTCCAAGCGAATTACAGAGCTTTCCCAATATAACCCATAGCGATCACCAAATGAGCGTACAACCGTGTGATTTATTTGTACAAATTCGCTCTGACCGTGAAGATGTTAACCATTTATTTGCGCTGCAAATTTTAAAATTATTTGCCCCCGATGTAGAGCTGGTGGAGCAAATTCGTAATTTTCGTTTTTTAGATGGTCGTGATTTTAACGGTTTTATTTATGGTGGCGACACCGCACATGGAAGAAAAAAGCGCGCTACGGCTTTAATCAGCAACCCTGGTAGCTTTGAAGATCAGGGGAGTTATATTCATGTTCAGCGTTATAAACATGATTTAACTATGTGGCAGCATTTATCATTGAGTGAGCAAGAGCAAATAATGGGACGTACGCGTCTTGATAACACGCTAATTACCCCAGCGATCGAAACCAGCCATGCTTCGCGAAGTGAGCTAAAAGACGAACACGGACAACCGCTACTATTAAATCAAAGCATGCCTTATGGCGACGTGTATGAGCAGGGAATGTTATCAATTACATGCGCTTGTACGGGCACCGCATTTGAAAAAGTACTTAATAGTCGTTTAGGGGAAGGGGATTGCTACGACCACTGGCTTGATTTTACTCAAGCCGATATGGGCTCTGCTTTCTTTGCACCTTCAATAGGGTTTTTAAAACAAATTTAGTTTGCTATTAAACTGTATCAAATAAAATGCGAACACGTTCAAGTGTTACATCTATTTCAGATATTTTAGCAGGAGCGATAAAAATAGTATCGTCGCCTGCAATTGTTCCTAGTACGCCATCTGCTTTACCTAATGAATCTAATAAACGTGCAATAAGCTGAGCAGCACCTGGGCTGGTACGAATGATGATCATCATTTCGTTGTGCATAATGTCGATTACTAATTGGCGTAATGGGCTTTTAGCCGTAGGTACACCCATTTCAGCAGGTAAGCAGTAAACCATTTCTTGTTTGGCATTACGTGTGCGTACAGCGCCAAATTTACTTAACATGCGTGATACTTTACTTTGGCTTATATTGTCAAAACCTTGATCTTTTAACGCATCAACTATTTCGCCTTGAGAGCCAAAATTTTCTTCTTTTAATAGTGATTTAAATGCTTTTACCAGTGCTTCTTGTTTATCTTGTGGTTGCATAGTCTTTATTCGTTTTTGTTATTTATGCCGCAAATTCTACACAAAAATGAATAATTATGCAGCAGTTGTTTAGTTAACTTGCCAGTTTGATGCGTTAAATCACATAAGTTTACGACTATGGTCGAAAATATACTTGAAATAGACAGGATAAATTTGTTTTTAGTCGCTAATTTCATTATCTTAAGAGCCACAAATGTTTCCTACCTCAAATTACGGAGAATTCCAATGAAAGTTGCTGTATTAGGTGCTGCAGGCGGTATCGGCCAAGCGTTGTCTTTATTATTAAAAACAGGCTTACCAGCTGGCTCTGAATTATCACTTTATGATGTTGCACCAGTAGTACCAGGTGTTGCGGTTGACCTTTCTCACATCCCAACAGATGTTAAAGTTGCAGGCTTTGGCGCAGACGATTTAAATAAAGCGCTTGAAGGCTCTGACATCGTTCTTATCCCAGCGGGTATGCCGCGTAAACCAGGTATGGATCGTGCTGATTTATTCAATGTAAATGCTGGCATCATCAAAACGTTAGCAGAAGGCATTGTTGCCAGCTGTCCTAAAGCGTTAGTAGGTATTATTACTAACCCAGTAAATGGCACAGTTCCAATTGTTGCTGAAGTATTCAAAAAAGCAGGTACTTACGACGCTAAACGCGTATTCGGTATTACTACGCTTGACGTTATTCGTTCAGAAGCATTTGTTGCTGAACTTAAAGGCGTAGACGTAGCAACTGTAAAAGTACCAGTAATTGGTGGTCACTCAGGCACAACTATTCTGCCTCTACTTTCTCAAGTTGAAGGTGTTTCTTTCACTGATGAAGAAGTTGCTGCACTTACTCCACGTATCCAAAATGCGGGTACTGAAGTTGTAAATGCTAAAGCAGGCGGTGGTTCAGCTACGCTATCTATGGGTGCTGCTGCAGCTCGTTTTTGTATGTCTTTAGTTAAAGGCCTACAAGGTGAAGAAGTTGTAGATTACGCTTACGTTGCTGTTGAAAATGGCGATGCAGAGTACTTTGCACATCCAGTACGTTTAGGTAAAAACGGCGTAGAAGAAATTCTTTCTTACGGCGAACTAAGCGCATTTGAAACAAAAGCAAAAAATGACATGCTTGAAACTCTGAAAAAAGACATCAAAGAAGGTGTTGATTTCATGGCGTAATAGCCGCTTTAAGCAACAAAAAAGCCTGCATTTGCAGGCTTTTTTATTGCTCAGAATTAATGTCACACTGTGTAACTAGTTAAAACTAGTGGTCGCGGTCAACCGCAATACGGGCAAGGCTTATAAGTGCTTGCTTATAGTCAGACTCAGCTAAAAAGTCTAAACAGGCAATGGCTTTTTCGGCCTCAAGCTCTGCTTTTTGCATTGTAAACTCAAGCGCATTAGTTTGTTTTAGTGCAGTTAAAATTTCTTCTAAATGCTCCATACCATTACTGTGCTCTATTGCATCACGAATGAGCTGTGTTTGCTGCTCGCTACCATGTTGCATAGCATAAATAAGCGGAAGGGTTGGTTTGCCTTCAGCTAAATCATCGCCAATGTTTTTACCTAGCTGCTCAGCATCTGCATTGTAATCGAGTACGTCATCTACTAGTTGAAACGCAGTACCTAAATGCATACCGTATAGGTTTAGTGCATCAAGTGTCGCTTGGTCTTGCTCTGTGATAATGGCAGCAAGGCCTGTAGCTGCTTCAAATAATTTAGCCGTTTTAGAGTAAATAACCTGCATATAGCTGGCTTCAGTCGTATCTGGGTCATTGCAGTTCATCAGCTGCAATACTTCACCTTCAGCAATAATGTTTGTTGCATCGGCAAGTACTTGCATAATCTGCATTTTTCCAAGGCCAACCATAAGCTGAAATGAGCGAGTGTAAATAAAGTCACCAACCAATACGCTAGCAGCATTACCAAATTCAGCATTTGCTGTAGGCGTGCCACGTCGTAAGTTTGATTCATCTACAACATCATCATGCAATAGCGTTGCTGTATGGATAAACTCAACAATTGTTGCAAGTGTTATGTGATCTTTACCCTGATAACCGAGCGCTTTGGCTGCTAAAATAGCCAGCATTGGACGAACGCGTTTGCCGCCACTGCTAACTATATATAAACCAAGCTGATTAACTAACGCCACATCTGAGCGCATTTGCGCATGTATAAGTTGATTGACGTCATTCATATCGCTTTCGATTAACGCCTGGATAGCTTTTATATCCATTGATCTCCGAGCCAATTTTTATGTGTGAACGGCGCAGATTGTACAACAAAAAATGCACTAGCTCGATATTTTGTGACGATTGATTGAAAAAACACTATTAAAGTACTTAATTTAGACTGAATTAGCCAAGATAACTGATTAATTGATAATCAATATAGAGTTTATGGTGTGCTTAGATATTGAGCTGTGAGGGTCATATTTGAGTACATTAATTTATTTCGGCTAAGAGTTAAAAAGCGCTTGGCAAAAGGGCCAATTAATATAAAATGGGGTAAATATTGAATTGCTCTCAAAGCAGCTACTTTTTATTCATTTTAATTACAAAATAGGCTTGCTAGTTATTTCGCGTTAGCGTAAACTTCGCGCCCTATCGAAGAATATTTTAGTTGCGCCGATTTGAGGGTGCACAGACGGAGTTAATTATGTACGCGGTTTTCCAAAGTGGTGGTAAACAGCATCGTGTGACTGAAGGTCAAACGATTCGTCTTGAAAAATTAGACGTTGAAACTGGTGCGGCAGTAGAATTTGATTCAGTACTTTTAGTTGCTGATGGTGAGAAAATCGAGATCGGTGTACCGTTCGTAAACGGTGGCAAGATAACAGCTGAGGTTGTTTCACATGGTCGCGGTGAGAAGATTAAGGTTGTTAAATTTAGACGCCGTAAGCATTCTCGTAAGCAAATGGGCCATCGTCAATGGTTCACTGAAGTTAAAATCACTAGCATTAGCGCTTAATTAGAGGTACTTAGAAATGGCACATAAAAAAGCAGCTGGTAGTACTCGTAACGGTCGCGATTCAGAAAGCAAACGCCTAGGTGTTAAGCGTTTTGGTGGCGAATCAGTTCTAGCGGGTAGCATCATTGTTCGTCAGCGTGGAACTCGTTTCCACCCTGGTACTAACGTAGGTATCGGTAAAGACCACACTATCTTCGCAAAAGCAGATGGTAAAGTTCAGTTTGAACAAAAAGGTCCTTTAAACCGTAAATACGTAACTATCGTAACTGAGTAATCAGTAAGGTAGTTAAAAACCCCGCCTTTGCGGGGTTTTTTGTTTTGTAGTCAGCCAATATATACCCAAGCCTGCATTTGTGTTGGCTTGGGTATATAATAGAGTTATTAAACAAGCCAATCCCTAAAGTGAGTAATCATGAAGTTTGTAGATGAAGTAGAAATTCGCGCAGAAGCTGGAGACGGTGGCAGCGGCATCGTGTCTTTCCGTCGTGAAAAATATGTTCCAGATGGTGGACCAGACGGCGGTGACGGTGGAGACGGTGGTAGTGTTTATCTACAAGCTGATGAAAACTTAAATACCTTAATTGATTATCAGTTTGAGCGCTTCCATAGAGCTGAACGTGGTACTAACGGTCGTAGCCGTAACTGTACAGGCCGAAAAGCTGATGACTTATTTGTTATGGTGCCTGTGGGCACGCGCATCATGGATGTTGATACCCAAGAGGGACTTGGCGATTTAACGCAACATGGTCAACGAATTTTGGTTGCAAAAGGTGGTTTCCACGGCTTGGGGAATGCGCGTTTTAAATCAAGTACTAACCGAGCACCTCGTCAAAAAACATTAGGCACACCAGGTGAAGTACGTAACTTAAAATTAGAGTTACTATTATTAGCTGATGTTGGTTTACTTGGATTGCCAAATGCCGGTAAATCTACGTTTATCCGCAGTGTATCTGCAGCAAGACCAAAAGTAGCTGATTACCCATTCACGACGCTTATTCCTAATTTAGGTGTAGTACGTCCTGAAGCAAATAAATCATTTGTTATAGCCGATATTCCGGGTCTAATTGAAGGTGCATCTGATGGCGCAGGCCTAGGTATTCGCTTTTTGAAACATTTAGAGCGTTGTCGTGTGTTATTACACATCATTGATGTAATGCCGGTAGATGGTTCAAACCCTGTTGATAATGCGTTTTCGATTATTAACGAACTGCACCAATACAGCCCTAAATTAGCTGAGAAGCCACGCTGGTTAGTATTTAATAAAATAGATTTATTACCAGAGGATGAAGCAAAAGCGTTATGCGAATCGATTGCAGAAGAGCTGGGCGAAACTGAAAATATCTATCACATTTCAGCAATTAATAAACTTAACACTCAACCATTAATCCACAACATAATGACACTACTTGATAGCATGCCTAAAGAGAAGTTTGTACAAGTGGAAGATGAAGAAGTTGAATTTAAGTGGGATACCTATCATGAAAAAGCCACTAAAGGTAAGGGCAATGATGATGATTGGGATGACTGGGATGAAGATGATTACGACGTAGAAGTTGTCTACGAGCGTTAATTAAATAGAATTTACTAAAAAGGAGCTTATGCTCCTTTTTCTTTGTTTAAGAATAAAGTACTAGGTGTTTATTATGATAATTTCAATGATAGCAGCAATGGCAAATAACCGTGTAATTGGTCTAGATAATAAAATGCCATGGCATTTACCTGCAGATCTTCAGCATTTTAAAAAGGTCACTACGGGTAAGCCTGTGATCATGGGTCGTAAAACTTTTGAGTCTATAGGCCGTCCATTACCTGGGCGCCGTAATATTATTATTACTCGAAACAGCGAATATACTGCACAGGGTATTGAAGTAGTAACTACGCCAGATGCCGCATTAGAACTCGTTGCTACTGCTGAAGAAGTAATGATTATTGGTGGTGGTAATATCTATGAGCAATTTTTACCAAAAGCAGAGCGCCTGTATCTAACTTTTATTGATTTAGATGTTAAAGGCGATACACAGTTTCCTGATTACAATAAAGTTGCTAATTGGTACGTGAAAGAAGAGCAAGAAAACCATCCGGATGACAAGAATTTATCTAGTTATAAATTCGTAACTTTATATAAAGAACGTTAACATTATTGCGTAAATTTTGATAGATTGATATAATATTCGATAGTCTATATAAGAACAAAGCATTATAAAGGGTTTGTCATGTTTAAATTACCAAAGCTAGTTGCACTTACTGCCGTTGTAGCTGTTAGTTCGTTTTCGTATACAGCACCTGTAAATGCTGAAGATCAATTAGAAGTATCTATTTGTGAATATATTGCGGCAGACGATAAAAACCGATTACGCAGCAAGCTTAAAAGCTCTCGTGTAAAAATTCGTAATATTTATGATGCAGTACAATGTAATGGTAATAACTTATTACGTCATGCTGTTGCTAGTAATGCAGTAGATACTGGTGAGTATATAGTTAAAAACTTATCAAAAAGTGCGTTAACAGATGGTGCTGATATTGCTTGGGCTGAAGGGAATTTTGCCAGCTCACCACTTATTGCAGTAATTAAAGATCGTGCAGGTCTTTAATTATAAAAAGGTTTTGCAACGCTACCTTTAGTTAGAAATTTATTGGTCTGGGTTTGTTATTTATAGCAAACCCAGGCTTTTTTCATTTAGCTAATGTAATCTCACCCCACAACAAAATCATTAATAAACTTCATAACTTACCTGCTCATTTTAAATAACCAAAAATGTAGAGTCTTTATTTAATAAACAGCTTCAAATTTACTTCTTCAAAAGAGGTAACTTTATTCAGCTGGTATCTATTTTGTATCTGCTAGTTTGTACCAATACGCAATAATACTTAATTATTTTGCGGGGCTAAACGTGTCGCTACCGGTGTTAAAAATTCTTATTTAGAACAACTAAGTAGCGAATTTTTTGCCTAGCTATCAACACGTTTTTCCATCCTCAAAATAGATCACTTAATTAAGCGAATTGATATTATTTACAAACTTAATCACTAAGGACAGATATGAAAGCTGTAATTCCAGTAGCTGGCTTAGGGACGAGAATGCTCCCTATGACAAAAGCTATCCCAAAAGAAATGCTCCCGATAGTCGATAAGCCTCTAATTCAATATATTGTCAGCGAATGTGTGTCCGCTGGTATTAAAGATATTGTATTAGTTACACATAGCTCTAAAAATGCAATCGAAAACCACTTTGATACAAGTTATGAACTAGAAGCGACTCTTGAGAAGCGTGTTAAACGAGCTTTATTAGATGAAATTCGCTCTATTTGTCCGCCTGATGTAACTATTATGAGTGTACGCCAAGGTGAAGCTAAAGGGCTAGGGCATGCTATTTTATGCGCTAAACCAATAGTTGGTGATAACAACTTTGTTGTGCTCCTGCCTGATGTGATACTTGATGCCTATACTGCGGATCAAGAAACTGAAAACTTAGCGGCCATGATTAAACGCTTTAAAGAAACTCAAGCAAGCCAAATAATGCTTGAGCCGGTAGCTAAAGAAGACGTTAGTAAATATGGTATTGCTGATATAAACGGTGTTGAGTTAATGCCAGGTAAAAGTGCTGCAATTAAAGCAATGGTTGAAAAACCTGATGCAGATTTAGCGCCTTCTAATCTAGCTGTTGTAGGGCGATATGTACTGAGTAAGAATATTTGGCCTCTACTTGCAAAAACGTCTGTAGGTGCTGGCGGTGAAATACAACTTACAGATTCTATTGACGCATTAATGGCACAAGAAACCGTTGAAGCATTTCATATGAGTGGTCGCTCTCACGATTGTGGAGACAAGTTAGGCTACTTAAAAGCAATTGTTGAGTACAGTCTGCGAGATGAAAAGCTAGGTAATGATTTTTCAAGTTTTATAAATGATTTGAATTTACCTTAATACAGAGCGTATTCTTCGTTCTATGGTAGGCTATTTTGAGCTACTAAGTTAGCCGTACTTTTTATACCTAGTAGTGTAGGCTACGTAGTACGATTGTTACTTATTCTGTATTAATCTTTTCAAGGAATTACCATGATTGAGCAAGGCCAAGAATTACCAGCAGTGACGTTAACGCAATTAACTGACGACGGTATGCAATCTCTTACAAATAAAGAATTGTTTGAAGGTAAAAAAGTCGTGTTATTTGCAGTACCAGGTGCGTTTACACCAACGTGTTCAAATGCCCATTTACCTGAATTTATTACCCTTGCTGATAAAATTAAAGCAAAAGGTGTTGATGCTATTTACTGTGTATCTGTTAATGATGCATTTGTTATGAAAGCATGGGGTGACTCACAAAACGCGCAAGAAATTACAATGCTTGGGGATGGCGATGGAAGTTTCACTAAATCTTTAGGGCTTGATAAAGATACTGCTAGTTTTGGTGGTATACGTTCAACGCGTTACGCTATGATTATTGAAAATGCGCTAGTAACAGGTTTATTTGTAGAACAAGATAAAGAGTTTGTTGTAAGCCGCGCAGAATCAGTACTAGAGAAGCTATAACAGTAATAAAGTGTAGATTTTAGTTTTAACTAATCTGCTAGTTATTATTGAAAAACCGATGTTGGCAGCAACATCGGTTTTTTTATTAAAGGCCCAAACTTTAAATTACGGTTGGTATTGCCCGCTAAGCGTTAAACCAGAGAAAGTGCTATAAGCGTTAACGCTTAAGTGCCAAGTACCTGCTTGTGGATTAGTAAATGTACATGTTTCTGCATTGCCATTTTTATAAGGGCGGCAATCGTATGAGCTTGCTGTTGGTTGGCTACCGTATTTTACAAATAAATCAGCATCGCCACTGCCACCCGATGTTGTTACTGTAAACGTAGTCATTCCAGCTGGTACATCTAACGTGTAATGTTTCCACTGCCCAGTATTGGCTGACACATCGCTTATAGTGCCGCCACCTGCTTGTGGAGTACCTGAACCGCCACCCGATGATGAACCACCAGTAATATTACCTACCAAGGTAACAGCTGAATACGCAGAGTAGCCGTTAAGCATTACGTGGTAAGTTCCCGCAGTAGGGTTATCAATAGAACACTCTTCGCTATTACCGCCTTTATATGGACGACAATCATAGGTAGTAGTTGTAGGTTTACTGCCTGCACGTACGTATAAATCAGCATCGCCAGTACCACCACTCATAGTGAATGTTACGTTAGTTGCACCGCTTGGTACTGTCATCGTGTAAAATGCTTGTGCATTTGCAGCCCCACTTAAACCTGTTTTAGCTTCACCATTAATAAGCTCGCTATCGCCACCGGTAGGTGGAGTAGTGCCGCCACTTGCTGCTGCAACAGCTGCGGCAGCATCAACAATACCCGTACCACAGCTAGTACATGTTGCAGGGAACGAACGGGTAGTTGATTTTAAAATACTTTCTATTTCGTCAGGCGTTGCATCTGGCTTTGCTTGCTTAATAAGTGCCGCAACACCTGCTACGTGGGGCGCAGCCATTGATGTACCTTGTGAAAAGCCATAGCTGTCGCTTGAAGGTGTAGACGAACCTGAATTGTAAGTTGATAGAACGCCTTCAGAGTCGTTTGCAAAGCTTTGTGCGCCACCTGGTGCTGCAACATCAATATTGCTACCGTAGTTTGAGTAATAAGCTCTGCCGCCATTACGGCCCACTGAGGCTACGTTTACTACACCGTTACAGTTACCTGGGTTGTAGTTTGCTGAGTTATCGTTATCGTTACCTGCAGCAATAACTACCACAGTGCCGTTACTACGTGCTGTGTTAATTGCATTTTGAGTTGTAGAGCTACATGAACCGCTCCCACCTAAACTCATATTAATTACATCAGCAGGGTTTGAGTTAGCAGGAATACCTGAAACACTTCCACCAGATGCCCAAATAATACCGTCTGCAATATCAGAGGTTAAACCACCACACTTACCTAGTACACGAACAGGCACTACTTTTGCGTTATAAGCTACGCCTGCAACACCTTCACCGTTATTGGTTACCGCAGCAACTGTGCCGGCTACGTGCGTGCCATGCCAGCTAGAGTTTTGTGCACCGTTAGTACCACATTCATTCGCAGCAACTGCATCACCAGGATCACGTGCATCGCTATCGCGACCACCACCGTCATTAGCTACCGAAAGGTTAGAGATCATATCGTAACCCGGTAAAATATTAGCGTTTAAATCAGCATGAGGGCGGTAGCCCGTATCTAGTACAGCTACAACTACACCGCTACCCGTTGCGGTATCCCATGCGGTCGGTAAGTTTAAACCACCGGCTTGCTCGTAGTAGTGCCATTGGTCATCAAAACGTGGATCGTTAGGAGTTGAAAACGGCTTTAGCATTTGATCCACTTCAATGTATTCAACATTGCCAGAATCAACCATTTCTTGCATAAACTCTTGGGCCTCAGCCGCACTTAATTTTTTATCAGCACGCATTACGTGATGATTATTAAGTGCCATTGCACGAACGTATTTTGCTTTTACTTTGCCTTTTTTAGAAGCGAAGTTTTTAACAAAGCTTTGTGCGCGCTTTTTCATGCTAGCTGGGCTTGCGTCTGCAGTTGAGAGGCTCGCCATTTCGTTATTATTTTTATATTTAATAATGAACTGAGTTTCGAAACCGCCTTGGCTTTGTAGTTTAGCCGATGTTTCAGCCATTGAACTTGAAACTGATTGAGCCATGCCAGATGTTGCAGCAAAAAGCGTACTAACTGTAATTGCAATTGCGCATCTTTTAAAAGTTTTACTTGTTGTCATAATTATCCCTAGATTTTTATTTATTATTTCGTGATGTAGGATCACGATGCGGGAACAAAAGTAAACGATCTGTTAACTAGGTTAAAATATCAATTTATTATGTACCTCTTTCATTTAGTTATAACTCAGGTTTTTAGCGGTTTACTCGTTGTTTAGTATTTGTAATATAAATTAAAAATAAGTATAAAGGGTTGGTTTATTGTGCGGGTAATTATTCCCGACTTATTACTGATGCGTTTTTGTTGTGTTATTGCTAATAATTTAAATGCTACGTTGTTAGCTATCAAACTTTGCTATAATCGGAAAAATTTTTTAGTAGGGTAAAATAATGAGTCAAGTAGATGTAATTGTAATAGGTGCGGGAGCTGCAGGATTAATGTGTGCAGCGCAAGCTGGATACCGTGGCCGAAGCGTTACAGTACTTGATATGGGGAAAAAACCAGGTCGTAAAATTTTAATAAGTGGTGGTGGGCGTTGTAATTTTACAAATGAAAACGCAACCCCTGATAACTACTTATGCGCAAATGCTCATTTTGTTAAATCATGTTTAAGTCGCTATACACAGCATGACTTTATTGAGCTGGTAGACAGACATGGCTTGGCGTATCACCATAAAACACTAGGTCAGCTTTTTTGCGATAACAATGCACAAGACATTGTTGATATTTTACTGACCGAATGTGAGTGGGCCGGGGTAAATATAAAACTACGCAGTGAAGTGATCAGCGTATCAAAAACCGAAACCGGCTATAGCGTTACCACAGAGCAAGAAACCTTAAGCTGTGAGTCGTTAGTTATAGCATCAGGTGGCTTAACTATGCCAAAACTAGGGGCTACACCAATAGGTTATAAAATTGCAGAGCAGTTTGGCTTAAGCGTGTTACCAACTATGGCTGCACTTGTGCCGTTTACTTTGCATCAGCATGATAAAGAGCGTTTTGAAGGGCTCTCGGGAATTAGTATCCCTTGTGAAGTTTCAAGCGAAGACGGCACCGTATTTAAAGAAAACATCCTCTTTACTCACCGAGGGTTATCGGGCCCAGCAATATTGCAAATAAGCTCATTTTGGCGAGCAGGGCAGGCTGTAACTATAAACTTATTACCTGAAATTGATTTAAGGCAGCAACTTGCTGATTGGCGAGAAACGCAAGCCCAAAAGTCCTTAAAAAATAGCCTTGCAACTATTTTACCTAAACGCTTTATAGAAATACTGCACGAAAGCAAAGCGATACCAGATTGTAATATTAATCAGCTTACCCATGCTCAAATAAATGAGTTAGTAAATTATATTCATGCGTGGCAAATTAAACCCAATGGCACAGAAGGTTATAGAACAGCAGAAGTAACATTGGGCGGTGTAGATACCGACGAGTTGAGCTCAAAAACCTTTGAAGCTAAAAAAGCTAAAGGCCTATACTTTATAGGCGAAGTAACTGACGTAACAGGGTGGCTTGGAGGCTACAACTTCCAATATGCGTGGAGCTGTGGATTTGCTTGTGGGCAGCACGCTTAAGTTTAGGCTATAAACCCATCTAAGTAAGTTGATTGAGCGATAACGGTTGAATCGTTATCGCTAACACATACTTTATTGCGTCCATTATTTTTAGCCTTATATAGCGCTGTATCAGCCCGCTCCAGTAGTTTTAGCACTGTATCGTCTTTTTGTATCGTTGCTAATCCAATACTTATAGTAAATGCTACATTTGTAACTGTGTTTTCGGCAATATACTTTCTCAGGTCATCGGCTTTTTTAGCGCTATCATTTAAATAGGTGTTGGATAAAATAATAGTGAATTCTTCTCCACCCCATCGCGCAATAAGTGCGTCATTTCCCATACGGCTTTTTAATATTTTTGCAAATTCAGTTAGCACGTTATCACCAACCAAATGCCCGTAGGTATCGTTTATATTTTTGAAGTGATCTATATCGCAAATAAGTAAGCAATGTGGGGTTTTAAAAACGTCATTTTTAGCAATTAACTGTGATAATTCAAAATCAAATTTTTGCCTGTTATAAAGCCCCGTTAACTTATCGGTTTCTGCTAAGTGTTGAATTTCTAAGTTACGGATAGATAATCGAGTGTATGCCGAAAACCGTGTTTTTTCGTAAAACCTAAAAATTAAAATATGAGCAAGGCTTACCTCTATAAGATTAAATAAAGAGCCTAAGCCAATTGTTACAGTTTGCTGTTGTTGTAAATACACAAGATACGCACAAATAGCAAAAGCGACTGCACTAAATAGGCTTCCCCAGTTTCTTCC
Source organism: Pseudoalteromonas sp. SR43-3 (assembly GCF_014163875.1). Taxonomy (NCBI): domain Bacteria; kingdom Pseudomonadati; phylum Pseudomonadota; class Gammaproteobacteria; order Alteromonadales; family Pseudoalteromonadaceae; genus Pseudoalteromonas; species Pseudoalteromonas sp. SR43-3. The sequence continues at coordinate 279,126 of NZ_JACJEC010000002.1, read as the reverse complement.
AACTAAAAAAAAGCTAAAAGGCGGGATCAACGTTGCCCAAAATAAAGAATGCGCATGTCCGCCTACAGAAATCACAAACATCATTATTAAGCTAACAACCATAAGGGCAACGGCCCATGCTGCTGCATTTACGTTGGCTGTTTTATTAAACCAAGTATAGATACCTAGTGATATAGTCAGCCCTAAGGCATCAATTAAAGCAATGTTATAGCTTTCAAAGTAGAAAAGGTTGAGGAGGGTTAAAACTAAAAAATAACTCGTAGTTATTAGTAAAGAGTGGGCTATTAAACGAGTACGCCAAAAGTCTTTATGATCTTTAGGGTATTGCGGAAACTCCTTATACCAAAAACCTAGCATACCAAATAATCCTTGAGTCCATTAATTTAAAGATTATTACCTATATAAGATTTTTATTATAGTTTTTTACTTTGATTAAAAGTGTATTACAGATTGGAAGTGAGTTATTTATATGAAAGCTTAACGGGTTAAGTGCTAACCACGCTAAGCTTTATAATAATTCAGGTTAAAGCTGAATAGTTAACTCTTTATAGCAGGGCGATAATCACTCTTAACGCCTGCGTAATTAGGGCCAAATATAGAAAGCCCTTTTGGCGTTGTAAACTCAACAGGTGCTGGCAAAATAATAACAGATACAGGCATACCTATTTCATAATTTGGGTTAGTGATTGGTGTACCCGCTTGTGTGTTTAAGCAACAAATTAAATCAGGAATGGTAACGTGGACTTCTTTATTTAAAAACGCAGCCATATTTTCGTTTTTAACCGTAATTTTATAACTGTTACCAGCAAACTCGCCAGTACCAGCAAGCATAACTTCGCCTATAGTAAATCCTTCAAGTGTTTTAAATTCAAACTCACTAACAACGCCTTCAAACGCGACAAATCCATTACCTTGCTCGGCAACTACATTAATAGTGTTTTCATTTGAGTTATTGGCTTCACGCATGGCTCTTCCAAGCTTTAATGCTTTACTTATCGTGCCGTGAATAACCGCATCTTTCATCTGTTCAATAGGAAGAATATGATCAATGGCCGCGATGTCGTTACGGCTTATTTTGGCAAGGGCACGCACTACGGTTTCAGCGCGTAAGTCATCCATAACGTTTTCACAAATAAAGCATTCGCCAAATTCGTTCGCGGTAATAATTGGTGCTGCAGGTAAATTATTTAAATAATAGGTTGAGTGGGTAATTTCAGGAACTGCTCGTCCAGCAGGGTCGGCATCAATAATGTAGCCGTCAAACATAGCCGCTAAATAAAACGATACCGCAGTGTTAGCGCCACCTAGTTCGCAACAAATCGTTCCGTAAATGGACTCTTTATTCATGTACTCAAGGGCGCGATCGTAGGCCGCTAAAATAGAATGCTTACCTGTACGTGGGAGATTAGCGTAAGCGCGCTCTTCCGTATCTGTTAGTGGCGAGATTGCCCCTAAAATATAAGGTGTGCATACAAGCTCACCCGCGGGTACTTCATCTGCGCTAATAAGTTTAAACGTTTTACCTAATGCCAGGGCTTCGTCAATGTAATTTATGCCTTCACTTAGCTCACCGCCACCACCGGTACCTAAAATGGCGCAGCCGTATAAAATATCAATTAGTTGTTCACGATTAAGAATTTGCATGTGTGTATCGCTATTGGTTATCTAAAAAAAGAGGCTGCCTTAAGATTGTTTAAAGCAGCTATTTGAGAGTTGAAATTAAAAGTCGTAGCTTAGCTCTACGCCGTAACTACGTGGTTTATTAGGTTGGCGCGCAAGTTCAGTAATCCCATCGCCATATAAAAATATATCTTCAATGGCACGCTCATCAGTGAGGTTGTCTACGTAAACTTGCACTGTCCATTGCTCAGATTTAACACCAACCCCCGCATTTAGGTAGGTGTAGCGTGATGACTCTACATCTGGAATATCAATGCTGAAGGTTTTAGGTCCTTCTATTAACACCTCCGCGCGGGAAAACAGTGACCACTGGCCGTTTAATTGCGTATTATGATTGGCCGATATGCTGTAGTTGTATTCAGGAACCCAAAACTGTGGTCTGCCAGTAAGCTCAGGGCGCAGTGCAAAGCTTTTTATTTCTGAATCAATAATACCGGCGCTTAGGTTTATGCTTAAATTGCTGGTGGCTGCATAGGCGGCTTCTAGCTCTAAGCCTTTGGTTTGTACTTCATCAATTGATAGATTTTCGAGGGTGAAGGTATCTACATTAAATTGCGTAAATTGAGCATCGTCTTGGTCAATAATAAACGCAGCACCATTAAGGGTTAATTTGCTATCAAACAAAGACGTTTTAAAACCCATTTCGTAGCTATCAGACACTTCTTGATCAAAGGTACGGCTAATTCCTTCTGCAGGCTCATTAAAGCCGCCACTTCTAAATCCGTGCGAATAACCTGTATAAAGTAAAAAGTCATCCGTAACTTGGTATCCTAAAGTTACTTTTGGCTGTAGTTGGCTAAACGACTTTTTAGCGTAAGTATCTGTTTTATTAGTTGGGTCGAACGATTCACGGGTATCGTGATCGTAACGTAGTGCGCCGGTTAGCTCTAACTGCGAGGTAATATCGTAGTTAAATTGCCCCGCAAGAGCCCACGCATCACTGCTGTTATTATCGATAATAGATAAGTAAGGTTCATCGTTTGCAAAGTCTTTACGGGTGAGTATTTGTGCATCGGTAAAGTCATCGTAAAAAAGTACCGCAGTGTCGCGGTCGCGCTGTTGATAAAATGCCGACACAGACCATCTAAACTCCTGATCTGACTGAGATATAAAGCGAGATTCAACAGTTAACGATTCAACATCGTATAATCCTTCAGTACCAAACGGTGCTCTAAAAAAACCGTCTTCGTCAATAAAGGTTGCATCGGCAGAGTAGTCGCCATCGTAAAAGTGCTCGTTTTCTGAATTGCTGTAGGCAGTTACAAACTCAAACTTACCTAAATCGTAATGTTGGGTAAGTTTAGCGCTTAGCTCATACACATCACGCTCGTCTTCGTTAATAATATTTTGCGAGGTATTAATTGAGAAGTCTTCAATAGTGTCATCGTTTACGCCTTGATAGTAAGCAAAACCCGCTTCGCTCGACGTGTATTTACCTTTAAGGTTTATTGATGTGTCTTCAGTCAATTCAAATTCTAATTGCGAAAATACAGATTGTTCTTTTAATGGATCGGCTTTATCACCCGTGTAAGTATTTTTAATAAGGCCATCGGTATCTTTTATATAACCACCGGCTCTAAAATAAGCCGTGTTTTCATCATTTAACGACCCTGACACAACTGCATTTAGGTTATAAGTATTACCATTACCAATTGAGCCTTTAACTTTACCTTCAAAGTCTTCAATAGGTTTTTTTGTCGTAACAATAACCGCGCCACCAATAGCGCCTCTGCCGTATAACGCGCCCTGCGCGCCACGCATAACTTCAATGCGCTCAATATCTACTAAGTCTTGGTTAATAAACTCTAAATCGGGGGCGGTTACACCATCAACAACAAACGCCAGTGGCGGATCGCCTACTTGCGGTGTAATTAACCCTCGAATAGTTATACGCGCAAGGCCGGGTCTAAAGTTATCAAGTTGCGATAGATTAGGCGTTAAATTAGCAACATCACGAAAGCTGGTAATACGAGATTTTTCAATCGTATCGGCGCTAAAGGCGGTAACAGAGTCTGGCACGTTTTGAATTGACTCAACACGTCCTCGAGAGATAACAGAAATTTTTTCGATAGTGTTGGCTGTATTATTTTGTTCTTGTGCATTAACGTGTGACAAGCACGATAAACTCACCGCCGATGCTAAAAGCGTTTTATGGAATTTTGTTCTATTGTATCTGCTCATGTTATATGTCCTAATGTCACGACTAAGGTAATGTTTTTAACGTACAAACATTGTCGCTTTTTCAGACAAAATAATATTTTGTAAAACCTCAAATGAGGACAAACATATTGTGAAAATATCTAGCAGGCGCTAAGTTTTATGTACATTTTGACAATAGGTTTACAAAATTAATTATTTTTCAATGTGAAACCAGTTATGAAAAAAACGATAAAAATAGACAGATATAACCAAAAAATATTAGCAATAGTGCATCTTACTGCCGATCTCACTAATGTAGAGTTAGCAGAGCGAGTAAACCTTTCTCCCAGCGCTTGTTTTCAACGCGTTAAAGCATTAAAAGAAGCTGGGTATTTTCGTACATTTCATGCCGATATTAATCTTGAACAAATATGTGAACATGTGTTTGCTTATATGGAATTTACTCTTGAGGACAATAATTTAGCTGCTAGGCGTAAGTTTTTAGCTGAAATACACGATATCCCTGAAATAATGGATTGCATGCAGTTAAGTGGTGATATTGATTATATTTCTTTTTGTTGTTTTGCAGATATTCAGGCGCTTAACGCAATGTGCGATAAGTTAACGGGCAGTAGTAATTATACGATTAAAAAATTAACCACACGTATCGTGCTTGAGCGAGCCAAGTTCTTTTTAGGCTACCCGCTTGAAAAACTAAGATGGCGAGACGAAATGAAAATAGAAGAAGACGAACAAGGCGCTGATTAAGCGCCTTGGTTAGTTATAAGTGCTTATTAACTGGTTTTGGTTTAATTACCTTTACAAAAAAAGTATAAATAATTGCGGTTAAAATAATGGCATCAATAACAGTAATGCCACTCAATGACACGTTAAATATCGCCCCATTACACACTGCAAATGCCGCACCTACAAACCAAGCCGTAAATGCAGGTACAGAAAAGCGCGCGTTATTGGTAAGCGTACTTGCGTGGTACGCATCAGGCTTTATAAATAATGCATCAACAATAATAACGCCTGCAACGGGCACAAAAATATCTGACAAAAATGCTAAAAAGCTAATAAACATATCTAAAATATTTATAAATGCCGCGCCAATTCCTACTAGCCCTAATAAAACAATAACCCACTTTTTATGCCAATGCGGAAAAGTTGCCTCTACACTGAGTGCGGTACTGTATAAGTTTAGTGAATTTAAAATCCAACTTCCTGCAATCACAATAAAAAAAGCCGAAAATCCTAGGTTGAGCGCAAGCATTAAACTGAGTATTTCGGTTTCTTGCATGGCGGCTGCTGCAAATACAGCTACAAAAATAACGAGCAGTTCAATAATCATATAAGCAATAAAAGAGGTGTATATGCCGCCACGTTTTTGTTTAGAAAAACGGGTTATATCGGGCAAGATAATTGCGCCAATAATAACGCCACCAACAATGGCGGCTACACCATCTTCAAGTGATAAGTCTGCTGACTTTTCTAAATTAATAAAATCAATAAATGGCATGTTATCTAATGCGCCAAATAGCATCATTGCGGTCACAACAGCTAAAATGGGGATCATAATAGAGGCCAGTACATTAATAGCTTTAAATCCGTATAATGTGGTTATGAGCATGGCGCAGCCAGCAGCTATATCAATTGGCCACTCAGGCATAATAATATTAAATTCAGCGCTCAGTAGGCGTACTACTGCATTCGAAAACAAGTCAATATTTACTCCAAACCAGCCAATTAATGACAAAGCAAAAGCTATATTTACAATGCCAGCACCTGCATTACCAAAGGCTATTTTTACTAACAGATAAGAGCTTAAGCGACTTTTTACACCTATTGTGCCCATGGCACCGCCAATTACGGTTAAAATGATAGATCCAATAACTAATGCCCAAAGTGTATTACTCACACTTGAACTTTGATGAATTTCTAAGCCGGTTATAAATGTGGGTAATGAAAAGCTTAGCATTGCAGCAATTGCGGCAATACGTGGCCAAGCAACTTGTTCGCTTGTGCATATGGCGTGGGGATCTTTCTCGTTGGGCATTACCTGTTCTCTTATTTTTATATCTTTAATATTACTATACGCTGCTGGCGTGCAAAATTTTCTATTATTGGTGTGGTATTCAAAAGATTAGGTTTAAAAAAATGGCTGTAAAAAAATATTATTTTGTTAAGTTGATAACCCTTTTTGAGGTGAATTAAATCCAGCGCAAAAAAAACCGCCAAGCTGGCGGTTAAAAGGTCTACACAACACTGTAAAAGTTATAACTACATAGTTACTTTAATAGTTCGAGCACATCAAAACAGGCACCCATTGTATGGTAATCAGTTTTACCTATTGGGCTTTTCATCGTGTCTATTTTTTTATTGTCAGCGGTTAAAATTCTAAACCAGGCTCCGTATTTATGATCAACTAAATGCTGCCACGAATACTGCCAAATTTTGTCATACCATTGCTGATATTTTTCATCCCCTGTTGCTTGATAAAGATACGCTGCACAACACAGAGTTTCGGCTTGAACCCAAAAGTATTTATCGTCATCGCAAATAGTTTTATCAGGGGCAAAGCCGTAGCAAATACCGCCGTGCTTTTTATCCCATGCTACATTTATTGAGTTATCAAATAAGGCTTGAGCGCGTTCAATAAGCCATTTTTGTGGCTTATGCTTATTTAAAAACATAAGCAGTTTTGACCACTCTGTTTGATGGCCAGGTTGAAAGCCCCACGGACGAAATAAATTTTTAGGATCGTCTTTGTTGTACTCTAAATCGACCTGCCAATTTATATCGTAATGCTCCCAAATAAGCCCACCCATTAAACTAGCTTGGCGGTTAACCATGTTGTCGGCAAGTGTGAGCGCACGGTTTAAAAATATTTCGTCTCTTGTGGCTTCATAAGCGGCAATAAGTGCTTCACAAGTATGCATATTGGCATTTTGGCCGCGGTATGAATCACATTTTGTGAAGTCGCTGTTATGCTGATCTTTATATAAACCGGCTTTTGCATCCCAAAAATGTGTTTCCATTGTTTGAAATGTATCGTTGAGGTATTCGCGCGCCTCTGTAACACCTGCGCGATATGCCCAGCTGTACGCTAAAATAACAAATGCAAAGCCATAACAATGATTGGTGTTATCAAGCACGGTAGCTTGAGCGTTTTCAACTTTTAATAACCAGTTATAGCCGCCTGTTTGCTCAACAAGGTGATGCTTACGAATAAACTCAATTCCCGATTTAACACGGTTTAGGTACTTTTCGTCATTAAAGGTTTGGTACGCACGCGCATAGTTAAATACAAAACGAGTAGAGCTTACTAAATGGCGCGTGTGTTTATCAAATACCTCACCGTTATCAGAAAAGTTTTGGTAAAAACCACCGTGTTCATCGTCAATATTTGGCTCATAAAACGCTAACGTGTCGCTAATGTGCTGCGTTAAAAATTCACGGCTTTTAAAGTTATCAGGTGTGCTTTTCATAGTTCGCTCCTAAAATCGTGTAGAGACTTTTGGTTAGGTAGGGAGTTAAATGCCCCTTTGTAAGATGCGGCATGGGCACCACATAACGAAGCAAATTCAAAAATAGTTGTTAGTGTTTCGGGCGTGTTGCAAAGCTCGCTAAAAGAGCTGGGTGTTAGGTTTTGTAAGCCTAGTTGATACAGCAGTCCACCTACAAACGCATCTCCTGCAGCGGTGGCATCAACCATAGTAACCTTTTTAGGGTGAAGCGTTTGCTTGGCATTTTTTGTATACCAATGCATAGGGTTGCCTGCATCGGTAACTACAAATAGCTCACAACCGTTATTAAGTGTTTGGGCAATAAACTCATCGCTCGATTGCTCACCCGCTAAGTATTCAAGCTCTTCTTTTGAGGCTTTAATAATTGAGCAGTCTTTTAATAACGGTAAAATATGCTCGCGAGGGTTGGCATCGCTTGGCCATAAATTGAGGCGCAAGTTAATATCAAAGCTCACAATTGAGTTATTTTGTTTTGCAAATTTAACACCGTAAACGGTGGTGTTTCTGATGTTTTTGTCGGTTAATGTGTTTGAGCAAATATGAAAAATATCGCATTGCTCAAACCATTCGCGACTAAAGTCATCGTTACTAAAGTGCAAATCGGCGGTGTTATCACGGTAAAACTCAAACGTGCGATCGCCATCATTATCGAGTGATACAAACGCGAGAGCTGTTTTTGCTTGGTTGGTAAAACGCATAAAGTCGGTTTTTACACCTTGCTCTTTTAATGCATTATGTAAAAAGTCGCCAAAGCTATCAGTGCTTAGCATTCCTGCAAAGTAGGCATTACCGCCTAGCTTTGCAATAGCAACGCTTACGTTTGCAGGCGCACCGCCTGCAAACTTTGTAAACGCTTCGTGTTCGTTGCTGTTTTGGCTCAATTTATTTGAAAGTAAATCAACCAGTACTTCACCAAAGCATATTGTGTGTTTCATGATCTTGCCTTAGTTATTAGTCAAGTAGCCAATGTAATGCAATTGCAGCTGTCCACGAGAAATCTTTACCACCACAGCCTGCACCTGTTTCTGGGTTAAAATATTCGTAGTAGCCTGACTTAACAACTAGGTTGCGAGTGTCATCTTGAATTTTGTCAGCCGTTGTTGCAAAGCCTGCTTCTTTAAGGCCTATGGCTATCATCCAGTTGATGTGTAACCAAATCGGGCCACGCCAGTAGCGTTGTGGCTCGTATTTTTCCTCTTTAGGGTGAGTAGAAGCCACACTAAACTGGCTTGACTCAATAAAATCTTCGGTGGCTGTATTAATTATTTTAGTTTGCTCATCGCTTGTTAAACCTGCATATACAGTTAATAGCGCGGCTGATGTTTTAACTTTAGCCAAGCTGTTAGTTAATACATCTCTGCAGTAAAAGTACTGGCTTTGTTCACACCATAAAGTATTTATGGCTTGCTCTGTTATTTGTAAACGCTGTGCTAAGTAATCAGTGCGAGCATCGTTTAAGCCAAGCTGTTCACCCATTTTGAGTAAATCTTTGGTTGCACGGTGCAAAATAGCAATAATACCTAGGTCATTCATTTTGTACGGACAGGTTTCGTAGATTACTTTGCTGTCAAAGTTGTTACGTTTGAAAAAGTCTACAAGGTATAAAAATCGGTCGTATTCACTTTTATGTGGACGCTGAGAAGAATCTACATGACTTGTATCACGGCGCGTATATTCCCAATCTACACATGGCACAGCATGAAGAGCGTCATCCCACGATGGGCTGTTATCCATGCCCGATTCCCACGGGTGGTAGGTTACTACTAAACCTGTTTTTTCAGGATCTCGGTCGTTGTACCACCATAAATGATAATCAACTACTTGTGAAAATAACGCTTTAACTTTTTGTTCTGCAAGTGCTTTATCTTTCGCGCTGGCAAGCATTTCTTTCATTACGGTGGCGACTACTGGCGGCTGTGAAATAGATGTACTTTTAATTTTTTTATCCGAACCCCATACGTCAGGACCAGGAAAATAAGTATTAGAATCTTTATGAAACAAGATGTGCGGCACCATGCCATCATCCCATTGGCCTGAAAATAACACATCAATTTCTTGCCATGCGCGGCTTTCGTCTGATTTCATCCAGCCTAGCGCTGTAATGGCTGAATCCCAGTTCCACTGAAACGGGTATAGGCCATGTGTTGGTACTGTATAGCCACCTAAGTCGTTTGCTATAAGTGTTTTAGTAGCAAGGTCTGCAAGCGATGAAGCCGTTGCTGAGTCAATTTTACCGCTGTTTATAGTAGTCATATTGGGTGCTCTTTGTGTGTTATTTCCGATTTGGATAATATTAAAGCACTCATTATGGGTTGTAAATGTTTTTTTTCTGTGCTTAAATCCTGTTCGAAGTAACAAAAAACTAACATGTTTACTTGATTATTTCGGCTTTGCTTAGCCACACTCTAAGTAAATACACACAGACAACTAGCACAATTGGAGAATACCCGTGAATAAAACAACGATCGCCTCTATTGTATCTTTATGCCTCGCACAGGGCGCTTATGCAGCAGAAGAAGCTGCACCAGATACAGCAAAAAAAGCTAACAACGTTGAGCGTATTATCGTCTCTGGTACCAGTAAAGGGCGTGTTATTTCAGACACTCCACAATCAGTAACATCTATTAGTGAAGACGAGCTGGTAAAGCTGTCTTCAAGTAGCCAAGCGGATGTGCTTCGCTATATTCCGGGTATTAAAGTAGAAGGCGGTGGCGGTGAAGTCGCTACTAACCTACAAGTAAGAGGCTTACCTTCATCGGGTCAGTTTCAGTTTACGCCACTGTCGTACGACGGTTCACCTAGTTTGAGTGTTTTTGGTTTAAACTCATCGGCGTTTGATGTGTATTACCGTAATGATTTGGGTATTGAGCGCGTAGAGTTTGTGCGTGGTGGTGTATCTAATTTATTTGGCCAAGGTTCTGTGGCCGGCATTATTAACTATATTTCTAAAACGGGCAGTGATGATCCGCAAAGTACCGTACAAATGGAGCTTTCTGACCAAGGGCGTACTCGCTTAGATTTTGCAACGAGCGGTCCACTTAACGAAGACGGCTTATATTATGCGCTTTCTGGTTTTTACCGTTACGACGAGGGCCCTTTAGATACAGGCCTTGAGACTAAAGGTACACAGTTGCGTGGTAATATTCGTAAAGAATTTAATGATGGCTCTGGCTCATTTACTGTTTACGGACAGTACATTGACGACCAAGCTCAGTTTTACTTACCTATTCCACTTGATGGCGACAGCCGCGAGCGCTTAATTGGTAACGATGGTCGTGAAGTCGAATCACTGCAAACGGCGCAAGTATCTAACTTAACGTACGATACAGCAAATGGTCGTTATGAATCGCCAATCAGCGATGGTGTAGTTACTAAAGGTGGCTCTATTTCAGTAGTGTTTGAAAAAGAACTCGCTAACGATTTTGCCATTAATATGCGCAGTAAATACGCTAAATACCAACACGAATTTAATTTATTTTTAGACGGCGACGGTATTATTAATGTACCTGAAAGCCAAGACGACTTCTTAGCTAACAGAGGGCTAGGTGATGCAAGCGGTGCTGAGTTTTCTTATGTTAATTCAGGTGTCGCACTTGCAAGTGATGACTTACTATTTGCTAACCGTATTTTAGACCGCGACCGCCCAGCTGAAGATTTTTCTGCAGAATTTAATATCATCAAAAGTATTTTTGTAGGTGATTTTAGCCACGATATTACAGTCGGTACATTTTTCTCGCACAGTGAAGCCGACGACGATAACGTTATTACAACTTACTTAGGTGAGTTTAATAACAACCCTCGCTTAATCGACTTAACGTATACCGATGTTAATGGCGATGAGGTTCAGTACACTCAAAATGGTATTAGTGGCCCAGGCATTTCTTATACTAACCAAACCATTAGCGCTACCCGCAGAGCATTGTACGTAGCGGATCAAATGGAAAGTGACGATTGGATTTTTGACTTTGGTGTTCGCTACGAAGAAATTGAAGGAAAAATTAGTCGTGAAGGCAGCCAAGTAGTTCAAATTTCTGATGATCCAACGCTTGCACCTAACTTACAAGTTAACACTACGGGCAGTGGTGTAATGACTTACGGCGAAGTCGACACGTCTGAATTTGCTGTATCAGGAGCGGCGTTATATCGCTTAACTGATAATTTAAATGTATATGCCAATGCATCTCGCGGGTTTTTCTTCCCAGAAATTAGAGGTATTCAGTTTAATGATTTAGGCGAGCCTGCCAGCTACGAAGCTGAAATTGTTGAGCAAGGCGAGCTAGGTGTTAAGTTTTTTGATAACGACTTTAGCGGCAGCATTGCGTTATTTAGAACTGACTTAAAAGACAGACGCAGCGTAGACTTTGTAAATGATGGTAATGGGGGCGTATTAGAGCTGCCAGTTATGCAATCAACTAAAGCAACGGGTGTTGAGCTTACCGGTCGTTACGATATTACCGATGAGTGGGCTGTTGATGCCAACATGACCTATACCGATCACGAATTTACTGAATTTGACTCAGACCCTTCTATTATTGGTAACGAATTACGTCGTAAACCAAAAATACTATTTAACTCATCTATTAGCTACACCGCAGATAACTGGGATGCATCGATTTACCATAACTTTACCGGTAAAAACTTTGCAAATGACTCAAACTCGGTAGAACTTGATTCATTCCACTTATTTAGATTTGATGCAGGCTATAACTGGCAAGTTGCACCAGAGCAAACAGTACGCTTAAGCGTTGGGGTATTTAACCTGTTTGATTCTGACGGTGTTACTGAAGGTTCGCCTCGTCTAGGTAACAGCCAAACGGCAGATAACCCATACTTTGTAGGTCGCCCAATTCTCCCACGACGCGTTACTTTAAGAGTTAAATACGACTTTTAAATAAATGCTTTATGCCTATTAACTCACTTTGGGGTTAATAGGCTTTTTGCATTGTGATGCATTTTTCAGCTAAGTTAGCTACAGGTTTATCTTTTTGACTAGGCTCGTTTATTCAAAAAGGTAAGGGCAGGTAGCCGTTTGGTATTTTAATTTTGAAAAGGCGCAGTGTTTTCATATTGTGAATACGCGAATAAATTATGAATATATTAGATTTTTCAATAGTTGCTCTTTATCTTGGTGCCTTATTGGTAATGGGATTTATGCTACGCGAACAAACCAATAAAAGTGATTACTTTTTAGGGGGTAAAAGCTTAGGTTGGAAACCTTTGGCTTTGTCGGTAATGGCCACTCAGCTTTCGGCTATTAGCTTTATTTCGGCTCCTGCATTTGTTGGTTTGCGTGAAGGCGGTGGTATGCAATGGCTCTCGTATGAGTTGGGTGTTCCGCTGGCGATGATTTTAATTTTAGCGACTATTTTACCCAAGCTTTATAAAAGCGGCATTGTCAGTATTTACGATTATTTAGAAATGCGCTTTGGCCGCTCAACCCGTGTGCTTATTAGTGTGGTGTTTCAATTTAGCCGTGCGTTTGCCACCGGCATTATGATTTACGCGGTATCGCTTATTTTACAAGGCACCATGGGAATAGAAGCATGGCAAGCTATTGTATTAACTGGTGTTATAACCGTTTTGTATTCACTGCAAGGTGGGATGAAAGCTGTAGTGTACGGTGATGCAATTCAAATGATCATCATTGTACTGGGTACTATTGCTTGTATTGGATTTGGACTATATCACTTAGGTGGGGTTGATACCTTTATTGCCAATGTTGATTCGAGCCGATTAGAAGCGATTAAGTTTGATTCATTTGGTTTTAGTGGTGATGGCTTTGGCTTTTTACCGATGATTTTTGGTGGTGTGGTACTTTACGCTTCTTACTATGGGTGTGACCAAACGCAAGCGCAACGTGCGCTCAGTGCAAAAGATCCTAAAAACCTACGCTACATGATTTTAGCAAATGGTGTAGTGCGCTTCCCTATTACTATTTTATATTGCGTGTCGGGTTTAATTGTTGGCACTCTGGCAATGAGTAACCCTGAATTTTTAGCAAAAATTCCAGCAGATAACCCTGATTGGATGATGCCTATATTTATTTTAGATTACCTACCGCATGGCTTAATTGGTTTATTGGTTGTCGCTATTTTGTCGGCAGCGATGTCGTCACTTAGCTCTGCAATTAATTCACTTTCGGCGGTAAGTATTGAAGATTACAGCCGTATATCTAATAAAGAGCTAGACCAACCATCTTACTTAAAGTTAGCTAAATACTTAGGTTTAGCATGGGGCGCAATTACCTTAGTACTATCACTTTTTGCCGGTGACATTGCGCCGACCATTATTGAAGCTATTAACAAAGTCGGCTCGTTATTTTATGGCCCAATACTGGCGGTATTTTTAGTTGCTGTATTAAGTAAACGCAGTGCTGCATTGCATGCCAATATTGGCTTAATTAGTGGTGTATTAATTAATTTGTTGGTGTCGGTATTTGCGCCAGATATTTTTTGGTTTTGGTGGAACTTTATTGGTTTTGTAAGCGCTGCGGTGATTATTTATGTTACGAGTCGTTTAATTCCAAGAGAAGTAAACGAAGTCACAAAAGTACAAAATGCCGAGACCGTATCAAACTCAATTTTAACTGGCAAAGATATCGTTATGCTACTTAGCATGTTTATTGTGATGATATTAATTTGTTTAGCTATTCCTTCAATTTTTTCGTGAGCTGTGACTAATGGATTCTAAAAAGTCGTTTTTAATTGATTTATTTACCACTGCGGTAAATGCCTGTAAACCAAGTGCTTGCATGAGTAAGTATTTAGAAAATATAGATGCAAGCAAAGGTTTGTGTGTAGTAGGGGCGGGTAAAGCCGCCGCTGAAATGGCCGCCGAAGTTAATCGCTTTTATGGTGATAAATGTTTTGGCGCAGTGGTAACGCGTTATGGCTACGAAAGTAGCGGCGATACTGGGCGAATTAAAGTGCTTAGTGCAAACCACCCAACACCAGACGATAACAGCTTAGCAGCTGGCAAAGAGTTATTGGAGCTTGTAAAAAATAATCCGGCTGATATTCCTATTTTGTTTATTATTTCGGGAGGCGGCTCGTCGTTGATGTGCCTACCTGTTGATGATGTGCCTTTTTCACAAAAGCAAAAGCTTAATCAGTTTTTACTTAGAAGTGGTGCAAGCGTTGATGAAATAAATGTAGTGCGTAAGCAGTTGTCACTTGTTAAAGGCGGTAAGTTAGCGCAGGCCGCTAAGTCGGATTACGTTACGCTCATTATTTCAGATGTAGTAGGGGACAAACCAAGTGATATAGCATCAGGCCCTACTATTAGCGATGGCAGTACCAAAGCCGATGCACTGGCTATTTTACAAAAGTACAATTGGCCGGTAATAGCAGAGGTTGAAGCGCATTTATTAAAACCAGAGCAAGAACGAGTTGCTGACACCGTGGGGGAGTACTTTATTGTTGCAAATGCGCAGCATGCTATTGATAGCGCAATAGGTGTTGCACAGCATCAAGGCTGGGAAACTCAGGTACTAGGGTATGATATTCAAGGCGAGGCTAAAGAGGTTGCAAAGCAACATGCGGCTATCGCTCTTGATCAAAAAGCCCAAGGCAAGCGCGTTATGTTGTTCTCTGGTGGCGAGCTTACCGTAACCGTTGCTGATATTTATGGCGATGGCGGGCCGAATCAAGAATACTTAATGGCGTTGGCTGAGGCACTTAATGGCGAAGCGGGTATTTACGCACTTGCTTGTGATACCGATGGTGTAGATGGTAGTAAAGATGTAGCGGGTGCGTATATAAATAGCAGTACAATTGCTCGCGCACAAGACGCTGGCGAAAACTTACACGCACAGTTAGAAGGTCATAATAGCCATCAGTTTTTTAAAGCCATTGATGATTTAATTATTACTGGGCCAACTAACACAAATGTGAATGATTTTAGAGTGATAGTGATTAAGTAGGCGCAGTTTGCCCACTTGTTCTTTATAATGGTTTCACGTAATCTTGTGCTCCAATTTTGTTAGGGTTAATACCTATGTTTTCGTTAAACAACAGTAACTTATTACGCTCTGGTTTTGAGCTTGGAAAAGGCGAAAAGCTATTTCAAGATATTGAGCGCGATATTATAAAAGTGGTGTTTTGGGAAAAGTGCGTAACCCAAAGTCATATTGTGAGCGCAACTCGTATTCCACAGCAAACTGTGTCGCGTTTACTTAAGTCGTTAACCCAACACGGTGTAATTGTACAAACTGATACGCTAATTCCTAATAAAAAAGGTAAGCCTGGGTTTGGCATTGCCCTTAATCCCGATTACGGATTTACCTTTGGCTTAGCTATTTTGCTTGATGCTATTTCGCTTGCTGTAATGGATTTTACGGGAAAGGTGGTTTACACCCATATGCAGCTAATGTCGGATATGAGCATTAATAATGTGCTTAAATGTGCACAAAAGCTGGTAGAAGATATAAGCGCTGAGCGTGACATTCCAAGTGAAAAAGTACTGGGAATGGGCGTGGGTATCTCTGGCTTTTTTAGCTCAATGGATGGGAAAATGAATACCCACCATATGCTAGAAGAGTGGTCGCAGGTTGATATTATCGATATTGTGTCGCAGCATTTTCAACTCCCTACTTGGGTTGTTAACGATGCTACAGGTGCAGCCGCAGGTGAAGGTGTTGCTGGTATTGGACGCGAGTATAAAAACTTTGTTTATATGTTTGTGTCGGCCGCATTTGGTGGTGGTATTGTAAATAATGGCGACGTACTGCGCGGTACATACGGAAACGCAGGTGAGCTTGGCGACATGCTACCGCCTAAATTATATGCCCACCCCAATCTTGAATTACTAAAACGTATTTTGAAAAAAAATGGCGTAGCGGTTACTTCTATTTACGACCTGCATGACAACTTTGACCCCGATTGGCCTGGCGTTGAAGAGTGGTTGTTTAAAGTTCAAGACTCATTTGATTTAGTGGCAACCTGTTGCTCTGCATTATTAGATGCTGAAGCGATTATTATTGGTGGCCATATTCCAAAAGAGTTGGCTGAAAAAGTTATTGCACGAACTGAGGTTTATGCACAATTTAGACGTGGCGCTAAACGCCCTATGCCAAAGCTGGTGGTATCTAATATTGATAATTTTCCAGTATCAATTGGCGCAGCCACATTACCATTTAGAGAGTTGTGTTTGTAGCTTAATACCAATCCGCAATAATACTTAATCATTTTGCGGGGCTAAACGTGTCGTTACCTGCGTTAAAAAATTCTCATTTACGACTGCATGGATGCAGAAGGTAGAGCAATGCAGGAGCAATTGCCGAGAACAACTAAATATCGAATTTTTTGCCTAGCTATCAACACGTTTTTCCAGCCTCAAAATAGCTTATTTAATTAAGCGAATTGGTATAAGAAATACAAATTTTAAAAACAAAAAAGCCGATATTGTTTTATGCAATATCGGCTTTTTTGTGTGGGTTATTTACTCTTCAACGAATGCTTCGCCTTGTGTCATCCACTTTGCAGCAGGTTTGCCTTTTAAGTAATGATCAAAGTACTGCATCATACGTACTGAAAAATCGACCTGATTAGGAAACTTTTTCAAGTGGTGTGGTTCACCTTCGTATTGTAAAAAGGTTGCATCTTTACCTGCGCGACGAAGCGCTAAGTAGTACTGCACGCCTTCGTGCCAAGGCACTGCATCGTCTTTATCGCCAAACATAATTAAAATAGGGGTATTTACTTTATCTGCAAAAAACACCGGTGAGTTTTCTATGTACAGCTCTGGTGCTTCAAATAAGTTTTTACCTATACGGCTTTGCCCTGTTTCGTATTGAAACTGACGAGCAAGACCTGATTTCAAACGTATGCCACTGTAAGCACTGGTCATGTTTGATACTGGCGCGCCAGATACAACCGCTTTAAACATATCTGTTTGGGTTATCATAAACGCACTTTGATAGCCTGCCCAAGAGTGACCTTGTAAGCCTATTTTATCTGGGTCGGCTATGCCTAAATCTATTAATTTTTGGGTGGCGTTGATCATGGTTTGCGTTGACGATTTACCCGGGTGACCTATTTCAAAACGAATGTCAGGTAAAAATACCGCATAACCGTTTGAGGTAAACATAGGGAAATTAGGGCGATGGTTTAATTCCATTTTAGGAAAATCAAACATGCGTTGACTCATGTAACGATAAAAATACACAACCACAGGTACTTTATCGCCTTTTTTATATCCCGCTGGTTTTATTAATACACCTTGTAAATCTTCACCGTCAAAGCCTTTATAGCTTATTAGTTCTGGCTTTTCGCTCCAGGCAAAATTACTAATTTGTGGGTTTAGCGTGGTCACTTGTTTTGGTGAACTAAAGCTAAAATCTGTTTGGTAGTAATCAGGAAATTGGCTATAAGTTTGCGAGGTAAATAAGTACTTGTCAGCCTTTTTGGCTTTTTTAACCATATCAAAGCGTTTATCACCGCTAAGCACCTTAGTTAGTGTGTTAGTGGTTAAGTCGAGCTTTGCAACTTCGCTTTGTTTAGTTTGTAAGTTAATAGCAGAGACAAGTAATGTATCGCCTTTTTTAAAGCCCACTTGGGTTTTATCAAGCTTAATAACACGGTACTGCGTATTGTTTTGCTTACCATTAGTTAGGCGTTTAGCTTGCTGCGTTTTTACATCAAACGCCCAAATATCGTATTTACTATAAGCAAGCACTTGGCTGCTATCGGTCATCCAACCAGCAAAACCATAACCAGGTTGAGTAGATGGGTAGTCGTGTTTATCATCAGCAAAGGTTGCCTGAATCGCTTTTGTAAGCGGTGTTACTTTATTATTTTTTAAATCTTTTAACTGTATTTGGCTATCGCTAAAATAAGCTGCAAACTCACCATTAGGGGCAAGGCTCGGTCTAAACGGGTAGTTACTTATAATTGGAGTTTGTTTACCGGTGTGTATATTTACTGCAAAGTAATCAGCAAAAAAACCGCCGTACATAATTTTTTTTAGGTAGGGGATGTTAGATGAGCCAAGTAAAGATATATCTCGCTGAGGGTTTAGTGCAACCTCAGGCATGTTTGGTGTACTAAGTTGCGCAACTTTTTGCGAGTTAACGTGATACACCGCACTGTAATGGCGATTTTTATTAACTTCGTTCCATTGTTGCTCTTCACGTGGTTTTATTTGCGCATCGTTGTTGTGCCATACATTAAGACCTTTATGCTCACGTATGGTATCAAAGTCATACAGTGAGGCTTCGTCGGTATATTCTTTAGTTTTTACTTTAGCTGCTAATTTAGGATGGTTTTCAAAATATAACCGCTCGCCATTTTCTGACCATTCAAGGGTGGCTGTTTTCCCTAACGTCCATGCTTTATTAGGTGAATCTATAGTTGAGAGCTTCTCGTTTTTATATAGCTGTAAAGTGTAGCTTCGGCGGCGCGTGTCATCATTTACATAGTTACCCAATGTAAACGCTGCAATATTGTCAGTGGGGTGCCACGCTATTTTATTTGCGATTACGCCCGGTTCATCAATTAATACGCTGCTATTAAAGTCACTGAGCTCAATTAACGCTATTTGGTTGTTATTACCATCGCTGTAACTTTGACTCACTAATAGCTGGCTGTTAGCTGAGTTAATAGCGTAGCTAAATACGTTTTCTATTGTATGAGTGCGTTTATCAGATAAATTTACGATAACAAGCGCATAGCTCTTATCTTTTTTATCGGGCGTGATAGCGTTGTCTTCTTCGTTTTTAGTGCTATCGGTTTTATCTTCTACTTTTGCGTCATCGTCTTTTTTATTTAAACGATAAGCAAGCCACATACCGTCATCAGATAACGTGTAATCTTTTACATTAGCAAAGCTTTGTTGGGCACCTGATTGTGTGTTTACGAGTACCAGATTGTTTTTAAGTGTGTCTTTTTTTTTGGTTGTTTCTTTTTCAAGTAAGGTAGGTACTTGTGTAAAGGCGACCCAGTTAGCGGCTTTATTAATATGAGGCTTAGTGCCGCGTTCTACTTCTGCGATGAGTGTATTGCTTTGTAGTGAGTAAACTTGACCAGTTGCATTTCCACGATACGGCGTTGCACTAAAAGTGAGTACTTGACCATTGTCAGATAGTTGTGTGCTTTTAGCTGATTTAAAACTAAATACGTCTTTAAATTGTAGCGATTCTTTGGCGTGTATGCCGGTGCTAGTTAAGCTGGCAACGAGTGCCGTGCTTAATAAGGTGAGTTTTGTTTTCATTATTGATTCTCGTATTATGACATTGTTTCATTGTAACGAGTTTGGTTCATAATTCGAGCGGATCAGATAAATGGCAGCTACATACGACAAAACGACCCGCAGGTCGTTTTTTAGTATTCAATTTATTAATTTAGCAAACATTACAGCCAAATTTTTTGTAGCTCAAGCCATTGTTTTTCAAATTGAACACTAGGTTTTGCTTTAAAGTCGCTACGTACAAACTGATTCATTTTGCCTTCAACGTAGGCAAGTAAAAAGTTTGCAAGTGTAAGCTCATCACTTTGAAAGTTTTTACCTTCACGTAATTTGCGCTCACGAAGCACTTGTTTAAACTGAGTTTCTAGTTTTTCAAACAAGGTTTGTACACGTTCGCGTAAACGTTCTTGCTCACCTTGCAGAGCATCGCCCGTTAAAATACGAGTAATACCTGGGTTTTTTTCAGCAAAGGTTAGAAGTAATAATAGAATGTTATAAATGCGCGTTTGGCTTTCTTTTTCGTTTTCAATAATAATATTTATACGAGATAAAAGGGTATCTTCAATAAACTCAATTAAGCCCTCAAACATACGCGCCTTGCTCGGAAAATGACGGTATAGCGCGGCTTCAGACACACCCACCTCAGCAGCTAGTTTTGCTGTGGTGATGCGTTGTCCTAAATTAGTTTCTAACATTTGTGCGAGTGCTTGCAGTATTTGCTCTTTGCGATTACTTCTTTTTGTCGCAGGCATGAACATTCCTTTTTATTAGTTATTCTTAGTGGCGCAGTTAAGAACCCTAGTCATTTTTTGTTCAAATGATTGGCGTATGTTAATGTTTTATTCAGTTTGTTTCCAGCCTTTTTATAGATGTTTAGCCAGCTGTTCGATCACCTTGCGAGCTATTTCTATTTTACTTGTTGTTGGTAATTCTAGTTGTTCATTGTGCCAGTACAGTGTTAAAGCATTATGATCGGAATTAAACCCTAAGCCACTTTTTGATACGTCATTAGCGCAAATCATATCTAGATTTTTATTTTGTAGTTTACCTTTAGCATAGCTTTCTACATTTTGAGTTTCGGCGGCAAATCCAACCGTATAGGGGCGGTTTTGTGTAAGGTTTGCAATAGCTGCAATTACGTCAGGGTTTTTAGTTAAAGTAAGGGTGAGTTCGTCGCCTTGCTTTTTCATTTTTTGAGTCGCAATGTTTGCAGCTCGATAATCCGCAACAGCAGCGCAACCTATAAAAGCATCTGATAGTGGTGCATAGGTAAGTGACTTAGTTAATAGCTCCTCAGCGCTTTCTATATTAATAAGGTTTACGCCAGTAGGGGCTTTTATAGTGACAGGACCCGAAATTAAATTAACCTTAGCACCGAATTGCAAAGCGGCTTCTGCCAGTGCATAACCCATTTTTCCAGAGCTGTGATTTGATATAAAACGTACCGGGTCGAGAGGCTCACGCGTTGGGCCTGCCGTTATTGTAATTGTTTTTCCTGCAAGTAATTGCGGTTGCTCTTTTGCTGTACATAGTGCAACTAGCTCATGTGGCTCTAACATGCGCCCAGCGCCGATATCGCCACAGGCTTGCTCACCTTTACCTGGGCCCCAAATAAGTACGTTACGTGCTTTTAATGTGGCTAAATTTGCTTGTGTAGCTGCGTGTCCATACATTTGCTGGTTCATGGCTGGCGCAACTGCGACTTTTGCTGGCGTTGCTAGCAGTAACGTCGTTAGTAGGTCGTCAGCAATGCCAGCTGCCATTTTTGCAATAATATTGCAGGTAGCTGGGGCAACTAAAATTAAGTCAGCCCATTTTGCAAATTCAATATGCCCCATTGAAGCTTCAGCAGAAGGGTCTAGTAATGAGTCAGAGACTGTTTCTCCACTAACGGCTTGCATGGTCAGTGGTGTAATAAAGTGTTTAGCTGATTCAGTCATAACTACTTTTACTTCACAACCAGCGTCTTTTAATCGCCTAACGAGTTCTGCGCATTTATAAGCTGCAATACCGCCGGTAATACCTAGTACAATTTTTTTGTTTGTTAAGTTAGTCATGAATGTTCATCAGTTTTTATTAAATATTGGGCTTAAAATAACAAATCTTTACCCGTACAGCGAAGTTTTTTAATTCGAAATAACAGGCTAAATTTTAAATTTGCATTACATTTATAAGACACTTTCGCCTCTCAAGGATGAACAATGCAACTTACTTCACTTCCAAACTCACTTCGACCTCGTGAAAAACTCATCGCGAAAGGAGCTAAAGCACTTACTGATGCTGAGCTCCTTGCCATATTTTTACGAACAGGGTTACCAGGAATGAATGTAATTGAGTTGGCTCAGCATCTATTAAATGAAAATAAAACCCTACATAATTTGTTTAATGCCAGTATTGAGGAGTTTTGCTCTCAAAAGGGGTTAGGGACCGCTAAGTATGTGCAGCTACAAGCTGTATTAGAGCTAAGCCAACGTTATATGCAGGAGCGTTGCCAACGAGATGCAGTGTTTAATTCGCCTAACTCAGTTTATGACTATCTAACAATTCAAATGCGAGGCTTGCAACAAGAAGTATTTATGGTGTTATACCTAGATAGCCAAAATAGATTAGTAAAAGACGAAATACTTTTTTATGGCACAATTAATTCTGCCAGTGTTTATCCGCGTGAAGTGGTAAAGGCTGCCCTTAAAAATAATGCAGCCGCTGTTATTTTTGCGCATAATCACCCAAGTGGTATTGCAGAACCGAGCCAAGCAGACAAACTTATTACTAATAAATTGCATCAAGCACTGCAATTGGTCGACATAAGTGTGCTCGATCACATCATTGTTGGTGGAGAAACCTGTGTTTCGTTTGCCGAGCGAGGCCTGATTTAGCTTTGTTAGACACATAAGTGTGTTAAAAATGAGCTGTTTAACGTGTTTTGGCAAATTAGTTTAATTTAAATGCAGTTTTTACTTTCCCTAAGGGCATTCGATCTTTATAATTAGCCGCTATCAAATTTACATATATGAGCTGATTGGATAGATCAGTGTTTGATCTTTGCCTGTAAAAGCTGTATAAAGAGCGCCCTTCGATTTATCTCTAGGGCGGAAATACACGGCCTTAGATTAAATTAAGCTCGAGCGAAGTTATTGGAGATATATAGACATGTCTAAAGTATGTCAAGTTACAGGTAAGCGTCCAGCGGTTGGTAATCACCGTTCACACGCGAGAAACGCGACTAGACGTCGTTTCCTACCTAACCTACAAACACACCGTTTTTGGGTTGAAAGTGAAAAACGTTTTGTAACATTACGCACTACTACTAAAGGTATGCGTATTATCGATAAAAAAGGCATCGACACGGTTCTTACAGAAATCCGTGCTCGCGGCGTTAAAGTTTAAGGATCTGAATCATGCGCGATAAAATCCGTTTAGTTTCAACTGCCGGTACTGGTTTTTTCTACACTACTGACAAAAACAAACGTAACATGCCTGAGAAGATGGAAATCAAAAAGTTTGATCCAAAGATTCGTAAACATGTTCTTTTTAAAGAAGCTAAAATTAAGTAATTTTAGTTCTTCTTTTAGAATTTAAAAACCCAGCTTAGGCTGGGTTTTTTGTTTTTAAACTATGATTAGCGAATTGACATAAAAAAACCTCGTTGGCATAACCAACAAGGCTTTTAAATCAAAAAACGTTATACCAATAGCATTAAATTAGTGATTTATTTAATGCGATAAAATAATCATGTTTTTAATAAAATTGGTATCATTAGATTTTTGTGAATGCATCTTGTAGTGGTGGTACTACTTGCTTTTTACGGCTCAGTACACCATCTAACCATACTTTATCATTCTCTGGTTTTACACCGTAAGCCTGCTCAACTAAGTTTGCATCGTCAGATACAATTAGCATTTCTGAGCCTTCTTTCATTATATCGGTAAGCAGTAAAAATACAGAGTGGCGGTTGCCCTCAACTTTTAGCTTAGCAATATCGGCTGCAAGGTCTGCTTTAATATCGTCAAAAACAGCAAGGTCGATTACTTCTAGCTGGCCAATGCCTACTAGGTTACCGTTCATGTTGAAATCTTTAAAGTCACGCATTACTAAATCACGTGCTGGTGTGTCTTCTACCGCAGATTTAACGCGGAACATATCCATACCAAGTTCTTTAAAGTCTTCGATGCCTGCAATTTCAGCTAGCGCTTCAACACATTTAATATCGGCTGTGGTACATGTTGGCGATTTAAATATAACTGTGTCGCTTAAAATTGCACACATCATGATACCAGCGATGTCTTTAGGGATTTCTACGTTGTAGAAGTCATACATCATTTTAATAATGGTGTTTGAACAACCAACAGGACGAATCCAACATTCAAGCGGAGTCGATGATGTTAAGTCACCTAATTTATGGTGATCTACCACACCAACAACGCGAGCTTGGTCGATATCATCAGGTGCTTGTGTTTTTTCTGTGTGATCTACAATATACACATCTTCACCAGCGTAGCTTAACTTAAGCTCTGGTGCTTCAAAACCAAATCTATCAAGGATAAATTGAGTTTCAGGTGAAACTTCACCAAGACGAGTTGGAATTGCTGGCTCATCAATTTGGTTTTTTAAATAAGCCAGTGCAATTGCACCACAAATAGAATCTGAATCTGGGATTTTATGGCCCACTACATACATAGACATTGACGGAACTCCTTTAAATTTGCCGATATTCTAACAAAGTCTGCGGCCTTTAACATATAGACAGTGCAATTAAGTTTTAGTTACACTTTAAAATCTTGAATTTATTAGGTGTATTTATATGCGACTGGGCCGTAAAGGTTGGAACAACGTTATAATATTTTCGATGTTGATTATGATCTTCTTTTTAAATGGCTGGCATAAGCAATTTTTAGGAGGGGAGGATAAACCAGCGTTACAAGCTGTACTCCCCCAGCAAAGTTTTGTACTTACACTGCAATTTGTTGATCAAAAAATTGAGCGAATAGGAACAAGTTGGCGTACAACACCACTACAAAAAGATATACCGCTCGTGTGGAAAGCTTCTGAGCAGCAGCTTAGTGATTTAGTTAACCAATGGCAAAGCGCGGCGCTAATGGGGGTTAATGAGTCTGTTGTTTTTAATCCTAATGCACCTTTATACGTTGCTACATTTGAGTTGGCTGGCGAAAGTATGCCGTGGGTTTATTTGCTCTACAAAGGCGATGGACAATATTATTTACTCGAAAAGAGAAGCCAGCGAATACTTGCACTCGATTTAAAAACTGCTCAGCAGTTATTTCCTAGTTTTGATTTTTCACAAAGTGAGTCTAATTAATGCCTGAATTACCAGAGGTAGAAGTGAGCCGAATGGGTATCACTCCCCACGTACAAAACCAAGTTGTTACAAAGGTAAATATTTACAATGCCAGTATGCGCTGGCCAGTGCCCGATGATGTGTATCAACTTGAAGGGCTAATTGTTACAAGTATTGAGCGACGAGCTAAATATTTACTTTTACATTGTGAGCTTGGGAGCACTATTTTACATTTGGGTATGTCAGGTAATTTGCGTGTAGTAGATAAAAGTGAGCCGCTTAAAAAGCATGACCATGTAGAGTTTATTTTTGGCAACGGTAAAGCGCTGCGCTTAAACGATCCTCGTCGTTTTGGTTGTTGCTTATGGCAAGAGCCCGGTGAAGTGCATAAGCTACTCTCTAAGCTTGGTCCTGAGCCGCTTACCGATGATTTTTTTGCTAAACGCGTGTACGAACAATCGCGCAATAAAAAAGTACCCCTAAAGCAATTTATTATGGATAACGCAGTGGTGGTTGGTGTTGGTAATATTTACGCGAATGAATCGTTATTTAAAGCGGGTATACATCCAAAGCGAGAAGCGGGAAAAGTATCGCTCAAACGTTATCAAGCACTTATCCCTATTATAAAAGACACACTTGCAGCGGCTATTACACAAGGTGGTACAACGCTTAAAGACTTTGCACAAAGTGATGGTAAGCCTGGGTATTTTGCTCAAGAGTTATTAGTATATGGGCGCAAAGGCAAGCCATGTATGACGTGCGAAAACGAATTAGAAGAAATTAGATTAGGGCAACGCAGTACTATTTTTTGCTCAAATTGCCAAAAGTAGTTATTTGAATTTTACCGACTCTAAATTTAATGAGATTTAAGGGCCAGCTTTAAAGCGGGCCCTTTATTTTAAAGCTCGAACGGTGCTACACCGACCGCTTTCATTTTATATCCTACCTGCGCTATTTCGCCCGACCATGTTTCTGTGCTTATTATTCCGGTTACAACGATTGCGTCGTACAGACTATCTATAGGCACACCACCTTTAATCGTTACATGGACTATTTGATTTGGCGGTGGTGGTGGTACGTGTATACAGGCGCCAAAATAAGGCACGAGTAAAAACTCAGTAATGACTTCGCTATCGCCCTCAAGTGGCACAACAAAACCAGGCAAACTTACCGATTGACCATCAAGCGCTTTTACCACTGGAGCATCTAAATCGGGTTGCACCCAGTTTTGATCGCTGCTTTCGTGATTAGCTTGTGCTTGAGTGTCTATTTGCATATGACCTTTGGGAATTAAGTCTTCCCAAAAAATTTCTTTTGGTGGATTGGCACAGCTCGCTACGCTTATAAATAATAAGCTAATAGCAGCAATGTATTGAAAAGCTGTTTTAAAAAATGTCATAAAATACCTAAAAATTATGCTTTTATACTCATGCCATCGCTGAGTGAATAAAAATAAGCGCGAGTAGCGGGTATTAAGCCAATAACAAAACCTGCGGCCATAATAACCCCGATTAAGCCCAGTTCATAGTAAGAGAGCATTGTGATATTTACGCTTATACCGGCATGGCTTTGTAAGTAACCGCTGGCTGAAAAAATCATTAAGTAATAAAGCGCACTACCTACTAGGCAACCAAGCAAAGTGGTAAGTAGTGACTCAATACTTATAAGTGTAAATAAATGCCAAGGGCGAGCGCCCACCGAACGTAATATAGCAAGTTCGCGGCGACGCTGACTTAAATTTGCAAGCAATGTCGTTAACATGCCAAGTAGGCTTACTAACACGACAACAGCTGAGAATAGCAAAAGTATTTTTTCTACTATGGCGAGCATTTCCCATAACTCTTTAAGTGTTACGGTTGGCATAATCCCAAGCAAGGCTTCTGGCTTATATTGATTTATATTGCGTCTAATTTGTAGTGTGTATAAAGGCGATTTGAATCCCATTAAAAAAGCTGTGATTTGTTTTGGGTGCCCAACTAGGTTGTTATGTTCGCCATGCCCATGCCCATGCCCATGCCCATGCTCATGCTCATGCTCATGCTCAAGGCTAGCTTTACCGCCGTGAATTAAATCGATTGCAGCCAAAGGAATATGCAGCGTTTTATCAACAGGCGTGCCTGTAGGGTTTAAAATACCAACGACTTTAAATGGGTTATCGTCATGATGATGAAAACTGGTGTTCCCCATACCGTGCGATATAACAATAGAGTCGTTAAGTTTATAACCTAATTTATTTGCAACTTCACTACCTAGCACCACTTCGTTAATTGCAGCAAAAGGGTGGCCTTTGTTAAAGGTTAAATTTTGTTTTTTCGCAAAGCGATAATGGCTAAAGTAATCAAGTGTTGTGCCTAGTACCGCTTGGCCTTTATGGCTGTCGCCTAGGCTTATAGGTATACTCCATTTTACGCCTCGCTGACTTGTTATGTATTCGTAACTTTTCCAACTTACGCCGTTATTAGTATGGCCAATTCTAAATACGGACGAAAGCAGCAACTGTATATCGCCGGTACGCGCACCGACGATTAAATCAGTGCCCGAAATAGTATTACTAAAACTACTTTTAGCATCAATTCGTACACGCTCAATACTTAAAAGTAGCATTACACTAATTGCGATAGTGAATAATGTAAGCAGTACACTTGCGCGGCGATTTAATAAGCTTTTGTAAGCAAGTTTAGCGATGATCATACCTGCTCCTGCAAATTTATAAGGTCAATGGAGCGGTCAAATAAAGGCTTTAGTGTTTCATCGTGGCTCACAAACACCAATGTACTATTAGATAGCTTTGCTTGCTCAAACAGTAACTTTATAAAGTTCTCACGATTGTTAATGTCCAGTGCGGATGTGGGTTCATCAGCAACTATTAGTTCAGGGCTGCCTATGAATGCGCGAGCGGCTGCAACTCGCTGTTGTTGTCCAATACTAAGCTCTGCTACATTTTTATTGTGGTACTGCGCAGTAAGCCCTAAAGCATTTAATAACCGTATCGCTTCATTTTGTAAGGCAGCGCTTTTATTTGATGATTGCTTTAATATTTTTTGTTTTCGGATTTTTGAAAACTCACACCCAAGCGTTATATTTTCAATAGGTGATAAATAAGGGAGTAAGTTAAAGTTTTGAAAAATGTAGCCAATGTGATCCGCTCTAAAAATATCACGGGTAGTATTGCTTAATGTAGTTAGGTTTTGGTCTAAAATTGATACCTCACCGCTGGTGGCTGTATTAATACCTGCAAGAATCGCTAACAATGTCGATTTACCTGAGCCACTAGGACCGTGTAAAAAAATATGCTCACCTTTTTCGATAACTAACTCTTTTATGTTGAGCGTGGGTGAGCTATCGCTTTTATGCCACTTAAAAGTTACGTTTTTTAGGTTGATCATTACTTTATTTTACCATTTCCAATAATTAAGCTTTTTACGCATTTTAAAGTTTCTTATTACATTAAGTGGTTTTGGTTTTAGTTTTTCGTTACTTTGCAAAAATTCATTAGCTGCATTTAATACGCGCTGGCTAGATTGACCATCGGTATACGGATGAAGTTCTTGGCAATAGCTTTCAATATTTTGCATTAAATCACTAGGTTTAGTAAGCGCATGTTCAATGGCCGCTTCTACTTCATCGGCCTGAGTAACATCAAGAAGGTGAGGGAAGGGCTGTCTTGTGCAAAAGGTTACAACGGGTTTGTGTTGTACTAAAAACATTTGCATAACCGATGAGGTATCACAAAGCATTACATCAGCGACTTGGAGTAATGGGAGTACATTATCAGTTTCCACAAAAGTTAAATTTTGATTACTTAACGCTTTATATTTAGTAACCCACTCGGTTTGCATCTTTGGATGAAATTGAACTAATATCCTCCACTTTCCTTGTGTACTAAAGCTTTTAATTTTTTCATAGAGTCTAGGCGCAAGTGTTAGTCTATGTGAGAAAGTAGAACATATTAATAATGTAGGTCGGGGATCGTCACTTTTGTAAGGGTTATCAGTTGTTTTGCTAAATAATGGATCTAGGGTAGGCCAGCCTGTTTGAGCTACCTTGAAATGACCATGTTTTTGCGCCGATTTTGCAAACCGCTTTGTTGTATTAGGCCCTTGCGTACAATATAAATCGAAACACCCTCTAATCGCAAAGTGACCTTTTTCTCCATCTGTATCTCTTTTGTGGGCATCAAAGCCATGAAAAACGGCTACTTTTATTCCTGGAAAAAATGTAGGTATTAAATTAGCTGGAGCGAAGGTAGCATCGGGAGACCATTCGTGAATCTCTTCAATCGAATTAAGTTGTTTCTCGTGGCTTTGTAAAAAGCTTGGGTTTACGTCTGTGCCTTGTAAAAACCAGCGCACTTCGCCACCATTAGCTAGTACTGCAGCCTGAATAGGCCTCAAGATAGCGTACGAATAATTTTGAGAGATATACATCAAGTATTTTTTATTTTTAGTGGCAGTTAAGTAGTTCAAGCTATCTCCTCAGGCTGGTTGGCACATTAAGTTTACCCCATTGCGACTCGCTTATAAATATATGCCTTTATTTGTTTTAAGCATCCGATTGAGCTTTGAGGTTGGCTAGATTATTATACAGCCCATATAACCCCATACCATACTTTGCTCAAAGAGCATCCCTAACCCCGGAGATAGCATGACTAGCTATAAAGTTTTAGACGTAAACGATGATTTACCCATTCGTACCAAAGGTGAAGTACACAGCGGTAAAGTTCGTTCAGTTTATTGGTTAACTGATGAAGACAGCGCACGATTAATTAAAGATAAAGGCTACCAAGTACCGACAGGTACTGAGCTTGCTATTATGGTTATTTCAGACCGAATTTCTGCATTTGATTGCATTTGGCAAGGCGAAAACGGTTTAAATGGCGTACCAGGTAAAGGTATAGCGCTAAACTCAGTGGCAGCCCATTGGTTTAAGTTATTTGATAAAGCGGGTCTTGCGGGCAATCATATTGTAGATATTCCGCATCCGTATGTGTGGATTGTACGTAAAGCCAGTACAGTAAAGGTAGAGGCAATTGCTCGCCAATATATTACGGGTAGCATGTGGCGCGATTACGCTAAAGGCATACGTAACTTTTGTGGTATTGAATTACCAGAGGGTTTAAAAGCGAACCAAAAGCTTGATGACGTGTTAATTACGCCGTCAACAAAAGGTATTATTGAAGGCGTTGCTGATATTCCACCTGTTGATGATGTAAATATTACTCGCGTTAATATTACTAATAACTTAGATGTATTTAACTTTAAATCGACAGATGATGTAACCAAATACGAAAAACTGTTAGTTGAAGGTTTTAAATTAATTAGTGATGAACTAGCGAAGCTTGACCAAATTTTTGTAGATACTAAATTTGAGTTTGGTTATGTAGAGGGTTTAAATGGCGCGCAACAGCTTATATATATTGATGAAGTAGGCACGCCTGATTCGTCACGTATTTGGGATGAAGCCGCTTACAAAGACGGTAAAATTGTTGAAAATTCTAAAGAAGGCTTTCGTCAATTACTGATTAATAACGTGCCAGAGAGCGACGTATTATTAAATAAAGATCGCATGAGTGAGCGTGAGCAGTTAGCTAAAGATTATATTTTACCAGAATCAGTAATGCTTGAAGTGTCAAATACCTATGTTGGCATAGCGAGTAAAATTGTTGGCAGAGATATCGTGATCCCTGAAGATCCTCGCCAAGAAGTTATTACTATTTTAGATAACGATTACGGATTAATTGTTAAATAACAGCACTTAAGTGCTAATAAAGCCAGTAAATAAATCTTTATTTTTAGTTACTGGGCTATAATTCTTGCAATTAGTGCTCGTCTCTAATTAACTTAACCTAACATTAATGTTTAGGTGTTGTTATGTTTGAACGGGCATTGCAAAAGTTTGCTAAAAGTCATTACTTTTTAGCTATAGGTTTGTTTTTTAGTCAGTTTGCTTTAAGTGCGAATATTGAATTAGTAATAGAAGATCAACACGGCCAAAAGTTATCAGGTGCTGTGGTTGAGCTTAATATTGCTGGTAAACAAGCCACACCATCAAATTTGCCCATTGCTATAATGGATCAAGTCCATAAGCAGTTTTTACCCGAATTATTAGTTGTACAACAGGGTCAAAAAGTTAACTTTCCTAACAGCGATAATATTCGCCATCATGTTTATTCTTTTTCACAAGCTAAGCCTTTTCAACTAAGATTATATTCAGGCCAACCAAAAGAGCCCATTACGTTTGAGCAACAAGGGGTTGTTGTTTTGGGGTGTAATATACATGACTCTATGGTTGGCTATATTTATGTAGCTAACAGCGAATTCGTATATAAAACAGATAAAAAAGGCTATGTAAATTTGCCTATTAATACACTGCCTGCACAAGTGAGTGTGTGGCATCCATTACAAACAGCACCATTGGAGAATAAAAAAATGATAACAATTAATTCTCAAAAACAGTTACAGATAACAGTAAACACATCAACTCCAGCACCCAGAAATACCTTTGGTAGTAAGTTTAAGGCTGGTAATGACTAATAGTTTACGAAATCGCATAACCATTTTATGTGTTGGCTTAGTGTTATTAACCACTATGGTCAGCTTGTTTAGTTTTTGGTGGTCTACGAGTAAATTTCAAGAAGAAAAAGTAAATCAAGATATTACCGTAGCGCAAAATGTTTATAAGCAATATTTAAAGTCAAAAGAAAGCCTACTGTTAACCGCTGCAAAAGTACTCACCTCCGATTTTGGTTTTAAGCAAGCTGTAGCAACGCGAGATGCAGGTACAATCAGCAGCGTGTTGTTTAATCACAGTCAGCGTATTGATGCCGAATTAATGTTGTTACTTGATTTATCGGGTAAGCTAATTTCCGCCAATACTGACGAAGACGTTTTTGCACACAACTTAAAGCCCTTGATGGAAGAGCTTTTAAGTGCGCCAGAAGAGTCTAGTTTTGTGGTGCTTAATAACGAGCTGTATCAAATTATTTTATTACCTGTAAAAGCGCCACGTACAGTAGCCTATAGTTTGGTGGGCTTTAAAATTGACGACAATGTAGCCCATGAACTAAAAAGCTTAACAGGCATGGATGTAAGTTTTATAGGCAGTGCTGACGATATTGTTATTAGCTCATTAGCTAATCGTCCTGAGCAATTTGAACCTGTTAGCTATTTTAGTACCGTAACCACATCGCGGTTTTTTGGTGAGTATTTAGTGTTTCGTAACCGAGAAATAGATTTACCATCGTTGTTGACCCATCCCATAATTATTTTGCTGAGTGCCGATTTAACACAAAGTTATAGTGATTTCGAAAAACTGCTTTTTACACTTATTATTTTAGCTATTTTAACTATGTTTGTAGGTGTTATTACAAGCAGCATATTTGCAAATAATTTAACTACGCCACTTACTCAACTAGCTGTAATAGCAAGGCAATTTGCACAAGGGAATTATGCTTTTGAATTTAAAGGCCAAAGGCAAAGTACCGAAATAGACACGCTAGTCGCAGCGTTTGATAGCATGGGTAATGATATTAATCAGCGCGAGCAACAAATTAGCTTTCAAGCCCGTCACGACTCCCTAACAGGCTTTTATAACCGCTCAGCAATGCTTGAGGTGCTTGATGATGAGTTAGATTCATCAGCCGAGTACACGCTCGTTGCAATAGACATAAAAGGTCTTCGCCATATAAACGATAAGCTCGGTCCGCGCATTGGTGATGACTGCCTAAAGGCCGTTGCTTGCAGAATAAGTGAGTTTTCGGATGAGTTAGGGGGCTTTCATGCCCGTATTGGCGGCGATGAGTTTTTAACTGTGTTTCCGACTGCGGCAGCGCGTGAACACAAAAGCGGTATTGTTGGCTTAATGGCACAATTACAAGCGTGCTACACCATTCAAAAACTAAAAATTAACTTACGCTTTAGTGCAGGCATTGTGCAGTATCCTACACAAGGTATTGCAAGTGATGACTTAATGCGCCGTGTGCTAATTGCAGTTGAAAGTGCTGCAAACACACAAGAGAGCATACATTACTATCAAAATGGCGAAGACGAAGCGCACTTAGAGCGCTTAATAATGCTTGATGAACTAAAGCAGGCTATTAGTGATGACGATGGTCAATTGTTTATGACTTATCAGCCAAAATTACATTTGAAATCGCAAAAAATAGATAAAGTTGAGTCGCTTATTCGCTGGCAGCGAAAAGATGGTAGCTGGGTTAATCCTGAACTGTTTATTGACTTAGCCGAGCAGTCGGGGCTTATTGTTGAGCTTACTGGGTGGGTTGTTAATACGGTTGTAGCACAAGTAGCTGATTGGCAGTCTAAAAATATAAACTTACAGGCTGCAATAAATGTATCTGCGCAAGATATAGCATTTCCGGGCTTTCACGCTGCATTAGTTCGCACGCTTAAAAAGTACAAATTAGATTCTAAGCTGATCACTATTGAGCTTACTGAGCGCGATATGATCGAAAACGAAGAAAAAGGTATTAAAGCGCTCGAAAACCTAAAGGCAATTGGCGTTAAAATATCATTAGATGATTATGGTGTAGGGCAAACATCACTTGGTAGATTAAAAATGCTGCCTATTGATGAGCTTAAGCTAGATAAGTGCTTTATCCTAAAACTTGATGAATCGCAAAAAGATCAATTTATAGTGCAATCATCAATTACGTTGGGACATCAGCTAGGTTTCTCGGTTGTAGCTGAAGGGGTTGAAACGCTTGGCTCATTAAATTTACTTAGAGGCATGCAGTGCGACCATGCACAAGGCTATTACTTAAGTCGGCCTTTAAAAGCAGAACTATTAGAAGAATGGCTGGAGGAATACTATGCAAAAAATTAAATACTTATTAGCAAGTTTGTTTTTAATAGTTAGTGTGCCGAGCATTGCAAGCAATGGAAAACTGCTAGCTACGCCGGGAGTTTCTCAAATTGAAGGCAGTGGCGGCGGCGGTATTGTACCGTGGGCACAACTTGCTGGGTACGCAAGTGATGATGAATTTTCGGTAAATGGCTTTTGTAGTCGCGCAGATGTAACCGACTACACACTTGACGTATGTGGTGCACAACTTAATTTATTTAATCGTGTTGAGCTTAGTTATGCCCAACATCGCTTTGATGTACCAGCACTTGATGCTGAAATAGAGCAATCAATTACAGGTGCTAAAATACGTTTGTACGGCGATATTGTTTACAGTGATTGGCCACAGCTTAGCTTAGGGATTCAGCATAAATCACTAGATGATGGCAGTATAGCAACACTTGTAGGCGCAGAAGAGACTAGCGGTACTGACTACTACCTCGCTGCTAGTAAATTACATTTAGGGGCTATTGCTGGCTATAACTGGTTTTGGAACGTAACTACACGATACAGTGAAGCTAATCAACTTGGTCTACTTGGTTACGGTGGAGAAAATACTAGCGGAAAAGTATTATTTGAAGGCAGCACAGCACTATTTTTTAGTCGCGAAATAGCCGTAGGTGTTGAGTATCGTCAAAAATCAAATAACTTAAACTTAGGCGA
Source organism: Pseudoalteromonas sp. SR43-3 (assembly GCF_014163875.1). Classification (NCBI taxonomy): domain Bacteria; kingdom Pseudomonadati; phylum Pseudomonadota; class Gammaproteobacteria; order Alteromonadales; family Pseudoalteromonadaceae; genus Pseudoalteromonas; species Pseudoalteromonas sp. SR43-3. The sequence goes on along the minus strand of NZ_JACJEC010000002.1, from coordinate 244,776 downwards.
ACAAGATTGGAAAGACTTATTTGTAGCGTGGATGCCTAACAAGCATGTGAGTGTGACTGCGGCTTACCTTGATTTAGGAAGCATTGCAGGGGCTGACGATCAAACAGGTTGGTATTTATCGGTAACAGGGTATTGGTAATGAAAAGCGTTGGTATTTTTTTGATTTTTTTAGGGTTGCTTAGTGGGTGTGCAAATTCTACTAAGCTCTCACTTTATCAAAAGCTGGATGGTAAAGCGGGGATAGGCAGAATTGTTGATAGCTTTATCTATCAAATAGGCAATGACGAGCAGATAATTCATTACTTTGAACACAGTAATATAGCGCATTTCCGCCAAGGATTTATTAATCATATGTGCATGTTAGTAGAGGGCCCGTGTACATACGATGGCGACTCTATGGTGGCAATTCATACTGGTATGCATATTACAGAGAAAGATTTTAATCATGTTGTTGATTTGCTTATAAATGCAATGAATGAGCAAGATGTTAGCCATAGCTTACAAAACGATATTCTTTCTAGAATGGCGCCACTTCGTGATGAAATCATAAAAATGTAATCACTTTGTTTTTGTTATGCTCCTTTCAAGGTAGAATATAAAGAAAAAATAATAGTGATCCTATATGAATATAATTTTTGATACACAAAGCCTTTACTATCTCCCTCAGTATATCCCTGTATATAAAGAATTATGTAGAAATGGCATCAAAAGTAAATTTGTATTTTATAAAAATAGCCATGAACATTTAATTCAGCGTGTTATAGATGACTATGACTTAGAGCACATCTGGGTTAACGAACAACAACAATCAATTGCTTATTACGAAAATGAAAAAGCTGATTGGATTTTTTTTGCTAACTCTTTTTGTTACCTAGACCGCTTACATAAAGTATCTAAAAGCGCTCAGCTTGGACACGGAATAGGCCCTAAATCAAGTTACTATACTAAGTCTAGTCAAGCAATGACGGTTAGGTTTGTTGAAGGTCAGTACAGGCTAAACCGTTTAAAATCAATGTATCCAAATGATGAATTTGTTGATGTAGGCTTTTGCAAATTAGACCCTATTTTCAATAAGGAAAAAATTGATGGCACGTTAGAATTAACTAACTTTGATAATAAAAAACAAACTATTTTATACGCTCCTACATTTTATCCAAGCAGCTTAGAGTTATTTCCTGAAAATTGGCCGGAACATTTTGGCGATTATAACATCTTAATAAAACCTCATTACTTTTCTATTAGTAAAGAGCGTTATAAAAAACACTTGAAATTGCTAGATCATTGGTCAACGTATCCCAATGTATATTTAGCAAAAGTAGAAGATTATTCGCTAGTGCCTTTTTTAGATAAAGCAGATTTATTGATTAGTGATGCATCTTCAGCTTTATTTGAATTTGCTCTGTTAAACAAGCCGGTCATTTGGTGCGATTTTTTGAAGTTGCGGTGGGGATACAAAGGAATATTTTCATATCGTTTTAAAAAGCGAATGGATCAAGATTATGGTGAGTATGCGAATGTTGCTATACACGCCAAAAAATATAAAAACCTTAAAAAGTTAGTTGAACAACAACTGGCTGAACCAGAAAGCTTAGCTAATATTAGATTGTCTTTGTCAGAAAAGTTAGCGGGTAAAATGGACGGTAAGGCAAGTAATAGAATTGTTCAATATTTAATGAAAAATAAGTAACTATTACAAAAGTATTTGGATGTAATCGAACTACTAAAAGGATTTATAAACTCTAAATTATAATTAGGCTTTAGAAATGAAAAAAATTGGATATACAACGGGTGTTTTTGACTTATTCCACATAGGTCATTTAAATATTCTGAAAAGAGCCAAATTAGAGTGTGATTACTTAATTGTGGGTATTACTACCGATGAGTTAAGCAAGTCAGCTAAAAATAAAGAGCCAGTGATTCCTTTTCAGGAGCGTATGGAAATAGTTGAAGCAATAAAATTTGTTGATGAAGTTGTTCCTCAGGTTAATTATGACAAAGAAGAAGCCTGGAACAACTTAAAATTTGATAAAATGTTCGTGGGTGATGATTGGAAGGGCACCGATAAGTGGAACCAAATAGAAGCTGACTTTAAAAAGTTTAATGTTGAGATATGTTATTTCTCTTATACCTCTCATACATCTAGTACAAAATTAAGAAACGTCTTAGACAAAATATGTAGTGCTAAATAGTTAATGAAAAACCTAATTAGCTGTCAGCAATTACACGAGCAAATTAATAATCCTGCATTAGTGATATTTGATGCAGGTATGCTGCGCCCAGGTGTTTTGGGTACTTATTCGCCACAAGCAATGCTGCCCAACGCTAAACGTTTTGACATAAAAAATGAGTTGGCCGATAGATCAAATCCCTTACCAAGTACGGTATGCAGCGAGCAGCAGTTTACCCACGTGATGCAAAATGCAGGAGTAAATAACGATTCGTTTATAGTTGTATACGAAGATGGCGGTTTATTTAGCGCAGCAAGGGCGTGGTGGATGTTTAAAGCTATGGGGCATCACAACGTAAAAGTACTCAGTGGTGGCCTTAAAAAGTGGTTAGAGAGCGGTTACGCCACACAGCAAGGTTATAGCAAATCGTTAGGTAAAAGTGATTTTACGGCAAGCTATAATTCTGAGTATTTTATCAATAGCCAACAAGTGGTTGACGCAATTGATGAGCCCAGCACTGTATTGCTAGATGCACGTGCTTATAAGCGTTTTACAGGCGAAGAAACTGAACCCCGAAAAGGCATGCGTAGCGGGCATATCCCAAATAGTCGCTCGTTGCCTTTTATGGATTTACTTAATAAAGGTGAAGCTAAACCACTTGCCGAAATTAAAGCGATATTTAGTGACGTGGTTGATGATGCGCGGCAGTTACAGTTTAGCTGTGGGTCAGGTATTACAGCCTGTGTTTTAGCGTTATTTGCTACTGAATGTGGTTACAGTAATTTAAGCGTTTATGATGGTTCGTGGAGTGAGTGGGGTGCAAGTGATTCATTACCCATCGCCACAGGAGAAAAGTAGATGTGTTGTGGGTTTAGAGCTTGCTCACGTTAAAGCCGCAGCGCCTCTAAACCTCTTTGTGAATAACAGTATTTAAAAATATTACTCACAAGGAGAAGTGAAAGAGAAGAAAATGAGAAGATAAAAATCAATGTTTGCTCGTAGTTGTATTAAATAGCTTTTACTTTTTAAAACCATAAGGGCAGTTTTTACAACCATTTTTGCAGCACGAACCACGCTTTAAAAAGAACCACTTACTAAATACCATGTAACCACTTTGCATGGTGTAGTCGAGCCCTTCAATTAAATTGTCGTTACCTCTATATTGCTTTGCAAAGTCTATTTGGGTTTTAATAGGTTGTGTATAAACACCCTCTAAAAAAGTATTTATTTTATTAAGCGTGCACTTGCGGCATAAACAACTTGTTGCTGTGATATCAAGCGGTAAAATAGCCGGCAGCTCATTGCACCAACACGCTGATATATCGTCTACATTACACGTTAGAGTACTGTGGCATTGAGTACAGTTAAGTTGAGTCATTATAATTCTTTTTAGTAACAGTGAGCCAAGAATAACAAATATTATGAATACACAAAAAGCATTAGCTGAATTTATTACATTTGGAGAGCAAAGGGACGAAGCTATATCGGTTATCGTTTCAAGCCCTGCTGATAGCAATAAAGCTCACTATACTCTCTCAACCGAGGTTTTAATTGATGTGCTTAAACGCTGTTTAAGTAACGAAATAGACTTAGATGATTTGGAGCTTTGGGCAAACGTAATTGAATCGCGAGATGACATTGATTGTACTGAGCATGAAGGTTTTATTTATGCGCTCAGTAATAGCGAGCAAATGGGAGAGCTTAATCATCAAAAGCTTGCTCAAATAGTTGCGTTAGTAAAAGTTTGATTTGTTTAAAAAGCGAGGTGTAAAACCTCACCTAAAAAAAACCGCACTTCAATTGAATGCGGTTTTTTAAATTGAGGACAACCGTTTTAAGCGATTATTTATGATATCCCAAGCACGTTTCTACTTCGTTTTTAGAACCTAAAATAACGGCTACTCGCTGGTGGATTGCATCAGGCTGAATATCCATAATACGCTCGGTACCGGTTGATGCGATACCGCCAGCTTGCTCTACTAACATAGCCATTGGGTTTGCTTCATAAAGTAGGCGTAATTTATTTGGCTTTTTAGGATCTTTGGTGTCGGTAGGGTAAGTAAATAAACCGCCACGGCTAAGCACGCGATGTACATCGCCCACCATTGCTGCAATCCAGCGCATATTAAAGTTTTTAGCGCGCGGGCCTGTATCGCCTGCTAGCAAATCATTGATATAGTTTTGCATAGCTGGCTGCCAATGGCGTTGGTTAGACGTATTAATGGCAAATTCGTTTGTATCAGCAGGGATTTCGGCAAAATCTTGTGTAAGTAAAAAGCTGCCTTGTGTTTTATCAAGAGTAAACAGGCGCGTGCCTTTACCTGTAGTCAGCGCAAGCATTGTTGATGGCCCGTAAAGTACGTAACCTGCAGCAACTTGCTTATGGCCGGGCTGCATAAATATGCTTTGATCAGCAGCGTCAGAGCCTTCAGGCGCTTCCATAATAGAAAATATAGTACCCACAAGTGAGTTAATATCCGTATTTGACGAGCCATCGAGTGGATCAAATGCCACTATAAATTTAGCGTCTGGGTTACCTGCTACTGTGTAGTCTTCTTCTTCAGAGGCGATTGCTTTAACCGTACCTGATTCCAGTAAAATATCTTTTAACAGCTGATTAGATAATACATCGAGCTTTTTTTGAGTTTCACCTTGAATGTTTTCATCAAGGGTTGAGCCTAATACGCCAGAAAGCGCGCCTTGACCAACGCGAAACGAAATTTCTTTACATGCCGCTAAAACTGTTCGAATTAATGATAAAAGTTCTCTTGAACAACCATCTTCAAGTAATACTGGAGGGAGTCTACGCATTCTATTTTCCTGATAACGTGTTAAAACCAATCATAATGTGAGAGAGATTAGCTTAGAGCGCTGAAATTCGTCTTAAATAACTGTATTGTTTAAATAGCACCCTATAATGGGACCACCTAATCGTACTTAAAACACAAATAACAAAGATAAGATTATGAAAAAAATACCACTACTAAGTTACATATTCTTTACTGTGCTGTGCTCTATCATAACTCAAGCGCACGCAGCAATTAAGTCAATTGATGAATTTACTACGCAAATGAATCATTTTCCGGGCTATTATTCGTTTTTTTACGATACCCAAAAGGGAAAAGTATATTTAAAAGTTGATAAGTTTGAACAACAATTTTTACTGCAACAAAGCTTGCCTTACGGTATTGGCTCTAACGATATAGGCCTTGATAGAGGTCAGCTTGGTAATACTCACCTTGTGCAGTTTGAGCGTTTTGGCGACAAAGTAATGCTGCGGGCTGTAAATACTTACTATCGTGCTAATACAAGTAACAAGGCTGAACAGCAAAGTATTAAAGAAGCGTTTGCATCAAGTATACTTGCTGGTTTTAAAGTAGTCGCAGAAGATAAAGCCACAGCACTTATTGATTATACGCCTTATTTATTAAGTGATGTACATGGCGTAAGTCGCAAGCTTGCTGCACGTAAGCAAGGGAGCTTTAGCCTTGATGAATCACGTAGCGCCGTTTATATGAATCGCTCAAAAGCATTTGTAAAAAACACCGAGCTTGAAGCTGTACTTACATTTAAAGGCACAAAACCAGGTGAATTTGTTCGCCAAGTAAGTGCCGATCCTTATGCGCTTACTGTTCATATGCATCATTCACTTATTCAATTACCAGATGATAACTACACGCCTCGTAAGTTTAATCCGCAATCAGGTTTTTGGAGTATAGAACATAAAGATTACGCAGCGCCGCTTGGTGAGTCTATGTATGTGCGTTATATACCGCGTCATCGTCTAACTAAAAAGGACTCAAGTTTACCTATTAGTGAACCTGTTAAACCAATTGTTTATTACCTTGATCCTGGCGTTCCAGAGCCCGTTAAAAGCGCTTTGCTTGAAGGTGGGAAATGGTGGAACGACGCATTTACTGCTGCAGGATATAAAAATGCATTTATAGTAAAAGTGCTGCCAAGTAGCGCCGACCCTATGGATATTCGTTACAACGTCATTCAATGGGTACACCGTGCAACGCGTGGTTGGTCATACGGTAGTTCTGTAATTGACCCGCGTACAGGTGAAATACTTAAAGGGCATGTAACACTTGGCTCATTGCGTGTTCGCCAAGATATTTTAATAGCTGAAGCACTCGCTGCTCCTTATTTAAAAGGCAATGAAGTTGCTAAAAACTTGCAAGCAATGGCGCTTGATCGCATCCGCCAATTAAGCGCGCATGAAATTGGCCACACGTTAGGTATTGCTCATAACTTTGCGGCATCGGTAGGTGATAGAGCTTCTGTAATGGATTACCCACATCCGCTACTTAGTTTTAATGAACAAGGTAAGCTTGATGTAACGCGCGGCTATGCAACAGGCATGGGCGTGTGGGATACCCAGGTAATTAAATATGGCTATAGCGATTTTACTAACCAAGATGAAAGCGCAGAACTTGCTGCTATTTTAAAGGAGAACAAAACTAAAGGCCTTGAGTTTATATCAGATAGCGACGCTCGTGCTAAAGGTGGCGCACATCCAACAGCTCATCTATGGGATAACGGCACTAATCCTTCTCAGGAGCTTTTACGAGTACTCGACGTACGTAAAAAAGCGCTTTCGCAGTTTGGTATTAATAATATTAAAACGGGCGATTCATTATCGCAATTAGAGGAAAAATTAGTTCCGCTTTATCTGTTTCACCGTTTTCAGGTTGAGGCTGCGGTTAAGCTTATAGCCGGTGTTGATTACGAATACGAAACACGTGGTGATTCACCCGTAAAAGGCGCACAAGTCGTTAATAAAAAAACACAGCAAGAAGCGGTAAACGCTATTTTTGCAACGCTTAAGCCAAGTAACTTATTACTTCCTGAATCGGTACTATCGCTAATTCCGCCAAAAGCGTATGGCGAGTCTAAGTCGCGCGAGAGCATAGTAGGGCGCACAGGGTTAACGCTCGATGCAATGGCATTACCCGAGGTTGCAGTGCAGCACAGCTTGTCGCTTTTATTAAACGCACAACGTTTAAACCGCCTAGCGCAGCAGCAAGCGCGTAGTAATGACTTTTATAGTTTAGATGAGTTGCTTGAGGAGCTATATAGCCAAGTGTTTAACGCGTCATCACCTAATACAATGACAGGTAAAATAACTCAGCGCGTGCAATTTTTAACTGCAAAAGCCATGGCTGATTTAGTAGCAAGCGATAGTGTAAGCCCTGAAGTGCAAGCGCAGTTACGTTACTACTTAGTTAAGTTAAGTGAAGACTTTAACCAAAACTCAATGCTGAGCCATACAAGTACTGGCGAGAGTGCGTTTAAGCAATATTTAGCTGAGCAAGTAAATCAGTTTTTAATTAAAGGGCAATGGCCAAACAACTTTAAAGTGCTGCCAATCCCACCGGGCTCACCAATTTAGAATAAAAAGTAGAAGCGCTTATTTTAAATCAATCATTTAATCAATTACAAAGCAAAACACCGAGTATATTTATACTCGGTGTTATTTTATTCTAAAAACGAATACGTACTCTAAGACTTTATTTGCACTAAATCGTAATCGGCCATACCAGGTACTATTGCCTGTAAGCGAGATTCGGTTACATCGAGTGCATTTAAACATTCGCAATACTCAGAAGCCTTAAGCTCTAATTGATGTGCCTTTTTTTGTAGCGATTTATCAATTTCTCTTGAGATAATATCCATGCGTTGCCCCATGTCGTTAATGCGATCTTCTATATTACCTTCACGCGATTTAAACGCATCGCCAAGTGATACCAAAATAGCACCTAACGATCCATGAACAGCAGAGTGAATTTGCTGGCTGATCTCTTTAGTAAAAAAATCATCTATTTGCGAAAGTGATTGAGGGGCTATAAAAAAGAAGTCATCTCCGCGCTTAAACTTATCCATTAGCGCGCGCTCTACATACTGTAATTGTGTTTTAAGTACTTCAGGTTCTTTGTCTGACATACCTTCAACTACGTGTTCAATAGCGCTTAAGCCTAAGTTAACACCATCGGTAGCAAGGTTTACTAATTCGGGGACTGTATGGCGAATACCATTACTAAACTGTTCGAGTACTTTGCTTTCGTCATCGCTTAAATCAACCCAATAACCGCGAATAAACAGTTGGTTATTGTTATTAATTTGGACACGAGTTTGGCCTTTATCTAATATGCGAATTGCATCGTCAGTAATAATTAAACCATGACGTAATTCAACATCGCATTGGGCTTGAGCAAAGACACTAGTGCTTGAGAGCGCCATGGATAACGCCAATATCGAACGAGATAGAAACGCCATAAACACCTCAAAAAGACTAAAATGGAAGGCGAGTAGGTTAACAAAAAAACAACTTTATGCAAGGGAAAATAAACCTATCAACTATCTCACAGAATAGTTGTATAGAGTGCAGCTTGAGTTTTTAGATACGGTTATGTTGGGCAAAATCAACAGTTCAACAAAGGGCTTAATATATAGCTAGAGAGGGTAGAAGTGGCTCATAGTAAAATAAGAACACGTGGTTTTTAAATGAAATTTAAAAAGGTACAGCTATTTATATCAATTAAGCTTAATGGCCGACTCTAAATTTACTCTGGAGTCGGCTCAAAAGACTAAAAACTAAATATTTAGTGTGAAACCACTATTAAGCGAATTGCATCAAGTTGTAACTGCGTTTTTTCAATATACGTAGTTAGGTCGTTACGTTGCTTATCGTAGAAGGTAATTTCTTCTTGGCGAATATTCGGATTAATTTGCTTCAGGGCAACAAGTCGCTCTTGCTCTTCACTGAGTGATGTTTGCATTTTAGCAAGTGACGCTGCGCGAATAACTTCAAGTTTTTCTTGTGCCATATCTTTAGCGGTAGTGATCATCGGGTGAACAGCGCTTTGCAATGCACCGGCAAGCTTACTTGCTGTTTGGCGGCCAACGGCTGATAACTGCTGATTAAAGCCTTCAAATGCCACGTTTTCACCTAGGTTATTACCTGCTTTATCGAGCAATATACGAATTGGTGTAGGCGGTAAAAAGCGACCAACTTGTAATACTTTTGGTGCCATTGCTTCTGCAACAAAAATAAGCTCAACAAAAAAGGTACCAGGCGGTAACTTTTTGTTTTTAAGTAATGCTACCGATGCGCTACCAAAGTCGTCGTCACAAATCATATCCATGGTGCCTTGCACCATAGGGTGATCCCAGCTGATAAAGTGTACGTCTTCTTGCGAAAGTGCCGTGTCGCGATCAAAGGTAACCGTCATACCGTCTTCTTTAAGCGATGGGAACGATGCATTTAACATATGTTCCGTTGGCTTTAAGATAATGGTGTTTTCGCCTTTATCTTCTTGGCTTACGCCAAATGTGTCAAACACGTTGATCATGTAGCTTGGCAATTCAAACTGGTTATCGAGTTTTTCGATATCAGTCACAAGCGAGTCGGCAGCACCTTGACCCGATGAATGTAGCTCTAGTAAACGATCTCGTCCGCTTTCCATTTTTTTACGCAGTACCGCATTTTGTTGTGCTACTTGCTCAAGTAATGGATCGAGTTCGTCTTCATCGCAGTTATGCGCAGAAATATATTCAAGTAGGTCATCACGGAACTCTTTATAAAGCATTTGCCCAGTTGTTGATGTAGATTCGAATGCATCTAGACCTTCGTTATACCAACGTAGCAGTACTTCTTGAGCGGTGTTTTCAAAATATGGCACATGAATGTTCACATCTTGTGTTTGGCCTATACGGTCTAATCGACCAATACGTTGCTCGAGCAAATCTGGGTTTAGTGGTAAATCAAACAACACTAAGTGATGCGAGAACTGGAAGTTACGACCTTCTGAGCCAATTTCTGAACACAGTAATATTTGTGCATTATCGTACTCGTCTGCAAAAAATGCAGCAGCGCGGTCACGCTCAATAATCGACATGCCTTCGTGAAATACCGACGCTTTAATTGCTTCACGTTCACGCAGTATTTGCTCAAGGCTGATAGCTGTTTCAGCTTTGGCACATATAAGCAGTACTTTTTCGCGCTTAAGTGTTTTAAGGGTGTCGATTAACCAATCTACGCGTGGATCGAATAAACCCCAGCTTGCGCTTTCGCCTTCAAATTCTTGAAATATTTTTTCAGGAAACAGAGCACGGTGTGCACTTAGTTCAGGGTTTTGAATGCCGCCCATGTTACCAAGAACCGACATAGCCGTTTTATACTGCTTTGGTAATGCCATTGGGTAGGCGTGTAATTTACGGCTTGGGTAGCCGTCAATGCCGCTGCGGCTGTTTCTAAATAATATACGACCTGTGCCGTGGCGATCGAGTAGCATGTTAAGTATTTCTTTACGCGCTGGTAAATCACCTTGCTGTGCTTTTTCAAGAATATCAGTAATGTCGGTTTCTTTTAATAGCTCAATTAGCGTGGCTTTGGCTGCGTCGTCCAGAGCTTGCTCTTGCAGTAATTGATTTGCAGCTTGCGCTACGTCTTTATAATTTGCTTCTTCTTCTTTAAACACGTCGTAGTCGTAAAAACGATCCGGATCGAGTAATTGTAAACGCGCAAAGTGACTGCTGTGACCAAGTTGATCAGGCGTTGCTGTAAGCAAAATAAGGCCCGGAATATCTTGGCTAAGCTCTGCCATACGTTGGTATTCTGAGCTTGGCTTGCCGTTATTGATACTTAGGTGATGGGCTTCATCTATTACTAAAAGGTCCCAATCAGCAAGCGTTGCTTGTTCAAACCAACGTTTTTTCTTGGTTAAAAACTCAAGGCTGGTAAGTACTAGTTGCTCTGTATCAAATACGTTTGGAGAATCTGCAAACGCTTCATCGCAGCGCTCTTCATCAAAAATAGAAAAACGTAAGTTAAAGCGGCGTAGCATTTCTACTAACCATTGGTGTTGTAGATTTTCAGGCACCACAATAAGTACGCGGCTTGCACGGCCACTAATAATTTGTTGATGTAGTATCATGCCCGCTTCAATTGTTTTACCAAGGCCTACTTCATCTGATAAAAGTACGCGTGGGGCAAAACGTTTACCCACTTCTTGTGCAATATAAAGCTGGTGCGGAATAAGATTAGCACGCTGACCAATTAAACCTTTAATAGGCGATTGTTCACGTTCAAATTTATGTAACCACGTTTGGTAGCGAAGTGTGTAGCGATCAAAACGATCTACTTGGCCTGCAAATAAACGATCTTGTGGTTTATTAAATTTAATAAAATGATCTAAAAAGGTTTCTTTAAGTTTAGCCGTTTCGCCATTATCAACACGGGTGCCGTGATAGCAAAGTAACTCGCCTTGTACTTCAATAGACTCTACTTCTAATTCCCATTCTTCAACGCTTTTGATCACATCGCCAGGATTAAATGCCACACGGGTAACAGGTGCTTCTGCACTAGAATAAACACGGTTTTCACCACTGGCAGGAAATAATATGCTGACCTGACGGCCTTCAATGGCAACAACGGTGCCTAATCCTAAATCTGACTCTGTATCACTGATCCAACGCTGACCTAAGGAAAAATTCATGTATGTCTCGTCTATGATGAAAAAGGCGGCTATGTTACCTGTAAGCTAACACCACTGCAAGGCGCTATTTGGCTCACTTTTAATTAATTTTGTAAGTGTTAATTATTACTATTAAAACAGCTTGTTTATGACTCTTTTTTAGGTAAATCAAAACTAATTACAGTTTGTAATAAAACGGACTTTTATGACAAATAGACTAAACTTACATTATGCCTTAGCAATTAAGTATTGCAGGTTTAAGTTTTGCCCGTTTTACTTAGTTATTTTGGTATAGCATAAAAATCATAAAACGTAAGGAAAGTGCTATGGAAAAAGCTTCGAACCTTGAAAGTAAAATGTATGTGCTAGATACCAACGTACTACTTCACGAACCCCTCGCTTATTTGTCTTTTCAAGAGCATGACGTTGTAATTCCGATGACGGTGCTTGAAGAGCTTGACCATATAAAAGACAGAAAACACGACGTAAGCCGTGATGCGCGCGTCGCTATTCGTGGATTAGATGAAGTTCTTAAAAATGCAACGCCCGAACAAATGCTACAAGGCGTGGCGCTGCCGAGTAACAAAAAGGCAAAAGCGAGCTCTGCAGGTACCCTCATTATTGTAAACGACCATTTATTTGCCGACTCTATTTCTGGTTTGCCTGGTAACGAAAACGACCATCGTATTATCAATTGCGCCGTGTACTTACAAAAGCAGCACAGTGATTCAAAAGTAATACTTGTTACAAAAGACATAAACATGCGTTTAAAAGCCAAAGGCGCCGGACTTAAATATGTTGAGGATTACCGCACCGACCAACTTATTGACGATATAAGCTTACTCACTAGTGGTTATAAAAAAATTGAAGGTGATTTTTGGGATCATGTAGGGGAGTGTAATACGCAGCAACACGGACGCGATACGTTTCATCATGTGCCTAAAAACTTAATCCCTGATGTATTTTGTAATGAATATTTACTTGATGGAGGGGATCAGTTTGCGGCGCGTGTTAAATCGTACGATGACGAGCACATAATGCTCAAAGATATTGGTGTTGAGCGTTTAATGCATCAACAAGCATGGGGCGTTAAGCCCAAAAATATTTATCAAGGGATGGCATTAGATGCACTACTGGATACAAGTATTGAGCTTGTTATTTTAACAGGACCAGCAGGGTGTGGTAAAACCTTGTTAGCACTTGCCAGCGCCCTTGAAATGGTCATCGAAAAAGGTATTTACGATAAAGTAATAGTTACCCGTAATACGCCCGAAATAGCAGAGTCTATTGGGTTTTTACCAGGCACGGAGGAGGAAAAAATGGCGCCATGGCTTGCAGCCATTACCGATACGCTGGAGGTATTGCACAAAGGCGACGAAAATCCAATATCGAGTCGAAATTACATAATGGAGAAGGCTAATGTACAGTTTAAATCGGTTAACTTTATGCGCGGGCGTAGCATTCAAAATGCAGTGGTAATTTTAGATGAGAGCCAAAATTTAACGGCATCTCAGCTTAAAACGATTATTACTCGCTGCGGCGAAGGTACTAAATTAATTTGTACAGGTAACTTGGCGCAAATAGATAGTAACTATTTAACGCCAGTAACATCGGGCTTAACCTACATAGTAGAGCGCTTTAAAAACTTTGAAGGCAGCGCAACAATAAACCTCAACGGTGTTGTGCGTAGTCGCTTAGCGTCATTTGCAGAAGAAAATTTATAACTTGCGCTTAACAAATTGGCTCGATAGTCTATCGATTGATTTTCGAGCCAAATGGCAGGCAGTACATTGAATTTTTTACCTCTGAAGCATTATTATCGTTCATTATTTATTGCGCTGTTAGTGCCATTGATTGTCGCTTTTTTACTGTGCTTGCACTTATATAATATAAAGCTTGAGCGGACGGTTGAAAAACGCCAAGCTGATTTTACAAATGTTTCAGCACAGGTTACTCACGGGATGGACTCGGTGAGTAATCTACTTACCACCATGTTTAACTTATACGAGCAAGCGACTTATCCCAAAATAAATCAAGATTTGCTCGAAGGCATAAATCAATATGATGGTTACTATTATCGTCATTTTATTGATCAAAGTACTGAAATAGTGGGTAAAGGTGAGTTTGCGTTATCTGCTAAGGCATTAATACAGTGGCAGCAGGCTATTACATTAGGGCCTTCGTTTAATACAACGCTTGCGTTAATGCAGTCGTTATCTGCTGTAGCGTATGTTGATGATAATGGTTTTGCTTATGTAAGCAGGCACAACAAAAGCCAAAGTTTTATGCTTACTGAAATTTTAAATGGAAAATTTAAGCCAAAATTTGCGCAAAACAAACTTACTTCAAGTCCTATTGTTAAAGTGAATGACAATTCGTATTTTGCTATTGGTCGACAACGAAGCACAGGCTCAGCCGATTACATTATTTTAATTTATGATGTTCAAGCAATTTCTGGATGGTTAAAAAAGGTGTCACCGAACAGTGGTGAATACGTTTTTATGAACCAATCGCATCAAATTATCGCCAGCTCTAAACAGATAATAGAGCAAGCGACTGCGTTAAAAAATTATTGGCCAGACTTGGCCGATCATCAGAGTCAAAAAACAGTATTAACTAGTGATAGTAATTACTTTATGCAGCCTATGGATGCGTTACCTATTCACGCAGCATTTTACGAGCACAAACCCCAATTAATGAGCTCAATTAAGTATGAGATATTACTAGAGTTTACTTTTTTAACGCTATTTTTAAGTATTATGTTTGGCGTGTTTTTTTGGTTAAGTCAGCGCATTTTTATAAAGCCGATGACTCACTTAATGTCATACCTTGAGAGTAACGGGACACAACAAGAAGAGCAGCTAAATTACAAAGTACCACTGAGCTGGCAACCTTGGTTTTCTAAAGTGAAGCGTGTATTTACTAAAAACAAACAGTTAGTTGATTCATTACAAAGTGCAAATAAAGCTCTGGACGACCAAGTTCAGCTGCAATCAGAAAAACTAAGCCGCAGTTACGAAGCGAAAGAGCGCCACTTAGCTTTACTCAACACTATGCTAAACAGTGTGCCAGACCTTATTTACTTTAAAAATATTGATGGATCATTCTTAGGATGCAATAAAGCATTTGAGGCATATATCGGTAAAGATCAAACTGCATTAGTTGGTAAATATGTAGATGATTTAGGTGATAACGATCAGCAAATAAATGCGCTTGAAAAACAAGTATTACAAAACAGAAATAGTGTTGAACAGCGAATAGAAACCGATACAAAATCGTATCAACTTACTATTGCACCTTTTTATAACGAGCACCAACACCTGTTAGGAACCATGGGCATTGGTCGCGATATTACCGAGCAGCAACAAACATTATTGGCCTTAAAATCATCTGAATCTAAATTTAGAAGTGCAATTGAATTTGCGGCTAACTGCGTGGTTTTACTCTCGCTTGAACACACCATATTGCAAGTAAATAAAGCAGCAAGAAAGCAGTTTTCTGATCAGCCAGTACTCGTTGGGGAGCAGTTGAAAGCATTATTTGATGACTCACAATGGAAGCAAATAAAAAGCACTTTAGCGCAATTGCTAGATGACAAAAAACGCGTATACCATTTAACGCTTGCTCAAGGGGGCTTAACAAGCTGGTTGCAACTAAGTGTATCGCTTGTCTGGGATGAAAACCGCGATCCAGCTTATTATGTTATACACATTCAGGATGTGAGTGCATTAACTAAATCAAAACTAGATGCCGAACGAGCAACCCTAGCTAAAAGCCGCTTTATAGCCAATTTAAGCCATGAAATACGTACCCCTTTGAACGCTGTTTTAGGGTTGCTTGACATGTTAATTGAGCAAGGCTTAACGCAAAAGCAATTACAACAAACAGATCAAGCTAAGCATGCAGCACAAAGCTTGTTATTAATGCTTAATAGAATGCTTGATTTTGCACGTATTGAAGGTTCGCAAACCGATTTAAAACAAGCGTCTTTTAGCATGGTTGAGCTGGTGGATATTTGTGAAAGCTTAACGGCTCCATTGTGCGAAGGAAAAGGTATTGAATTTGTTATTGATATTGACCCGCTAATAGCACCTGATTTGATATGCGACAGTATACGTTTGCAGCAAATATTAGGTAACTTATTAACTAATGCCGTTAAGTTTACAAAAACAGGTTCCATTACTTTAAAAATGGAACTTATTGAAAGCGATAGCCTAGAGCAACAGCATATTTGCTTTAAAGTAATCGATACTGGCATGGGTATAGATGAAGCTGATCAAAGTCGCTTATTCGATGCTTTTACTCAAGGTGATGAATCTTCAACCCGAATACACCAAGGGGTTGGGCTAGGTTTAGCTATTGTTAAACATGCAGTATCGTTAATGGGTGGGGAGATTGCTTTAAAGAGTAAAAAAGGCCACGGCAGCGAATTTTATTTCAGTATTAGCTTTTTAGTTGATACCACTAAAAACACAGTGTTACCGACTAATACATTGGCTATTTTATCTGATCAAAGTAAAGAGCTTAAGCAGGTGACAAATGCATATAACGAACTTGCTAATATTAATTTAGATGAGGTACTAAAATACCCAATTAAGCTCTCTAATACTCAAAAAATAATAATTGATGCAGCTGACTTACCTGCACTTTTAAATGTTGAAGCGATTAATGATTCGTTATCAGCTAAAGAAACATCGGTAATTATTATTAATCATCAGCACACACTTAATTTACCGACAAGCGAGCACTTAGCTGCGCATCACGTTAAAGCATCGGCATTAGGGCAAAGGCTATTTAGTTTGAACTCTCAGCAAAAGCCTATAGTTAATACAAGTGCCGCAGTACACAGTGCAACTGAAAGTAAAGCTGATATATCGGGTCTACTTGTATTAGCAATTGATGATAATCAGCTTAACTTAGAAATAATTAGCAGTGTCCTGCGCCAAGCAAACGTAAATGTTGTCACGGCTTTAAGCGCATCAATTGGTATGGAATTATTGCAAGTTTTAAAGCCTGACTTAATATTGATGGATGTGCAAATGCCGAAAATCGATGGCTGTCAAGCAACCGCTTTGATTCGTCAACAGTTTGACGCAAAGCAACTGCCTATTTTTGCTTTAACGGCTCATTGCGAGCCTGCTGATGTAGAGCGTTCTTTAAAGTGCGGCATGAATAAACATTTAACTAAACCGGTTGTTGCTAAAGTACTTATTGATGCAATTGCTGATTTAAACTTAGTTAAACCAAGCTTTTTTGAAAAATCATTTGCATTAACGCAGTTTAGTATGGATAAAAAACTACTTAATACGATGATTGATAAGTTTGCTAGCTTGTGTGAAACCCAGCTATCGCAACTAGAAGAAACAACCAATAAGGATGATTTGGTACGTTTAGTGCATAGTATCAAGGGTGTAGCAGGTAATTTAGGTTTTAGACGATTATCACATTGTGCTTTATTGTGTGAAAGAACGCTTA
Source organism: Pseudoalteromonas sp. SR43-3 (assembly GCF_014163875.1). Taxonomy (NCBI): domain Bacteria; kingdom Pseudomonadati; phylum Pseudomonadota; class Gammaproteobacteria; order Alteromonadales; family Pseudoalteromonadaceae; genus Pseudoalteromonas; species Pseudoalteromonas sp. SR43-3. The sequence continues at coordinate 227,654 of NZ_JACJEC010000002.1, read as the reverse complement.
AAACAACTAATAAGCCTATTGAGATTACACTACAAGAGCTTATCATACAGCTAGAACAGGTAATTGTTTTTATAAAAGGGCTAGGGGTTAGGGATGTCGAAAAGAGCTAAAGTACTTATTGTGGATGATGATCCAATCAATAGATTAGTACTTGAAAAAACACTTAAAGCAGAACACGACGTGTTCTTAGTTGAAAGTGGCGAAAAAGCACTGACCTTTGTAAAAACAGCGCAAGTTGATTTAATAATCCTTGATGTAATTATGCCTGGAATTGACGGCTATCAAGTACTTGTGGAGCTTAAAGAAAACCCAATAACTCAGTCTATTCCTATTATATTTATATCAGCCAATCGTAGCCATGATGATGAAGCAAAGGGCTTAGAGCTCGGTGCAATGGACTACATAACCAAGCCATTTAGTCCTTCTATTGTTCGCGTTAGAGTGCGCAACCAACTCCTCATAAAGCAAAAAAATGATTTGCTAGAAATGCTAGCTTCGATAGATGGCTTAACTGAAATACCAAATAGACGCTACCTTGATGAAAACTTATCTCGAGAATGGCGCCGCAGCAAGCGAAGTGGAACACCGCTATCGGTGTTACTTATGGATATAGACCACTTTAAACGTTACAACGATTGCTACGGACACCGTGCTGGCGATGAGTGTTTAAAGAATGTTGCGCAAGCACTTGCAGCTCAATGTGAACGTGGCAGTGACTTTATTGCTCGTTATGGCGGAGAAGAATTTGCTGCTGTGCTACCAGGAATTGATAAGCATGAGGCAATGGAGTTTGCTAATAAATTACGCAATGCTGTAAATGCTTTGAATATAGAACATAAAGCTTCATTAAATGCAGACCACATCACTATAAGTATAGGTATTGCCACTACACAAAGTGGTAAAGTGTATGCTGAGCAAGCATTGTTAGAAGAGGCCGATTTAGGCTTATATGCCGCTAAAGATGCAGGGCGAGATAGAATAGTCGCACGCTAAAAACTTAATATACAAAAAACGCCAATATTCATATATTGGCGTTTTTGTATCGAACTACTTTTTATTGGTTACTGCGTGATCATACCTAAAGCGGTGTCACCAATGCCCACCAACTTATCATTTTTAAATACAAGTGGCGTACATTCATCTTTTGTTGTTTTTGAATCTGAATGCTTGCTATGCGTTACATAAAAAAGTACTTGGTATACATCGTCATCTTTTTTTAATAGCTCAGTGAAATTAGGCGTTTTTAATTGCGTTAAAACAGACTGGTAGCTGCTATCCATTTTTAGCTCCGATATAACTTCACGATTATTTTTATGCTGTGCTTGCCAGCTTGATGAGTTTTTCCCTGCCCAATGAGTCTCAGCTTCGCCATCTGACACGGCAATAACACAGCCTGTTAAAAATGGAGCGATTAAAGCGGCTGCTAAAAGTGATTTTTTCATTTTTATTTACCTTAATAAGATTTTTAATTGGTTATTAACTGTATTAAAGCAAAGAGTAGACCATATTGATAAGTTGTTATGAATCAGTTTGTTAAGTGAGTTAAGCTGTTTTTATCTAATAAAATATTAAATATATTAGTAAAAACAGCCATTTTTTAGCTTATTTGATTACTACAATAAAATGATTAAACCAAGCGGTTGCGTGATTCACCTTTAGTAAATGCCGCAATATTTAAACTTACTTCATTAATTAAACGCACAATAGATTCAGTACTTGCCCATGCAATATGTGGAGTAAGTAATAAGTTATTGCCTGTGTAATTAGCAAGTGGATTTGAAGCTTCAGCAGGTTCTTTAGTTAGTACATCAACACCCGCTCCAGCAATTAGGTTTTGCTTAAGCGCTGTTGCTAAGTCGGCTTCGTTAATAATACCGCCACGTGCTGTATTAATAATTATAGCGCTTGGCTTCATCATTTTAAGCTCATTAAGTGCGATTAAATCACGTGTTTCATCTGTAAGCGGGCAGTGTACGCTGATTATATCGGCTGTTTTAATGACGTCTTCAAAAGGCGTACGACCATCGCGACATTTAACCCCTTTACGCTCTGCAACAATAACATTAGCGCCAAATGCCTCAGCCACTTTAGCAACGCCTTTGCCTAGCGTACCGCCGCCTATAATGGCAAATGTTTTACCTTGCAAGTCGTTAAAGCTGTAATCGAGTATGCAAAACATTTCACTTTTTTGCCATGCGCCTTGCTGGCAATCTGCCTGATAGCGGTGGGTGTTACCCAGTAAGTTAGTAATTAAAGAAAATGTATGTTGAACAACTGAAGGGGTTGAGTAGCCAGCTACATTAGTTACGGCAATACCAAATTCTTTAGCGGCTTCTAAATCAACATTATTAGTACCGGTTGCACTTACGCAAATTAATTTCAGCTGTGTTAGCTGACTAATTGTATCGCGATTCAAAACTGCTTTATTAGTGATTAATACATCAGCGCCTTGGCAATGCTCAATAACTTGCTCTGGGCTGGTAAGTTCATAAGTCGTTAATTTACCAAGTTGTTCTATACACGAAAGAGATGTTTTAGCTAACGTTGCGTTATCAAGAATAGTAATGTTCATTATGAGCCCTAAAATAAGTGGATCTGAAAGAGTTAAAATCGTAAAAAAGAGGCTTACGATCCATCAAAAGTCTAAAATATGGGCTTAAGGTACTACGAAAGAAAGGCTTTGTTAATGCTATTACTACCAAATGATTAGAGGGCTATGTAGTAGTGGTCTGCCCACTAGCAGATTGAGAACATGGTATTTTGCTAGACTGATCAGTTTTTTTGCACTTATAAGCAAGCCTGTGGTCATAGAAGGTAATTAAACTCGGCTTTAAAGCAAGTTGCTAAAATAAAAAATCGTTTTTTTGGTTATTTCGCATTTTAGATTGGCTGAGTTATAATCGGATATAGACATAAACGGTGCGCTTTAGCGTGCCGTTTTTTAACATTGTAGATGTAGTAATGAGTGAATTAGAAGATAAATACGCAGATATACGCCCATACAACGACGACGAAGTTGCGGCGTCGCTTACACGTTTGATTAACGATGATGCGTTTATTGATGTAATAGCAAAGTATAATTTACCGCGCTTTTTATCGGCAGTGCCTTTTATTGCACGTCCAATGGTAAGAAGTCAGTTACGCAAAAAATGGGGCAAAGTAAGCACCGTTGAAGATGTGCAAAATGAAGTGGCGCAATACTTAGATAAACTAGTGAAGCGCACCACATCAAAAGTTACCTTTTCTGGGCTAGATCAGTTAGACGCTAATCAGGCCTATTTATTTATTTCAAACCACAGAGACATAGTGCTTGATCCTGCATTAGTTAATTGGGGTTTATATCAGCATAAAATGAAAACAGTGCGTATTGCTATTGGCGATAATTTATTGCAAATACCTTACATTACTGAGCTTATGCGTTTAAATAAAAGTTTCATTGTTAAGCGCTCTGCTAAAGCACCAAAAGAAATGTTAAAAGCATTAACCCAGTTATCGTCATATATCTATGACTCTTTAATCGGTGGAAATTCTATTTGGATTGCACAAAAAGAAGGGCGTGCAAAAGACGGTTTTGATCAAACAGATCCTGCCCTTTTAAAAATGTTGCAATTAAATGGACGTAAACAAAAGAAAGAATTTGGCGATTATATTAAAGAGTTAAAAATAGTGCCTGTTTCTATTTCTTATCAATATGAACCGTGTGCAATTGCTAAGGCTAAAGAGCTTTATCATAAACAGCATCATGGTGAATATATTAAGTCAGCGGGTGAAGATATTGCCAGTATTGTTGAAGGTTTTAGTTCAGCTAAAGGGCATGTGCATTTAGCATTTGGACAGCCAATCGAATCTAAATGTGATAGTGCTGAAGAGCTTGCTAAAACAATTGATAGGCAAATTGTAGATTCGTTTTATTTGCACCCAGGTAATTACATTGCTGGTGGCTGTAAAGAGGCGGTAATAGACTCTCCAGATACAGCGACGTTTGAACAGCGTTTAGCCTGTGTACCAGAAGAGTTAAAACCGTTAGTGCTGGCCATGTACGCTAAGCCATTTCACCGTAAAACAGAGATAAATACCAATAGCTGTGAGTATTAATAATCCCAGCTCAACAAAACTAAGCAGCAATTAAATTGCTGCTTTTTTTTTGCTCAAAAATAACGCTATACTAATACCTCCTCTTCAACTGGGCGGTACTTATGCATGCAACAAATTGAAATATTTGATATTCCAAGTCCTTGCAAAAGTATTTGCTTAGTTAACAACAGAGGGTATTGCAAAGGGTGTTATCGTAGTCGGGATGAGCGCTTTTCGTGGAATACCTTATCGAACGACCAAAAAAAGAAGGTGCTTAGTTTGTGCCAGCAGCGCTACAAGCGCTACCTTCAAAAAAAGCAGCAAAATGCAGTGCCAATCACGCAGGCGCAGCAGCAAGGGTTCGACTTTTAAAAGCTTAATCCATATTTGGCTCTTAGTGCGTACACAGTGCCATTGTTAGTTAGGTTAATTAATGACATTTTAAGCTTTTCTACTAAGTTTTCATTACGTTTATTTAAATAATGATAAAGCGGATAAGTACTCAATACTTCTTTTACAAAACAGCCTTGAGGTGACGGGAGCTCATTATTTTGCATTATAAAGTTAATCATCAAAGCTCCCTGTACTTTTTTCTGAGCAAGCAAATTAAGTTGGGTATTCATGCTTTTAACTTTAATAATATTCCCTGCAAACTGTGTGCTTGCTAAATAATGTTCTTGCACAGGGTAGCCATCAACAATTGCGACGCTATCGAGCTGTTCTAAACTGTTAGGTAAACAGTTTTTATATAATACTAAGTCAAACTTAAATAGCTCATAATCGACTCTAATTAAGTTTTCGTAATTTTCTTCAACGCTTGCATCTCTTCCTAACTGCCCATCAAGTACGCCATTATTTGCAGCGAGCAAAGCATTTTGGTGACTAAAATCGATTATATGTATTTTAAAACCGATATCTGCGTATGCTAACTTTAATAGCTCTAAGGCATAATCAGCTTGAGGTGTACTTTGCGGACGATTAAAAGTGAGGTTGTATTGATGACTAAAACAAGAGGCGCTAAAAAATAAATTTACCAATAATAACAAGATACTAAAATGTCTATTCATTATCAGTTCCAATTACTACAGAAATAAATAAAATAAGACGCGTATAATAACAAGGAGATTACCTCTTGCCCAGTTTAGAGGGGGAATCAAATAATCTTAAAAGCGAATGAGGAAGTATTGTGAGTTTTAATTTATGCCTATTACCACGTGAAGAAAAATATCAAATTCAGTTAGATTATGAAGCGTCTTTTTGGGCGTATCAAATTAAGCGTAATAAAAAAACGAGAGAGCAAGTTTACAACACAATCCACAGCCGCCCAGTGGCAGAGCAAATGGTTTTGAAACAAAAATTTGAACAGTATTTAGCGCTAATGCTTAGCTAAATATCGATATAAAAATGTATAAAGTTGAAGTGTTAAATGAACTAAAAACCCCACTTGTGAATAAATTCTACAAAAAGCACAGCGTAAGAGGGCGTGCTAATAAACAAGATAAGGTATGGGTTACTTACTATAATAATGAAATAGTGGCAGCATGTAGGTTACAAGATAAAACAGAGTTTTTATTTTTATCTACCATGTTTGTTGCGCTGGAACATCGCGGTAAAGGGATTGCAAAACAATTGCTTTCAACACTCTTAAAGTCGCAAAATAGAGAGATAAAGACCTTCGCATATGAAAACGTAGCTGATTTATATTGTGCTATTGGTTTTAACCAGGTGTTAACATATACTCTTGCTTTACAAGTACTTTTTGATACTTACAAACATCGAAATATAGTCGCTCTAGAGTACCCATAATAATAAATAATAATATGGAATAAGCATGAGTAAATGCGTTAATGGGATCATTAGTTGCTTTGTAGTTTTAATAACTATTCTAAGTTGCCAAGTAGGGGCACAAGTAAAACGCTTATCTCCAAGCGAAGGCTTATCGCAAAGCTACGTTAATACAATGCTTATAGACACTAACGGTTACCTTTGGCTTTCGACAGAGGCCGGGCTTAATCGTTATGATGGCTATCAAGTTATTCCAATAAACGGCCCTAATGGTGAGTTAGAAGAGGCGATCATCGATCGTATTTACCAAGACCCTCAAGGGCACATTTGGATAGCCTCTTTACTTGCAGGCCTATTTAGATACGACCCCGTAACAGATTCATATCAGCAATTTCTAGAAAAACCCACCAGTGAAGAAGAAATTATCAATCAGTCTGTTTTTAGTATGGTGGCTGTTGATAAAAAAACACTTTGGATTGGGCGAGGCCGCGACTTTGCAAAGCTTGATATCGCAACCGGAAAAATAACAACTATTTTTGAGCTGCCTGCTAAATATAAAAATACCCTTGTGAGAAAGCTGTTTGCCTACAATGGTTATATATTTATAGGTACAAGCCATGGTGCATACGTATTTGATATTGCCACCGAGCAAGTTAGACCTCTACAGCATTTAAAAGGTGAAGCTGAACATATTTACCAAAATAATGTGAAGTCTTTCGCATTAGGTGAAAATAAACAGTTGTTAGTAGGGGCGGTACAAGGCTTATACGAAGTTGATATTAGTAACTTATCAAAAATGTTTGAACGCCCAGATTTACCTTTTAAAAGTAAAGTATTACTAAGTGACTTAAATGTTTGGAGCATAGTAAACGAACACGGAACAATAGATTTAGCTACCGACAAAGGCTTGTTTAAATTTGATTTAAACACAAAAGAGCTGATTAAAAATACTCGAATAGCCAAAAGTAAGTACACACTTGCCGATACCAGTATTATTGATATGGCTAAAGATAAATCGGGTGGTACATGGGTTGCGACTAAGACTGATGGAGCGTTTTACTTATCTCACGACAGCTATCATTTTAATAATGTCGATGGCACTTTGCTCGGGGGGGATGGTTTATCACATCACTCTATCTGGGGGATTACCGAATATAAAGACAAGCTTTGGCTTGCAACGCATAACGGTATTACCGAGGTTGATTTAAAAACAAATATTGGTAAAGCTTATTTAAAAGACTACAAAGTCGACTTACTCACCACTGAGTTTACCGTATATGAAATAACGCCCTATAAAGATAATTTATGGCTTTATACAAACCGTGGTTTATTTATTTTTGACCCTGTAACGCATCAAGTTAGCGAACCAAAAGTGCATAACCCTGCTGATCAAGAGCTGATTACTGGTAGAGTGCATGGCGTTACACTCATGCCAAATGGCGATCTATACTTTGTGCACTCAGATCATGGGGTATTTATATACAATATAGATTCTCAAGTAATAACGCGTCTGGGTGGCCAGTTTGACCAGTTTGAACCCTTTTTAGCTCATGGCTTTTTACCCGCGTTGAGCAATAAGCCAGACTCGCCACTATTTTTTAATGCTGGAATTTTATATCAAGTAAACCCAAGTGATTTAGCACTTAAAATGATTTACAAAGTGCCAAAGCAGCACGAAAACGTAGCCATTAGCGTGCTTTCTTATTTAATTGATAACAACAATATATTGTGGATATCACTTTCTAATTTTGGCTTGATAGGCCTTGACGCATCTACTTATCAATTAGTACATACAATCGATTTAGAGAAGAATAAATTAGGCACATTGCTTTACGATATGGTGCTAGATGATGATGGCATGATCTGGATGAGTAGCCATAAAGGCATTTGGCGATTAAACCCAGAAACACTTCATTTTCAACAATTTTCTACGTCAGAAGGGCTACTCTCTGCTGAGTTTAATAGTAACGCCATGGCACAGCTCAAAGATGGCCATATTGCGTATGGTAGCTTAAAAGGTTTTACTTATTTTCACCCAATGGAAAACCAAAATTACCAATCACTTATTGATCACGTAAATATTACGCGAGTTGATTTAATGTCACGAGATCTATCGCTTGATTTAAAACAGCCGCTCAACGAGGTTGTGTTAAACCATGATGATATTGGGCTTGAAGTGGCATTTTCGGCCATGGCATTTAGTAATCAAGAACGCATCATTTATGAGTATCAACTCGATAACGGACAAAAAAGTTATACTCGAAATAACAACCGCGTATTGTTTCCAAAATTGAATCCAGGTAATTACCAATTAAAAGTTTGGGCTAAAGACCCCCTGACTGGCGAATATACCTCGCCCGCTATTTTAAAAATAAAAGTAAAGTATCCGCTTTGGCGTGCACCTTATTTTATGGTGCTTTACGCCATGCTGTTTATTGGTTTTGTTGCTATGTGGGTTATGCGCCGTAATAAAATTCAGCGTATTTTATTGGCAGCAAATAAAGAAAGTAAAGAAAGCGAAGCGCGTTTAAAATTAGCACTTGAAGGCAGCGAATCGGGTGTCTGGGATTGGGAGTCGAGCAACCCAAGCATTTACCAACCCCGCTTAGCGAGTGAGTTAAGCTACGAAAATGAAACCGTAAGCCTTGATGAATATTTATCTAAAATTCATCCGCAGGACAAACAGCTATTTCGCTTAGAGTGGCTTGAATTTTTATCTACCGATAAAGGCTACTTTAATTGTACCTACCGCCTGCGCCATGCAAAAGGCTATTGGCGCTGGTATAAGGACTTTGGAAAAGTAGTTGAGTGGGATGATAAAACTCCACAAAAAGTAGCGGGTACTTATACAAATATGACCCGTGAGATGGTGTTTGAAGAACACGCTTTACTATTTACGGCAGCATTTGAGCAAACACGTGATTGGGTGTTTATACTCGATAAAAACTTAAATATTCGGGCTTCTAATAAATCACTGCAAACCGCCTTTAACTTCTCCGCTGAGTCGTTATCTAGCCGGACTTTAAATTTAGGTATATCGCGCAGCAATCGTTTTGATTATTTACGCATTATGCAAAAGCTATCTGTTGGGGAGCATTTTTCGTGCGAAGACAGTGTGGTTTTAGCTAATGGTGAATCGCGTCATGTACTTGTGAAAATAAGTGCAGTGGCCGATAACGAGCAGCGCCTTAATAGTTATGTCATTATTTTAACCGATATAAACGCACAAAAATCAGCTGAAAACGAGCTGCACCTATTGGCCAACTACGATGCCTTAACTGGGCTGCCAAATCGTACATTATTTAATGACCGCGTTGAACACGCCCTTGAACAAGCAAAACTGCATGGATGCAAAGTGGCTTTGTTACATATCAATATTAAACGTTTTAAATACTTTAATGACTCATTAGGGCACGAAGCGGCTGATGAGCTAATTAAAGAAGTTGCTGAGCGCTTAAAGTGCTCTTTGCGACCATCGGATAGTGTTGCGCGATTTGGTGGCGATGAGTTTGTCGTGTTAGTAGAAGATATTCATCAGATAGAGCAAGTACTTATAATATGTACTAAGTTGATGGATTGCGTGAATCAAAATATTGCGATTAATGGTCAAGTTGTAAACGTTAATTTAAGTATTGGTGTGTCGATATCGCCAGATGACGCAGAGCAAGGCCCCGCACTTTTAAAAGCTGCGAGCATAGCGTTATATCATGCAAAAGACTCTTTAGAAGGGCGCTACCAGTTTTATAAGCAAGAGATGAACCAGCATGTTCAAAGAGCGCTGCATCTTGAATCTCAGCTTACTAGAGCGTATCGAGAAGAAGAGTTTTGTAATTACTATCAGCCTATTATTAATGCTAAGAGCCAAAAAACAGAAGGCTTTGAAGTGCTGCTGCGTTGGCCCGAAAATAAACTAGTACAAACTCAAGAGTTTTCGCTGGCTGCAGAGGGGATAGGCTTAATTACAAAAATTATGCTGCAGACCTTTGCGCGCGCTTTATTGGAGTTAAAAGAGTGGCGAAAAGCCTCATCTAACCTGTATTTATCTATTAACTTATCAGCACTAGATTTTGAGTTTAAAGAACTCGTACCTGAAATTAAAAAAGCGTTAAATAATTCAGGTGTATCATCTGAGGCAATTGTTTTTGAAATAACCGAATCAATATTAATGCGTGATTCAAAAGAAGCGCTGCACAGCATGGAACAACTTAAAAAGTTGGGTTGTAGATTGTACATGGATGATTTTGGTACAGGTTACGCATCACTTACTTATTTAAAGCGTTTTCCTATTGATGTATTAAAAATAGATAGAAGCTTTGTACAAGACATAGGCATAGATTCTGACGATGAAGCTATTATTCAATCAATACTCGCGCTTGCAGATAGTTTAGGTAAAGAATGTGTAGCTGAAGGCGTAGAAAGCTCGCACCAACTCGCCTTTTTAAAGGCGAGAGGGTGCAAGCATTTCCAAGGGTATCTATTTAGTAAACCGGTACCTAATACCGAAGTACTCGCGCTTATTAATCGCGATTGGAGTGATATATTTAATTAATCATAGCAGTACTTGTTTAAGGCCTTTTACCGCAGTGTCTGCAAAACAAATGGCTGTTATGCTCATTTAACTGCGTTTTAATGGCCTTATTAGCTTCTAGTTTACTCAAGCCTAACTTATGGCGTAGCTCTTCTAGGTGTACTTGTTGGGTATCATTAAGTGTGCCATCTTGAATTGACTCGTGCACTGCGTCTTCAAAAAACTGACGCCGTTTACGTATCTGTTCTGAAAAACTAGACGCCAGTAATCCGGTAGGAATAGCGACCATACCCATGCTCAGTAGTGTGATAACGCCACCGAAAAACTTACCCAATGGCGTTATAGGTACTACATCGCCATAACCAACGGTCGTTAGTGTTGCCATTGCCCACCACATAGCCGCAGGAATAGAGCCAAATTTATCGGGTTGTATATCGTGCTCAATTAAATAAATTCCGCATGAAGCTAAAATAAGCACAACGGCCATTATAAAAAAAGCAGCCATTAATGAACTACCTTCATCGTTAAAGGCTTTTAAAAGTAGCTGCATGGCGCGTGAGTAGCGAGTGAGTTTAAATACTCTTAATAATCTGAGTATGCGTAAAAAACGTAAATCGAGAGGAAATAAAAACATCATTAAGCTTGGCAAAATCGCTATTAAGTCGATTAACGCAAGTGGTGATAAAAAATACTTTAATCTGCGTTTACTGTTTGAGCCTTCCATTGCTTCATATTGTGTTTTATCTACACAGGCCCAAAGCCTGGCTAAGTATTCAATAGCAAAAATAGCGACCGATACAATTTCTAAAACTAAGAATTCGTAGTAATACTGCTCTGCCACACTTGGGATTGACTCAATAACAATGGCTACAACGTTAATAATTATTATGCTAATGAGCGCAATATCAAGAATATGCCCTGAACGTTGATATTGACCTGTACCTTCAAACAGGCAAGCCATTTTTTGGCGTAAAGTTTGCGGTTCATTCATTATTTAAGTTTAAGTACCATGTTAATACTGCCTTCTTCAAAGTCGCGACTAATTTTAAAACCTAGCTTACGGGCAAGTTCAATCATCCCTGTATTCTCTGGTAAGGTTATGCCTTCAATCGACTCTACACCTTGGCGTTTGCAGTGATTAATTGCAGCGCTCATTAGTATACGACCAAGCCCTAAGCCTTGGCAGTCTGAGCGTACTACAATAGCAAACTCAGCATGTAGGTTATCGGGGTCCATAATGACGCGAGACACACCCAGTGTACGGGTTTTACCTTCAAAGCGTTGGCACACAATAAACGCCATTTCACGGTCGTAATCAATTTGCGTCATTTTAGCGAGTTGATCGTGGTTAAACTGTGGAAGCTCGCCAAAAAAGCGTTTATATCTGTCTTCTTTGTTAAGTGACTCGTCAAATACTTTATGAGCTTGTTCATCTTCCGGTTTTATCGGTCTGAGCGTAGCTTGAGTGTTATTTTTAAGTGTTACCACTTCAACAAGTTCAATAGGGTAGGGACGAATAGATAAGCGCTTACGATTGCTCTGAGCTTGATAGCGGTTAAGTGTCATAGTGGCATCGAGCACTAAAAACTGCCCATTGCTGGCAAGTATAGGATTTAGTTCCATTGAGCTTATATCGGGTTGATCAATAACTAACTGAGAAATACGCGTTAGCAGTGCACATAAACGATACTTATCAACTTTTTCGGGGAGTATGCGCTCCTTTAATACGCCTTTGTCGTGCGCTGCAGCAATTAAATACTTTGCCAAGTTCATATTCAGTGGAGGCAGAGCAACGGCGGCTTGTGCATATTCAAGGCCAGTGCCTGCTTCACCTAATAATATAACTGGGCCAAAATTAGGCTCGGTTTTAATCGCAATTCGCAGCTCATTTGCCCCTGCTCGCGGCGCCATTTTTTGTAATGAAAACCCTTCAATAACAGCATCCGGATAAGTGTTTTTAATACGGATAAGCATTGCAAAAGCGGTTTGTTCAACCTCGTTGGCATCGTTTAAGTTAAGCACCACACCACCTACTTCAGACTTTGAAGCAATGCTTGGGCTAATAAGTTTTAACGCGACCGGAAAACCAAGTTCTATGGCTTGCTCTCTGGCTTCTGTTGGGGTGTAAGCCACCTCAGTTTGAATGCATGTAATACCATAGTGATTTAATACTTGGCTTGCCTGATGGGTAGGTAAGTAGCTTTGTCCGTCATCTAAAAACTCATTAATAAGCGCTTTAGCTGCTACTTTATTTATTTTTGCGTCATCTGTATTCGACTCAGGTGTTTGCGTTAAATGCTTTTGGTTACGGCGATACGTTACCAAGTGCATAAACGCGCCAACAGCGCCCTCTGGTGTTCTATAAGTTGGTATTGCGTTGTTTGAGCACACTTTTCTGGCGGCGTAAGATGCGTCTTCACCCATAAAATTAGTTATAACGTAAGGGCGCGCCATTTTAGGTAATGTTTGTAAGGTTTCTACAATAATGTTGGCGTAGTCTTCGCTGGGCGCAAGCGCTGAGGGAGTATGGATAATCAGTAAGTTTTTAACTTCTTTTGCGTGCAGTAAAATTTCTAATGCTTGCTTATAACGCGCAGGTGCTGAATCGCCAAAAATATCCACAGGGTTTGAGGTGGTTTCTGATTGCGGAATGACTTTATTTAGCGCATTTCGGGTTTCAATGCTTAGTTCTGCTAATTTACCGGAGCTTTGAATTAGCTCATCAACGGCCATAACACCTGGGCCGCCACCATTAGTTAAAATTGTCAGTTGCTCTACTTTTAATAATTTTGGATGCATGGCGAGTGTTTGTGTCGCTGCAAATAGCTCTCGTAAATCATTTACGCGCAGCATACCCGCTCGTTGAAATAACGCATCGTAAACAGCATCAGAGCTTTGCTTTCCGCCGGTGTGAATTTCGGCTGCAAGTGCGCCTGCACTTGTTTTACCTGTTTTAATTGCAATTACAGGTTTACTAAAGGCCGCAGCTCTTGCTGCTGATATAAAGCCACGAATATCTTCAATGTTATCTATGTAGAGTAAAATAGCTTTTGTTTTAGCATCACGACCTAAAAAGTCGAGTAGTTCATTAAAGTTAATATCAAGGCAGTCACCTACCGATACAAAATATGAAAAGCCAATTTCTTTGTTTTTAGCCCAATCTAAAATGGTTGAGCATACTGCTGCTGATTGCGATACAAATGCTATTTTACCTGGGCTTGCCACAGTATGTGAAAAGCTCGCATTTAACCCAATATGAGGGATCAGCAAGCCTAAACAGTTGGGTCCAAGCAAAGTAACTTGCTTGGCTTGAGCGCATGCTTTAAGCGCGCTTTTTTGCTCCCCAGACAGCCCATCGGCAATAACAATAGCGGTTTTACAGCCAAGCTCTCCAAGCTGCTCAATAATATCAATTAAGGTGTTTTTGTTAGTACAAATAACAGCAAGGTCGGGTACTTTTGGTAAGTCAGCAATAGAAGGGTAAGCAAGTACGCCATGTACTGCGCTATGGCTTGGAGTAACAGGCATTATCGGCCCTTTAAAGCCACCTTGAAGTAAGTTGCGCATAACCACAAAACCAGCCCGAGTTGATATGTTAGAGGCGCCAATAACGGCCACTGAGCTTGGGTTAAAAAATTGGGTTATACGCTTAAGGCTCATGGTTTTTCCTAGGTTGATTAAATTTTGCGTTATTTATAGTCTCAATGTACCCTGTTTACTGTGTTATTTCGAGCGTCTCGATGCTTATTATTGATATCAATCAAGGAGGTTATTGTGAATAAAAACCCCGGTTTTTACATTGTTATAGCGGCTATTTGTTTAAGTATAGGCTTAATTAGCTTAGGGTTTATTTTAAAAAGTACCGCTTTGAGTGTGAAAGGGATGGAACGTACTGTGCAGGTTAAGGGATTGGCCGAGCGAGAAGTAATAGCCGATACGGTAATTTGGCCTCTGCAATTTAGTGATGCCGACAATAACCTTGAAAAATTAGTAAGCCGAGTTGAGAAAAAAAATGATGCGGTAACTGCTTTTTTAAAACTCCATGGTTTTGACAACGATGAAATAACAATAGGTAGCCAGTCAGTTATTGATAAGCAAGCACGTGAATACAGTAATGAAAATCAACAATTTAGATACATAGTGCGCTCAAATATTATTGTTTATTCTGCTGCGCCAGATAAAGTGCAAAACGCGCTGAGTAAAGTAAGCCAGCTTGCTAAACAAGATATCGCAATAGTGCAAGATAGCTACGAAACAAAAGTTGAATACATCTTTACTGGCCTCAATGATGTAAAGCCTGCGATGGTGCAAGAAGCAACTGAAAAAGCGCGTGAAGTCGCTAATAAATTTGCTAAAGACTCTAATTCAAAATTAGGCAAAATAAAAACAGCTCGCCAAGGGCAATTTAGTATCAGTAATCGAGATTCAAACACACCGCAAATAAAAAATATAAGAGTGGTAACCAGTGTTGAATATTATTTAAATGACTAGGGCCTGTTGACCTTTCAGGATTAAAATTTGTTCAATCTAGGGGCGATTTAATCGCGGCGTGAGGTTTGTAACCTAGTGGGCTAAGTAAAAACCGAGCAAAGCTTCCGCGTCCTGCTCACGCCTCTTACCTACATCCATGTAGGCAACAAAGAGTAAATTGCCCCTAGGCAGAACCCTTCGGCAGCGCATGTTTGGCATTTATTCCACGTTACCGCCTATTTATGGGAAATAACCACACTGCATAGGCTCTGCCTTGCCTAAATACCAAACATACTGCTGTAAATTTAACCTCGAAAGATAAACAGGCCCTAGGAAATAATATGTCAGAGTCTAAATATGGTCAGTTTGTACTGGCGCCCCGTTCGTATTTTTTCACTGCTATAGCGAGCGTAGTATTTGCGTTTAAAGGCTTTAGTTATAATGCATGGCGGATGGAGGCAAGTGAAGATAACAATAATACACGCATTGCTAGCTTTCAAATTTTACAAGAACTAGCCGAGCTTATTGTATTTGCGGCACATTACGATAATAACAAAATAGATGGCAGCCCCAGAAAAGGCTGGGTTAAAGTTAACTTAATTCATGACTTAAGCTACTTAGCCGTTGATAAAGTACATTTAAAAACAAAAGACTTACAAAAGGTCTGGCAAACAAATTGGCCAAATATGGTTGATCACCAAAGTGCTGCGCAATCTATTACACATGCCATAGACAGTGTGCGTACAGAAGTTATGAGTGAATTAAAGCGCCTTGATTAAGTGAGCAACTTGCGCCGTAGAGCGTTGCAAGTAAGCGGCGCTCAGTAAAATTGTGGTCTCGTTAACTTTTTGCCCTTTTATTACGTTGGCAAGCTGTTGTTTAGCGTTAGGATTTTGTTTTTGCTCTATTTCCATTAATGCTAACAAAGCTGAAAATTCATGCTTTACCGGTGTGCTAGGTTTATTTGCATAGGCTATGTAGCAGGCAACCGGTGTTAAGCCATGAGAGTTGGGCTGCGCCAGCGCTTTAGCTAACTCATCATTTGATTCAAACAACATCAAAGAGCGCACATAGTTAAATGGCAGCTTTGTCGCATCGGCATGCTTAAACACATTGTGCAGTACGTTATTTCCTTGTGTATCTTGTTCTAAAAAGCCTTTATTTACTTTCAGCGCAGGGGTAAAAAAGCTCAATGCGTCAATATTAGTGAGTTGATTAATAAATGGAGAAGGCGCTGTGTTAGAGCTTAATATCCGCGTTGCTATGTTTTGCATAAAGTCATACTTAACACTTAACCGTTGGGCGCTGTCATATAAATGGTTAAGCTGCAAAGTTTGCTGAGCAGAGCTTAACTGCTTAAAGTCGTTATCGAGCTCATTTAACTGTTGCTTTGAAATACGCGCATTAAGTAGTTGTATGCTTAAATCCATTATTATTTCCAAAAATCTTTTTTACTACTATAAAACAAAAAAGGCCGCAAATGCGACCTTTCATATTTAAAGCAATTGTTTAAATTGGTTTTAAGCTTTTTTGCTTGCTACCCATTCATTAACAAAGTTCTCTAGTACATTTAGTGGTACAGGACCATTTTTAAGCACTACGTCGTGGAACTGGCGAATATCAAACTTATCACCCAGTTGCTTTTTAGCGTCTTCACGAAGCTCTAAAATCTTAAGCATACCCACTTTATAAGCCGTTGCTTGTGAAGGCATTACAATGTGACGCTCAACCATTTTAACACCGTCAGATGTTGCATTAGGCGTGTTATTTACGTAGTAATCAATACCTTCTTGGCGAGTCCACTTCATCGCGTGAATACCCGTATCAACCACTAGACGACATGCGCGCCATAGCTCCATTGAAAGACGACCAAAATCTGAGTAAGGGTCTGAGTACATGCCCATTTCTTTAGGAATGAACTCTGAGTATAAACCCCAACCTTCAATATACGCTGTGTAACCACCAAATTTACGGAACTTAGGAACGCCTTCTAGTTCTTGCGAAATAGCGATTTGCATGTGGTGACCCGGAATACCTTCGTGGTAAGCAAGTGCTTCCATTTGATATGTTGGCATAGCTTCCATGTCATAAAGGTTAGCGTAGTAAATACCTGGGCGTGAACCATCTGGAGCTGGCTGTTGGTAAAATGCCTTGCCCGCTGCTTTTTCACGGAATGCTTCAACTGCTTTTACTTTTAAATCAGCTTTTGGTTTAACAATGAATAACTCATCTAAGCGTGTTTTCATTGTATCAATAAGTCCAGTGGCTTCATCAAGGTAGCGTTGCTTACCTTGTGCATCATTAGGGTAGTAAAATTGTTTGTCAGTTTTCATAAACTGCATAAACGCTTTTAAGTCGCCTTTAAAGCCTACTTTATCTTTAATTTCACGCATTTCATCATGAATACGTGTCACTTCAGATAAACCAATTGCATGAATTTCTTTAGCCGTTAAATCTGTTGTTGTAGTGCGCTTAAGTGCGTTGTTATAAAACGCTTTGCCATCTGGTAATTTCCATGCGCCATCGCGATCATCAGCACGTTTCTCAAGCTGCGCTAGGTAATTAATTAGCTTAGAGTAAGATGGTTTAACAGCCGATTTTAATGCATCTGATGCATCACTGATTAACGAGTCTTTTTCGTCTTGGCTAATTTCAAGCGCTGTTACTTTGCGTTTAAAGTCAGCAAGCAATGTAGAATCATCGCCTTTTTCAAACGGTGCACCGTGAATAATGTTTTTGCTTGAATCAATAACATGCGGGAATACAAATTTAGGGGCTATGATGCCTTTTTCTGCACGTACAGTTAAATCAACGATAAGCTGATCAATAACACCAGTTACACCATTTAGGCGTGAAATGTAGTCTTTAGCTTCTTTTACATTACTAATTGAGTGCTGATTAATTAAAAACGCAGGGATCATAGAATGCGTACCAAACATTTGGTTCACAGGGTAATTATGGTAGCGCCATTTAAAGTCAGCAATTGAGCTTTCAAGATCCTGTTTTTTTAAGTCGTAGCTAACTTTTGTTGCATCATCTAATAGATCACGATTAATTGCTTTTAATGCAACTAGGTCAGCTTTTGTTTGTGCTAAATCTTTAAGCTTTCTTTCTTCGCTGCCATCGTCCCATTTATCGTAATCTTGCTTAATCCCCATGTATGTTTGATATACAGGGCTGCTCATTACATCGCGGTTAAATGTATCTTCAAAAAATGCATTGGCTTTGTCTATTTCACTTTGTTGTGATTGAACTGCTTGTGCAATAGGGGCTGAAGTAGATTGTTGTGTTGTTTGCTGGCAGCCAGCAAGTAGTGCAACGCTTACTGCGGCCGCAATAAAAGTGAGTTTACGCATTGTTTTCCCTTTTGTTGTTAGAAACCCATTAGGGTGATTTATATTTATTAGTTTTATATTGTTGTGCAGTGCCTTAGCGCTACACAAACAATTCTAGCAGGTCATTTAAAAAGCGATGACCTTTTAAGGTTACCTGCCAATGGCTGTCTGTTTGAGTCAATAAACCTTTATTTATTGCTTGGTTTAATGCACTTTGCTGACTTTGCAGCGGCAGTGTTGTTAGTTTATTAAAATCATTAATTGGGCAAGGCTCAACAAGGCGAAAGCGATTCATAAAAAATTCAAACGCTAAATCGTCCTGCTCTACATGCCAGCTTTTATACATATATGGTTTAATTAAATCCATATAGCCGCGTGGATGTTTAACCTTTTCGGTACGCGTTATAAGCCCTGTATTTGCATCAGTAACCTTACCATGTGCGCCGCAGCCAATACCGAGATAATCGCCAAAACGCCAATAATTTAAGTTATGTTGGCATTGATAGCCCGGTTTTGCATAGCCCGATATTTCGTATTGCACGTAACCTGCTTGCGCGAGTAACTCAACCCCTTGTTCTTGAATGTCCCACAGTGTTTCATCTTGTGGCAAGGTAGGGGGCTTTGAAGCAAACTGAGTATTGGGTTCAATAGTTAGTTGATACCAAGATATATGCGGTGGATCGAGCGCTATTATTTGTTTTAAATCACTCAGAGCATCATCAAGTGTTTGCCCAGGTAAGCCATGCATTAAATCAAGGTTAAAGCTATTTAAACCGGCTTCTTTAGCTTGTTGCGCGGCATAGTTTGCCTCGTCGCTGCCATGAATCCGACCAAGTGCTTTTAACTTGTCGTTTTGCATGCTTTGCACACCGATAGAAATACGGTTAATGCCTGCTTTTACGTAATCTTTAAAGCGACCTGTTTCTACTGTACCAGGGTTGGCTTCAAGGGTGATTTCGCAGTGTTCTTCAAGCCCAATTAGGTTGTCGACTTCATTTAATAAACGGGTATAAGCTGCACCAGTTAATAAGCTTGGTGTGCCGCCACCAATAAAAATGCTGTGAATTTTACGTCCTTGCACTAAGTGCAAATCTGCTTTTAAGTCATCAATTAAGTGTTGAACATATTCAGCTTCAGGTATTTCACCTTTTTGTCCGTGGCTATTAAAATCGCAGTACGGGCATTTTTGCACGCACCAAGGCACATGCACATATAAGCTCAGTGGTGGAAGGTTCACAGGCCGCCTTTTTGCTGTAGTTCTAGTAATAATTTTTGCAGCGCTTGTCCGCGATGACTCACTGCATTTTTTTGCTCTTTTGTAAGCTCAGCACTCGTACAATTTTTCTCTGCTACAAAAAACACAGGATCGTAACCAAATCCACCGTTGCCATTTTGAGTGAGCGTAATTTCGCCCTCCCAACTAGCACTACAAATAAGCGGAGTAGGGTCGTCTGCGTGGCGCATTAACACCAGTACACACCAAAAACGTGCACTGCGAATAGGATTATCACCTAAATCTACGAGTAACTTATCAATGTTATCTTGATCGCTGGCACCTGGGCCTGCAAAACGGGCTGAGTAAACACCGGGTGCGCCATTTAGGCCATCAACTTCCAAACCTGAGTCATCGGCAATAGCAGGCATGCCAGTAATTTTAGCAGCATGGCGCGCTTTAATAATGGCATTTTCAACAAAGGTAGTGCCGGTTTCGGCAACTTCACCTACGTTAAAATCGCTCTGTGGAACTACATTAATATTCAAAGGGCTTAGCATGTTAGCTAGCTCTTTTACTTTGCCAGGGTTACCTGTAGCAAGTACTAAAGTTTTGGTCATGTTATTAATCTACGTAAAATTTTTGCTGAAACTGTAATTTTTGAAATTGATTACTTTGTTGTATTTCAATCTCAAAGCGTAAAATCTCTTCGTTGGTGTAATCAACTTGGGCAAGGTAATAAATTGACTCACCTTCTTTTACTTCTTTAAAAGTAAGCGTTTGTTTGTTGCCAAGTAGGTTTTTAGCTGTGCCTGTAAGCTTTGCCGTTTGTGCTGTTTTATCGGCATCATTTTTTAATATAGAAATGTTTACAACCCCTTTGTAGCCACTGCGCTCAAGGTTGTACGCTTTTGCTATTTTTGGCTGAATAAAAGTAGAAGGAAAGGCGATGTAATGCACTTGCCAAGGGCCAAGCTCTTTGTATTGTGCGCCCTGCATTTCTTCGCTTTGCGCGTTAAATGCAAATGCTAAACAAGCAATAAAACAAAACTTAATTAAACGGTTCATTATGTATTCCTCAAAACATATAAAAAAGAGGCCTTTGGGCCTCTAATTAAAAAATCCATATTAGACTAAAAAATCCATAAGCAGCATTTGCAAAAACTGAATACCAATAATAAGCACTAAAACTGATAAATCTAAGCCACCCATTGATGGTAATATTTTACGAATTGGTTTTAGCATTGGTTCAGTAAGCTGGTGGAAAACCGCTTCTATAGGGTTATAGCCTTGGCTAACCCAACTTAAAATAGCGCGAATAATAAGTACCCAAAAAACTAAATTAAGGCCTTCTTTTAGTACCGTTATAAGTGCTTGAATAAGTACAGGCTGTATTGCCCACGCATTATATATAACAAGCATTAAAGTACTAATTTTGGCTACAGCCACTATAAATGCCAGCAACAGAGATGCTAAATCAAGTCCGCCAAACCCCGGAATGATTTTACGCAGTGGCTTTACCGCAAACGACGTGGCTTTAACCACAAACTGGCTCATTGGATTATAAAAGTCGGCTTTTGCCCACTGCAGCCAAAAGCGCAGTAATACCACCATTAAAAACAAATCAAACAGGGTACTGATTAAAAATTGCATGGCATTCATAGTGTAACCTTCAATAAAAAGTGGTTTTAAAGTTCTTTTTCCATTTGCTCTGCACGCGCAATACACGCATCCATTGCATCGCCAACGGTTTTAGTTAAGCCTTCGTCTTTTAAGTGCTCAACAGCTGCGTGAGTAGTGCCGCCTTTAGATGTTACGTTTGAACGTAGTTGCGAAATACTAATATCAGGCTGGCTAAGTGCCATTTCGGCAGCGCCAAGGGCTGTTTGTTGTACCAGGCGACGAGCGTCTTCATCGTTAAAGCCCAGCGCTTTTGCTTTTTCTTCTATGGCTTCCATAAATAAGAAAAAGTAAGCAGGTGATGAGCCGGTTACAGCAATAATATCGTTAATTTGTGACTCTTTTTCCACCCATACAACAATGCCCGTGCATTCAAAAACTTGTTGTACAAATTCGTGTTCGCTTGGTGTTTCGCCCGCACCATATAAACCTGATACTCCGCGACCTAATAAAGATGGCGTGTTTGGCATGCAACGTACCATTTTAACGTCTTGGCCTAGCATTTCACGTAAACGTTTTACAGTTAAGCCCGCCGCAACAGAAATAAACAGTTTATCGCTAAAATCTACGCCCGACTCTTGAAACGATTTACATAAATCGCCCATCATTTGTGGTTTAACAGACAAAACAATTACATCAGCATCGCGCAGGGCTTCGTTATTGTCACTGGTGGTTTGCACCTTGAAATCAAATGCTACCTTTTCAAGCTTTTCTTGGTTGCGGTTAGTCGCAATTATGTTACTTGCGTTAAAGCCGTTTTTTACCATGCCACCAATAATGGCGTAGCTCATATTACCTGTGCCTATAAATGCGATTTTTTTATCTGACATAAATCTGTTATCACCTTTTAAGTTCGTGTTCCAAAAATGTCTGTGCCGATCCTTACCATGGTTGAGCCTGCGCTAATGGCAGCTTCAACATCGTTACTCATACCCATCGACAAAGTATCTACTTGAGGATATTGGGTCTTTAGTTTATCAAAGCAAGTTTGTAATTGCTCAAAAGATTGAATTTGCGTATCCAGTTTGTCGCTTTTAGCGGGAATTGCCATTAAACCTCGAAGTGTTAAGTGCTCACATTGGTTAATATAATCGGCAAGTTCATCTATTTCATCGCGGCGGCAACCTGACTTTGCTTCCTCATTACTTATATTTACTTGAATAAGTATATTAAGAGGTGGTTTATCGTTTGGGCGCTGGGAATCTAATCGCTTTGCTATTTTTATGCGATCAACACTTTGCACCCAATCAAAGTTAGCAGCTACTAATGCACTTTTATTTGATTGAATAGGGCCAATGAAATGCCAAATGATGTCGCTATATGACTGTAGTTGAGCTATTTTATCTATAGCCTCTTGAACATAAGATTCACCAAATTCGCGCTGACCATGCTCATAAGCTGCAATAATATCTTCGCTTGGTTTAGTTTTAGACACTGCTAGTAGAGTAACTTCGTTAGTGTTTCGCTGTGTGTTTTTTGCCGCGTCTGCAATTCTAGCGTAGGCGGATGTGAGTCGTTCTGCTATTGTAACCATATATTTATCAGTTAGTTGTGGAGTCATAAATGGATATTACCGAATTATTAGCGTTTAGTGTGCAACACAAAGCATCCGATTTACATTTATCGTCGGGTGTTTCACCTATGATACGCGTAGACGGTGATGTTCGCCGCATTAATATACCAGCCCTTGCAGACAAAGACGTAAACAGTCTGGTTTACGATATTATGAACGATAATCAACGCAAGGACTACGAACAAAACCTCGAAGTGGATTTTTCGTTTGAAGTGCCTAATTTAGCACGTTTTCGTGTGAATGCGTTTAACTCTAATCGCGGGCCTGCTGCGGTATTTCGTACCATACCAAGTGAAGTGTTAACGCTTGATGATTTAGGTGCGCCAGATATTTTTAAAACAATCTCTGATACCCCACGTGGACTCGTGTTAGTCACAGGGCCAACGGGTTCAGGTAAATCAACAACACTTGCCGCTATGGTCGATTATATAAATCAAAATAAACATCACCATATTCTAACAATAGAAGATCCAATCGAGTTTGTTCACGATAATAAATTAAGTTTAATTAACCAACGTGAAGTTCACCGCGATACACATAGCTTTTCAAACGCGCTACGTAGTGCATTGCGTGAAGACCCTGATGTAATACTTGTGGGTGAGTTACGTGATTTAGAAACAATTCGTCTTGCAATGACCGCTGCTGAAACGGGTCACTTAGTGTTTGGCACGCTACATACAACATCTGCACCAAAAACTATTGACCGTATTATTGATGTATTCCCAGGTGAAGAAAAAGCTATGGTACGCTCAATGTTATCTGAATCTTTACGTGCGGTAATTTCACAAACACTGCTTAAAAAAATTGGTGGTGGGCGAGTTGCAGCACACGAAATTATGATTGCAGTCCCTGCTATTCGTAACTTAATTCGTGAAGATAAAATTGCACAAATGTATTCGTCTATTCAAACCGGTGCGTCTGTGGGCATGCAAACAATGGATCAGTGTTTAACTAATTTAGTTAATCACGGTATTGTTACAAATACGGCAGCGAAAGAAAAAGCGCAAGACAAAACACAATTTGGTGGGTAAGAAATTATTATGGCTTTATCTTTAAACGACTTTTTACTCATAATGATTGAGAAAAAGGGTTCTGACCTATTTGTATCGAGTCAATTACCCGTGAGTGCAAAAATAAACGGTGAACTAACAGCTCTCAGTGACGATAGACTGACTGATGAGCAATCACTTGAGTTAGTAGAATCTGCAATGAGCGAAAAGCAAAAAGCAGAGTTTCATACAACGAAAGAATGTAACTTTGCGATTGCTACCGACGAAGGGCGTTTTCGTATTTCTGCTTTTTGGCAGCGCGATAGAGCGGGTATGGTTATTCGCCGTATTGTGACGCAAATTCCTGATGTAAGTGATTTAGGTCTGCCATCTACGCTGACAGATGTAATTATGTCTAAACGCGGTCTTGTCTTGTTTGTAGGTGGTACAGGTACGGGTAAGTCGACCTCACTAGCTGCACTTATTGGTTATCGAAACCGTAACCAACGAGGTCATATACTGACCATTGAAGATCCGATTGAGTTTGTTCATGAGCATCGTAAAAGTATTATTACTCAGCGCGAAGTAGGGCTTGATACAGAAAGCTTTGAGTCGGCACTTAAAAGCTCATTACGCCAAGCTCCAGATGTTATTTTGATTGGTGAAATTCGCTCGCAAGAAACCATGGAATACGCCCTAAGCTTTGCTGAAACCGGTCACCTGTGTGTTGCAACACTACATGCTAATAATGCGAACCAAGCGATTGACCGTATTATGCATTTAGTACCAAAAGAAAAACACGATAAGCTTAAGTACGACTTAGCACTTAACTTACGTGCCATTGTTGCTCAGCAATTAGTGCCGACTGCTGATGGTGAAAGCCGTGTTGCAGCTATTGAAATATTGCTTAACTCACCAATGGTCGCTGAACTGATTAAAAATGGTGATATTGGCGGAATTAAAGAGGCAATGGCTAAGTCAAAAGAGATGGGCATGCAAACCTTTGACCAAGCGTTATTTGAGTTGTACAGACAGCAGCGAATTAACTACGCTGATGCACTGCACCATGCTGACTCACCAAATGATTTACGCTTAATGATAAAACTGCGCAATAACGAACAACAAGGCGCAGGCTTTTTACAGGGCGTTACTATTGATGGCCTTGATGATAAAAATAGCGATCAATAATTTAAAAGTAATTAATAAAAAAGCGCCAATTGGCGCTTTTTTTATTTGTATAAAGGGTTGTTTATATAGCCAGTTTATTCACCGTAACTAGATTCAAAAAAGCTTTCTAAAATAATAACCGCAGACATATTATCTACGTTACCTTTACCTAAGTTTTTATAGCCGCCACTTTCAAAAAGTCGCGCTTTAGCATCCGCTGTCGTTAAGCGCTCATCCTGTGTTTGCACAGGAATGCCATAATGATTATGCAATCTGTTGGCAAACTTTTTTGCTTTAAAGGTAACCTCTTGTGATGTTCCATCCATATTTAGTGGTAAACCAACAACCATTAAGTCAGGCTGCCACTCGGCTACTTGTACGGCGATATGGTCCCAGTTAGGAATGCCATCTTGTGCTTTTACAGCCTTAAGGCTAGACGCACTGCCGGTTAACTCTTGCCCAATAGCAATACCAATACTTTTGGTGCCAAAGTCAAAGCCCATTACAGTGCGTTCGCCTTGCGGCTTAAGCGATTTTTTTGTCATGTGTATCTTGTTTAAGTTTGCTAAGGGTTAGTTACTATTATGCGTGACCAGCTTCAGGGCTGAGTTGGCTAATATCAAATCCCAACATTGAAACTGCTTTTTCCCATCGTTTTTCAACGGGGGTATCAAAAATGATCTTCGGATCGGCTTCTATGATCAACCAGTTGTTATCAAGTAACTCTTGTTCGAGTTGTCCTTGCTCCCACCCTGAATAACCAAGTGTAATAATAAACTGCTCTGGTGCTTGTGCAGTGGTTAAGTTTGCTAAAACGTCTTTTGAGGTAGTGATCATAATATCGCTACTGAGTTTTTGACTTGCTGAATAACCCGATTGGGGAGAGTGCAGTACAAAACCACGGTCAGTTTTAACGGGTCCACCTGCAAACACACTTACTTTTGCTGCGTTTTGCGTTTTGTCGTTATCAATTTCTATTTTATCTAAAAGTTCGCCAACAGTAACATCAATAGGTTGGTTTATTACCAAGCCCATAGCCCCATCTTCATTGTGCTCACAAATATAGGTAACAGCACGTTTAAAAAAAGGGTCTTGCATTGACGGCATCGCGATTAAAAAATGATTTTCTAATGACTGCATAGATTTCACCCTTTTTAGTTAATGAACTTTGAGTATGGCATAGTTATTTAAATTGACATAAAAAGACCATTAATTGCATGAAAGGCTTAAACTAATGGGCTTTTTATTGTGGTAATTACTTACCTAATTTACGCTCAATTGCATCAAATAAAATACCTGTGATAGAAATATCATAAGCAGCTTCAATTTCGCGTACGCACGTTGGTGCAGTTACGTTAATTTCAGTTAATTTATCGCCAATAATATCTAAACCTACAAATATTAAGCCTTTTTCTTTGAGCGTTGGTGCAACAGCTTGCGCTATTTTTAAATCTGATTCGCTAAGTGGACGGGCTTCACCTCGACCGCCTGCAGCCAAATTACCGCGTGTTTCACCATTTTGTGGTATACGCGCTAAACAATATGGAATAACTTCTCCATCAACTACTAGTACGCGCTTATCGCCTTGTTTGATCTCTGGAATGTAATTTTGCACCATTGCGAAGCGGCTGCCGTGCTCGGTTAACGTTTCACAAATTACACCAATGTTGGCATCGTCTTCTCTGATGCGAAAAATCGATGCGCCACCCATGCCATCAAGCGGCTTTAAAATAATGTCTTTATGCTGTGCTAAAAATTCACGAATTTGTTTTTGGCTACGTGTAACAAGTGTGTCTGGCGTATGCTCGCTAAACCATGCTGTAAACAGCTTTTCATTAGCATCGCGAAGGCTTTGTGGCTTGTTAATTATTAACGTACCTTCTTGTTCAGCACGTTCTAAAATATACGTCGCGTAAATGTATTCAGTATCAAAAGGAGGGTCTTTACGCATTAAAATTACGTCAAGATCGGCAAGGGCTATAGTGGCTTTTTCTTCAAGCTCATACCATTTTTCTGCATTATTAAACACTTGCGCTTTAGACGCTGTAGCGTACGACTTGCCTTTACGAAGAGATAAATCGTCCATCTCCATATAATAAATTTCGTAGCCACGTTCTTGCGCTTGCATCATCATTGCAAAACCGGTGTCTTTTTTGATGTTAAATCCACTAATAGGATCTGAAATAATACCTAACTTAATTGCCATGCGCTGTGCCTTACTATAAATGTTACTGTTTATATGAGGGTGCTTTTAGTTATTTCAATTAGCTAAATCGCCAAATTGAAGTTGTAATGCACTTAAGACCGTTAAAGCGGCTGTTTCCGTTCGTAAAACGCGCGGGCCTAAGCGAATATCTACAAACTCTAGTTGTTTGGTTAGTGCCATTTCATCGTCGGTAAAGCCACCTTCTGGGCCTACTAAAAAGCGTACGCCATCTTTAGGTACCGTAATGGTTTTAATGCTGTGCTCAGCACGAGGGTGAAGAGTGAGCTTAATTGCATCGGTTTGTTGTGCAAGCCATTGTTTTAAATCTATAGGTGGGTGAATAATTGGCACAAAATTACGCCCTGACTGCTCAGCCGCAGCAATTGCAATTTTTTGCCATTGTTGGTGTTTTTTCTCAAGACGATCGCCCATTAGTTTCACACCACAGCGCTGACTAAAAATAGGGGTGATTTCGGTAATACCTAGTTCAACTGACTTTTGAATTGTAAAATCCATCTTATCACCACGAGATACACATTGACCTAAATGAATTTTAAGTGGAGATTCTACATCGTGAGGGTTAAGTTCTAATGGCATTACGACGACTGTTTTTTTTGTTACCTCAATTATTTCACTAAGGTATTCGCCACCTTCGCCATTAAAAATAGATACGTGCTCGCCTACTTTCATGCGCAGCACTCTGCCAATATGCCCTGCAGCATCGTCATCTAAAGTTACAGGGGTGTTTAGGGCAATACTCGATGTTTGATAAATATGAGGAACTCGCATAGGGCGTCACTTACTACATAGCGTAAAATATATATTGCTATGGTAAGTAAGCTGGGAGCTGTGCGCAATTATTTATTTTTATTAAGTTGTTCGGCGAGATCTATTAAATCTTGTGGGGTGTGTGCTATATCGTGATGATTTTGCGAAGGTTCCGTTAACGTCTCGTCGGTAACCCGGCTGAGTGTATAGCCTGTATCATCAAGATTTATTAAAAAGCGTTCTTCATGTAAGGAGTTATAAATAAAGCGCTGCTTATCACTTGCGAGTAAATAATCGGTGCTATTGAAAAGGACTCCGTGTAAATCGTGATGATCTTTTAAATAATTAATTAACTCAGAAACGCTTATTTCGTTTTCAAGATCGCAATAACTGTAGTCTTTAATAAGCTCGTCAAACATCATTTTTACTAATTGGCGGGTATTACTGCCTGCAGCAATAAGTGTACTCGCTTTTGTTATGCCATTACTATTTACATAGTATTCGGCAAATGCGCGGCTAAATTCGTTGTCTATGTCAATTAACAAATAGTTCGTTATTTCAGGCGGCATAGAGCTAGGACCTTGTTGCATCTAAGTAATTACCATTATTACTTAAATGCAGACGTTTTAATTGCTGTATTTTCAGTAAAAAAGGTCTAAAGAGAAAACATACTAATAAGTAAATAACCAATAGCACAAAAAACAGCAAATTCTATGCATGCTACCCCAATATTATCTTGATGGTCTATTTCAAGAGCCGTATCAATATTTGGTAAAGAGATAACTTTTATCACATACGTTAAGCCGTAAAGTAGTATCCACATTACACCGCAATGCATTACAAGTGTAAATATGTTTTCAACCATTTTACCGTTTTGAAATGCTGCGCTAGATAAACCAGCATATACAGCCAACGCTAAGCCAATTGATTTTCCAGCATATCTTATACCAATAGATGTATTTTCTAGGTTAAAGTTACTTTGTAGTGACGCACCTTGGTTTGCTTTTGCAAAACGGTGTTCTCGTATTTTGCTATCAAGTGCAAACATCCCCTGAAGTGTAAAAAAGCTAACGCAAGCAATAAGTAAGTTGCTAAACCCTTGGGTGTGCGTCCACGTGTACAAGCCCAGAGCAATAATACAGTTAGCGATTAACATTCCTGAGTCTACCAATGCAGCACATACATTTTGTTTTAGTATGGCAGCTTCTTCATTAAATCTGTGGAGTATCCATTTTCTGTGAATTAAATGGCCCACTTTTATAAAAGTGAATAAGAGAACAATAATAATTAATACTTTTAACGGGTTTGACTGTGCAGTGCTTACGCTTATTTCGTCAAATAAAAAGGCTATAGTGGCTATAACAACCGATATTTCAGATGCAAAACTAATACCCATGGCAAAGTTGTCGTGTTGCGCTAACTCATCTTTAAGCGCTTGTTTTGCTTTGATTTGAGTGACAACTCGTAAACAAAAAATAGTTATGCAAATAACCGCAAAACTAATGGCAATCGCAATAAAACTAGTGTTAGATAAAGACAAATATGACATGGTGATCCTAATTAAGTTAACCTTTCTAGGTTTTAATCATTCTAGTACGGTTATTGATGATATAAAAGAGAGGATTGATGAGTAACGTAAAGCAACTTCCTATTCAATTACAAAAACTTGGCTTGATGCGCTTTGAACAGTTATACCCGCAGCAAAGTAAACAAAGTGAAGTTGTAAGGTTATTAGCATTAAGCGACTTTGCTTGGCGCAGTTTAGAGTCACAACCTGATTTAAATACCTGGCTATTATGCAAAGACGAAATACAAAATAGAGTAATAGACTCTCCTTTTAAAAACCTGAATTTAGCTGACCTTGATGAAGCACAGTGCCATAAAGTACTTCGTCAATATCGTGAAAAGTACTGGCTTAAAGTCGCCTTTTTAGATTTATGCTGTAATAACCCCATTGCCGATAGTATTAATTATATAAGCCAACTGGCTGACATGCTAATTAATAGCGCCAACCAATGGGCGCATGCACAGGTGGCAAAAGTAAATGGTGAACCGCTTGATGAGCAAAACCAAGCAATGCCGCTAATGGTATTGGGGATGGGGAAGCTTGGCGGACAGGAGCTAAATTATTCCTCTGACATTGATCTTATTTTTGCGTATCCGCGCAGCACAAAAACCCAAGGTGGCCGCAGAAGCCTTGAGGCCCAAGTGTTTTATACCAAAGTTGCACAAAAACTGATTGCAGCACTTAACCAAGCCACCGGTGATGGGCAAGTATTTAGAGTTGATATGCGCCTACGCCCGTTTGGCGAAAGCGGCCCTTTGGTTATGAGCTTTAATGCCATTGAAGATTACTACCAAGAACAAGGGCGCGACTGGGAACGCTACGCCATGTTAAAAGGGCGCTTAATTGGCACTCCTAATAAGTATTGGGATGAATTTATTAAGCTCTTAAAGCCGTTTGTTTACCGCCGGTATATTGATTTTTCGGTGATTGAATCCTTGCGTAAAATGAAGTTAATGATTGCACAAGAGGTTCGCCGTAAACGCTTAACTAATAATATAAAACTAGGCGCTGGTGGTATTCGTGAAGTTGAATTTATAGTGCAAGCCCTGCAAATGGTAAGAGGTGGGCGAGAGGCTAATTTACAAACCCAATCTTTACTCAAAGCATTATATGAGTTGGCACTTAACCAAGTTATAGATGAGCAAGAAGCAAGCGAGCTGAGGCGCAATTACCTTTATTTACGTAAAGTTGAGCAGTACCTTCAAATATTTGACGATCAGCAAACGCAAACACTCCCCGATGATGAATTGAATCAGCAGCGCTTAAATTTATTATTAGAACAAGCTGATTTTTCTGCCACTTTAAACACTATAGAAAAGGTGATGAAACAAGTTAACGGTGAGTTTGCACTTGTGATTGGCGAGGAAACCGTGCCACTTGATACCTGTGAAGGCGCATTTATTAGTGCTTGGGATCATGGTGATGTGAGCTTTTTAAAAGAGGCCAGAGATGAATGGCAAGCACCCCTTAACGATTTTAAATTAAGGCTGTCTAAGGTAAATATAGGTAACCGAGGGCGTGACACTCTTGATAAGTTAATGCCTGTTTTACTAAATCAATTAAATGACTTTAATGCCAGTGCAGCAGCTTTCACAATGGTTTGCCAAATTTTTAATAAGATAATTTCGCGTACTGCCTATTTAGAATTGCTTTACGAAAACCAAGGTGCATTAAAGCAACTTGTTTTACTGTGTTGTCATAGCAAATGGATAGGGGAGCATATTTCTCGCTACCCCATATTACTTGATGAACTAATAGACCCCGCAGTTCTTTATAAGCCAACCCCGCTCACAGCGTATAAAGATGAAATAAGACAGTATTTTTTACGAATAGAGCATGACGATTTAGAACTGCAAATGGAGTCGCTTAGGCAATTTAAGCAAACGCATCAATTACGAATTGCTGCCGCCGATGCAACCGGTGTTCTTGACGTAATGAAAGTAAGCGATCATTTAACCGTACTGGCAGAGGCGATTGTTGACCAAGCTGTTAATATTGCATGGCATAACACTGTTAAGCGCTTTGGTATGCCCCCTGGCACAGATGATGAAAATAAAGGTTTTGCTGTTATTGCATATGGTAAAACAGGTGGCTTAGAAGTCGGGTACGACTCAGATCTAGATTTGGTGTTTGTGCATAATCATGATGGCTCAAGCTTAACTAATGGTGAAAAACCGATAGATTCTCGCCAGTTTTATTTAAAGCTCGCTCAGCGCCTAATGCATTTATTTAATACCCGTACTGCATCGGGCATTTTATACGAGCTTGATACACGATTACGTCCTGAAGGAGCCTCTGGTTTATTGGCTATCAATTTAGAGAGCTTTAATCACTATCAGCAAACTCAAGCATGGACGTGGGAGCATCAAGCACTTGTTCGGGCTCGATTAATTTTAGGTCAAAACGATCTGATAGATCGTTTTTCACAAATTCGTAAAAATATAATTTGCCAGCAACGCGATGATACCGTGCTAAAAGCTGATGTAATAAAAATGCGCGAAAAAATGCGCGACCATCTAGCGAAGGGAAATGCTGAGAAATTTGATTTAAAACAAGATGTTGGTGGCATGGCTGATATTGAGTTTATTACGCAATATTTAGTACTTAAACACGCAAACGAGTTTGAACAGCTTACAGTTTACTCAGATAACGTAAGGATATTAACGGATGCGGCAAATATAGGTTGTATTACTAAAGAGCAAAAGCAGCAGTTGATAAAGGCGTATATTGATTACCGCTCGTGTTATCACGTGTTGAGCTTGGAGCAAAAAGGCAAATTGATCCCGCGAGAAACGTTTTTACAAGATATTACTAACGTAACTAATATTTGGAATAGTATTTTTGAATTGAATTGAATTGAATTGAAAACCCAAGCGCTTGCTTGGGTTTTTGTATGTGTAAACCCTTAAACCTTTAGTTTTAAACAGTTTGTACGTACAAATTCTGATGGTAACTCGGTAATAACCGCTGCTCTTTGTTTATGGCAAAAGTAAGTATAAACCTCATGCTCAAAGTCATCATTTATAGCGCGCCCAATTTGGTACAGTGCTGAAGTAAAGTTACTGTCTACTCTAAAATGATCTTTAACTACGTAATCTTTACTTAAGTACCAGTAGAGCTCAATCCCCTCGTTTTTAGCATATTGATTAAGTACATCTTTAAGAGTTGTGCCATTTTCAAAGCGCCTAGGTTCAACTTCTCCAGTCCAATTTGTAGGCATTGGATCTACTGTTCGCGCACGTTCAGCCAATACTCTATCCAAGGTTTGTTCTGGTGTTTTAAGTTTTAAAACAAATTGATCTCGTTCTTTATTACTTTTTACTTGGTTACGAATGGAGGAGTAAAAGCGTGATAATCCTTCGGCGGCTGCATTTTTAGATTTTTTAATATCAAATACAGAACCATCACCCACTAAGAAGTATACGGCGAGTGCTATTAGCACGGCTGCAAATGATAAATGTCTAATCCAAAACCACATGATTATTACCCACCTTATTTGTTCCTATTATTGTTATACCATTACTTTTTGTAAAAAGAAGGGGTATTTTTATCCGGTCGAGTTTTAAAGCGACGGTGTAGCCACATGTATTGCTCTGGTGCTGCATTAACAGATTGTTCCATGCGTTGATTTACACGTGTTACATCAGCCTTATCATCACCACTTGGGAAGTTTTCAAGCTCAGGTACTACCTCTAAATGATACTTTCCATTTTCGTCACGACGCGAGATTAAGCTCATAGTTTCGCAGTTTTTACTGCCAGCAAACATAAGAGTACCTGTTGTCGTTGCTGTGTCAGGGACGGCGTAAAATGGCACAAACTCACAGCGGTTACGGCCGTAATCTTGGTCAGGTAAGTAATAGCATACTTTTTTGTTTTTTAATGATTTTAGTAAACCTTTTACATCTTTTCGGCCAATTAGGTATTCGTTAGAACGAAGGCGGCCATTAGTTGTAAAGTATTCCATTAGAGCGTTGTTGTGAGGGCGGTAAAAGCCTAAACCTTGGCATTTTAATCCCATTACACGACTCGCCATTTCAAGATGCAGAATATGAGGTACAAGTAATAAAACACCTTTACCAGATGCCTGTACGCGCTCAAAGTGTTCCAAACCTTTGATTGAGCCATATACACTTTTTACTCGCCACTGCGGCCACCACCAAGCCATGCCGGTTTCAACCATTGCAATGCCGGTGTTTTCCATATTTTTGAGTACAAGGTCTTTTTGATCTGCTTCGCTCATATCAGGAAAACACAGCTTAATATTTACTTCTGCAATATGGCGACGGCGCTTCATAAATTTATGGACTAAGCGGCCAAGTTGCTTACCCATTGCCAGCTGTAGCTTTTGTGGTAGCCAAGAAATTAAGTATAAAAATAAAACGCCAACCCACGTTAGCCAGTATCGAGGGCCTAAAAAAGATGCTTTAAAAGGAGATGAGGTGACCACAAAAATCTCTCTGAGAATGAAAACGATAGTTTAACGCTAAGCGCTATAAAATACAAAAAGCCAGCTACATGCTGGCTTCGAATAAATCTATATTATGTTTAGCTGTAAAAGTTAAGCTGATTTTAAACCTTGGTTTATAGCAACCAAATCTTCACTTGTTAGTATACCCGCAGCTTGTTTTAAGCGAAGGGTAGATAACACATAACGGTAACGCACATCAGCAAGGTTACGTTTTGCATCGTATAAATTTTGCGTACTCACTAGTACGTCAACAATGGTACGAGTACCTACTTCAAAACCGGCTTCAGTTGCTTTAAGGGCACTTTGAGCTGAAACAACCGCTTGCTCTAGCGCTTTGTAAGTCGCAATATCTGAAACAACTTGATTATAAGATGTAATTACTGTGCGAGTGACTGCGCGGTAATTTGTTTCATAATCTTGGCTCGCTGATACGTAAAACGCACGCGCTTGGTTTGTTGCAGCAACCGTTGCGCCACCTGAATATAAAGGTACGCTAAAGTTAAGCCCAACAGAACTTGAGTCTGAACGCGGTTGGTCATCAAAATTAGCGCCATTTATTTGAGTGTCTGTAAGAGAGTCACCATAACTTGCACTTAGAGTTAGTTTTGGATAATGACCTGCTTTTGCTAATTCAATTTGATCTTTTGCAATATCAACCGTTACTTTAGAGACTTGTAAGTTGATATTTTTATCTTCAGCTACTTTAACAAAGTCGCTTGAGCGCTTCGTTGGCTTAGTTGTTGAGAAAGTATCTGTATTTAAAAAGTCTAATTTTTCGTGATATTTACCAGTTATCTCACGAAGTTGCTCGCGTGCAGTTTCTACAGCATTACTGGCAATAATTTCTTGGGCTACTGAGTTATCAAACTGAGCTTGTGCTTCGTGTACGTCTGTTATAGCTGTTAAACCTACTGCATAACGTTGTTTTGTTTGCTCAAGTTGACGTGCAATGGCACGTTTTTCAGCTTCGACAAATTCAAGGTTATCACTGGCACTTAATACGTTAAAATAACCTTCAGCAACGCGTACAATTAAATTTTGTTTAGCTGCATCATATAGGCCGCTTGCTTGTAGAGCTTGCTTATCGGCAATGTCTAAAGTGTTCCAAGCACCTAAATCAAATAATGTTTGGCTTAAACTTACACCACGAGAGAATTGGTCTGTGTCACTTTCAACTTTAACTTGGTTAGATAAGTCGCCAACGCTTTGGTACGACGTTGCATCGCTTTTCGTATAACCCATAGTTAAACCAATTTGAGGTAATAGTGCACTCATCGCCAAATCGCTTTGGTAAGACTGCGCATCGGCTTGGGCTTTTGCTTTTAAAACAGTAGGATCGTTAGCTGTTGCTATTTCAAAAACTTGTAGTAAATCTTCAGCTTTCACTGCTGTTGCACCTAGTGCGCATGATAAACTAACTAGCGCCGCAAGAATGTTCTTTTTCATGTGGGGTTCGGTCCTTAGACAATTTTTGTACTAAAAGCATGTTAACCTGTTTTACTGCATAACAAAAAAAATAATTAGTAAAACAGTATGTTCAAGTGTAACAGAATATATTAACGCATTTTAAAGCTTTAGATAAGTAGGAGGTAGGCACGTGGTTGATAAAAAGCTCGTTCAATTTACACATAAAGATGTAAATTTAAAGCCAATAAAAAACCTTTATAAAGGTTTTTTTCAGGTTGATTTATACCAGTTTGAACATGCTCTTTTTGCGGGTGGAAAATCAGAGCTAATTAGCCGAGAAATATTAGAACGTGGCGATGCAATTGCAGTACTCCCTTATGACCCAATATCAGATACTGTTCTTTTAATTGAGCAAATACGTATTGGCGCTATTAAAAGTAAGCATTCGCCGTGGCTACTAGAATGTATAGCCGGAATGACTGACGGCAGTACGGATTACGAATCAGTTGTAAAAAAAGAAGCGTATGAAGAAGCAGGGCTTGAATTAACTGAACTTGAATTTATGCTTTCATACCTATCAAGCCCTGGCGGTACAACTGAGCGCTTACATTTATATTTAGCGCGTGCTGATTTAAGCCAAGTGAAATCAGGTGTATATGGTCTTGAAACTGAAGGCGAGGATATAAAAACTCATATTTTATCGGTTGATGATGCGCTAATGCGCCTCAATAACGGTGAAATGGATAATGCGGCAACGGTTATTTGTATGCAGTGGCTTGCGCTAAATCGCGAAAAAATGGCAAGCAAATGGGCATAAACTCTTACTAATATTATGGCGGAACTTTGACAGCACAATTAGCAACAAATCGATATATTCAAAGCCTCCCAAAGTATTTAACACTTTGTGAGCATAACTATGTGCGACTATTAAAGTTGTTACCGAGCGAGCGCAATATAGGAAGCATTCGTGAAGTAAAACTTGGCAACAGTGAATTTGCTACAAAAATTGATGGCAGTGCAAAATACACTATGGATATTTCAATTAAGCAGCTAACAGGAATGGTTAAAGGGATAGCGCCGCTGTATTTAACGGCTCGCTTGTATCATGATGCGAAAGTAGCTGAAATTATTCATCACGATTACCATCAACGCATAAAACCATCGTACGGATACCCCAACCCTAAAATGCATCAAAAAGATGAAAAGTATCAACTTAATGCTTTTTTATACGACTGGTTAGTGGCCTGTGTAGAGCATGGGCAAGCAACATTAAATTGGGATGTAAATAATGGCTTGGTTTGATGGTACATATACATTTGATAAATCATCTTTGTGCATTGCGCATATTACCGACAGCCATTTATTTGCAGATAAAAATGGTGAATATTTTAATGTAAATACTGCAGCTCATTTTGAACAAGCTTTGGCACGCATCGCTGAGCAGCCAGTAGATTGCGTAATTTTTGGTGGTGATTTAACACAAGACCATAGTTTCGAATCGTACTTATTATTTAGTGAACTTATAAATGCTAGTGACATCACTTGCCCTGTATTTTGGGTACCAGGTAATCATGATGAACTAGTAATGCTTAATCGCATAAGTGGCGGAAAAATAAATTCGGCTAAACATATTATTGCTAACGGGGTTGAGCTGCTTCTTATTAATTCTAAAGGGCCCACGCCCGCAGGATGGGTTACTGGCGCGCATTTAGATGAAATAACTGATACTTTAGTCAACTCGAATAATAGTAAAGTTATCTTTTGCCATCATAATCCGCTGCCAATAAATGGCTATCTTGATAAGCACTTATTAGAAAATGGTCCACAGCTTTTAAATATTTTAGTTAATAGTAATAATGTATCTGCGCTTTTTCATGGTCATGTACACAACGATTATGAACAAAATTTTAGAGGCTTGCCTATATATGCAAGTCCTGCCAGTTCAGTGCAGTTTGTAAAATACACTCCAAAGTGGGAGCAAAAAAATGCAGGGCCTGCTTACAGAATGCTAAATATAAAGAGTAAAAAAGATAAAGTCGAAGTAAAAACGGAAGTGGTATGGCTAAGCGCGTAATTTATATTCATGGCTTTAATAGTTCACAAAAATCATATAAAGCTGTGCGCTTTGGTGAGCTTATGGCAAACTATGACGTTGATTATTGTGTACCGAACTTAAACCACGAGCCCCTACAAGCTATAATTGAGCTTGAACAATTACTAACGCCAGATACCGTTTTATTAGGTAGCTCGTTAGGTGGTTTTTTTGCCACGTATTTATCGCAGCGTTATCAAATTCCTGCAGTGGTCATTAATCCCGCGGTCGCACCCTATAATTTATTACAGTCGTTACTTGGGCCTAATTATAATCCGTATCAAGATTATCATTACGATTTAAATAACAGTCATATTGAGGCGCTGAAATTACTCGCTGTAGATAAATTAGCACATCCTGAGTTACTGTATTTATTGCAGCAAACAGGAGATGAAGTGTTGAACTTTCAACACGCAGTAAAATATTATTCGCAATGCAAGCAATTGATAGAGTTTGGTGGCGATCATAGCTACGTTGAATTTGAACGCACCTTTGCAAGTATTGTAGATTTTCTTAAAATCACGTAAAACTAGTTAGCCTGAACTGAGGTTAGTTACTATATTAACGCTTTAGCGCATATAACAATAAAACTAGTAAACGTATTAGAGCCTTAGCGGATATAAAGACAAAAACTATGAGTGATCAAAATTATAACGCCGAAGCCATTGAAGTACTTAATGGATTAGATCCGGTAAAACGACGCCCAGGGATGTACACCGATACCGTACGCCCAAACCATTTAGGCCAAGAGGTTATCGATAACAGTGTCGATGAAGCTATGGCGGGCCACGCTACTCGTATCGACGTAATTCTCCACGAAGATAACTCGCTCGAAGTGAGCGATGACGGTCGTGGTATGCCTATTGATATTCACCCTGAGGAAGGTATCCCTGGGGTTGAACTAATCTTCACTAAGTTACACGCCGGTGGTAAGTTTTCTAATAAAAACTACCAATTTTCGGGTGGTTTACACGGTGTAGGTATTTCTGTAGTAAATGCCTTATCTACACGTGTAGAAGTAACCGTAAGGCGCGACGCTCAACAATACAGAATGGCATTTGAAAATGGCGATAAAGTAGAAGATTTGAGCGTAATTGGTACTGTTGGTAAGCGCAATACAGGTACCACCGTTCGTTTTTGGGCTGATGTTAGCTACTTTGATTCACCAAACTACTCAATTACCAAGCTTAATCATTTATTAAAAGCCAAAGCGGTTTTATGCCCAGGACTGCGTATTAAGTTTGTTAATAAGCAAACAAAAGAAACCAAAGAATGGTTTTACGAAACTGGCTTAAAAGATTACCTAATTGAAGCCGTTAAAGGGTTTGAAACATTACCGCAAGACCCATTTGTAGGTGAATTTAAAAGCTCAATTGAAGGCGCTGATTGGGCTGTTGTATGGCTACCTGAAGGTGGCGAATCAATAGCGGAAAGCTACGTAAACTTAATTCCTACTGCGCAAGGTGGTACACATGTAAATGGTCTGCGCCAAGGCTTGCTTGAAGCAATGCGAGAGTTTTGTGAGTTTAGAAATTTACTACCTCGTGGCGTAAAGCTAACACCGGATGATATTTGGGAGCGTTGTAGTTACGTATTGTCGGTTAAAATGCAAGATCCACAATTTGCAGGGCAAACCAAAGAAAAACTTTCATCACGTTCATGTGCCGCATTTGTATCGGGTGTTGTAAAAGATTCGTTTAGTTTATGGCTAAATGAACATACCGATACCGCAGAATTATTAGCTGAGTTATGTATTTCAAACGCGCAAAGCCGTTTGCGTGCAGCTAAAAAAGTCGTACGTAAACGAGTTACTGCAGGGCCTGCATTACCAGGTAAATTGACCGATTGTAGTGCTGCCGATAATGACCGAACCGAGCTGTTTTTAGTGGAAGGTGATTCTGCTGGTGGTTCTGCTAAACAAGCGCGAGACCGTGAATTTCAGGCAATTATGCCGCTACGTGGTAAAATTTTAAATACCTGGGAAGTAGAGTCGGGGCAAATACTAGCATCACAAGAAGTACATGATATTTCAGTGGCACTGGGTATTGACCCAGAATCAACAGATATGTCGGGACTGCGTTACAATAAGATTTGTATACTGGCCGATGCTGACTCGGATGGATTACACATTGCAACATTGTTATGTGCACTGTTTGTTCGTCATTTTCCAGAATTAGTAAAAACAGGGCATGTGTATGTTGCAATGCCGCCATTATTTAGAATAGATATTGGCAAAGAAGTTTATTACGCCCTAGATGAAGAAGAGAAAACCGCTATTTTGGCGCGCATAGAAGCCGAGAAAAAACGCGGAAAAGTAAACGTACAACGATTCAAAGGTCTGGGTGAAATGAATCCGTTACAGCTTCGTGAAACCACTATGGATCCTAATACACGACGCTTAGTGCAGCTTACGCTTGATGAAGAAGTAGAAACCATGGAAATGATGGATATGCTACTTGCTAAAAAACGATCGCCTGATCGTCGTCAATGGTTAGAAGATCATGGTAACAAGGCGCTCGTTTAATTGCTTGTGCCTAACACTAGGAGAGACGAATGAAAAAATTACTAGGAAGTTTGCTGTTACTTGGGCTGACTAGCGCTCCTGCAATGGCTAAAAATATACTTGATAAGCTCACCGTAGCACCTGGGTTTGAAATTAGTTTATTTGCAAATGATGTAGAAAATGCACGTCAAATAGCCGTTTCAAAAAAAGGTATTGTGTATGTTGGCTCTCGTAAAGCGGGCAACGTATATGCACTTATTGATCATAATAGCGATGGTGTAGCAGATAAAAAAATTGTTGTGGCTAAAGGCCTTAATATGCCCTCTGGCATAGCAATTAAAGATGGCGATTTATATGTAGGCGAAGTACATCGTATTATTCGCTTTAAAAACATTGATACCCAATTAAAAGACCCAAAGTTTGATGTGGTCTATAACAAGCTACCGAGCGAGCGTCATCATGGTTGGAAATTTCTGCGTTTTGCACCAACGGGAGAATTAATCATTCCGGTGGGTGTACCGTGTAATATTTGTGCTGAAGATGAACGTTTTGGCCGTATTTTTGCGCTTAATGTAGAAACAAAACAAATAAAAACAATAGCCAAAGGCGTGAGAAATACAGTGGGTTTTGATTTTCATCCAGCTACTCAAGCTCTATGGTTTAGTGATAACGGTCGCGACATGATGGGCGATGATATTCCGCCTGATGAGCTAAACCGTGCAACGCAAGAAGGGGAGCATTTTGGTTTTCCGTATGTTCATGCTGGCGCAATTATTGACCCTGAGTTTGGTGAAGGTAAAAACATTGCCGATTATACGTCACCAGCACTTGCACTTCCTGCGCATGTAGCGCCATTAGGTATTCATTTTTATAACGGTAAGCAATTTCCAGCAAGCTATAAGCAACAATTATTTGTTGCTGAACATGGCTCATGGAACCGTTCTAAAAAGTCAGGTTATAAAGTAGGCCTTGCAACAATCGAAGTAGGTCGCGTAACTAAATATACGCCATTTATTACTGGCTTTATGAAAGACGAAACAACATTTGGACGCCCTGTTGCATTTGCAGAATTAGGTGACGGCAGTCTGTTAGTAAGCGATGATTACGCCAATGTAATCTACCGTGTAAGCTATAAGAAAAACTAGGTAAGCTTTAATGAGTGATACAGATACCTTGCTAATGCAAGGAATTGAGCAACAAACAATGGGGCGTTTTACCGAAGACGCCTATTTAAATTATTCCATGTACGTAATCATGGATCGTGCCCTACCGCATGTAGGTGATGGTTTAAAACCAGTACAGCGTCGTATTATTTATGCGATGAGCGAACTGGGTTTGTCGGCTAATGCCAAGTACAAAAAATCAGCTCGTACAGTGGGTGACGTACTTGGTAAGTACCATCCACACGGCGACAGTGCCTGTTACGAAGCTATGGTATTAATGGCGCAGCCGTTTTCTTATCGCTATCCTTTGGTAGATGGACAAGGAAACTGGGGTGCGGCAGATGACCCTAAATCGTTTGCAGCAATGCGTTATACCGAAGCGCGTTTATCTAAGTTTTCTGAAGTTCTGCTTAAAGAGCTTGGCCAAGGCACCGTTGATTGGACACCAAACTTTGATGGCACCATGGATGAACCTGTAGTATTGCCTTCTCGTTTACCGCATATTTTACTCAATGGTATAACGGGTATCGCCGTAGGTATGGCAACAGATATTCCGCCACATAACGTACGTGAAGTGGCTAGCGCATGTTGTTTATTACTTGATAAACCAAAAACAGAGCTTGAAGAATTACTTGAGCTTGTACATGCACCAGATTACCCAACAGATGCTGAAATAATTACCCCAAAAGCCGATATTCATAAAATATATAAAACCGGTCGTGGGTCTATCAAAATGCGTGCGGTTTACACCGAAGAGCATGGCGATATTGTTATTACAGCGCTGCCGCATCAATGTTCAGGTGGTAAAGTACTTGAGCAAATTGCAGCGCAAATGAACGCTAAAAAATTACCTATGATTGCTGATTTACGTGACGAGTCAGATCACGAAAATCCAACGCGTATTGTAATTATTCCGCGCTCAAACCGCATTAAAGCTGAGCCATTAATGGCGCACTTATTTGCAACCACCGATCTTGAAAAAAATTACCGCGTAAACTTAAACATGCTAGGCCTAGATGGTCGCCCGCAAGTTAAAGACTTGCGCTGTATTTTAAGTGAGTGGCTAACATTTAGACGCGAAACAGTGCGTCGTCGTTTGCAGTATCGTTTAGATAAAGTATTAGCACGTTTGCATATTTTAGAAGGTTTATTAGCAGCCTTTTTAAATATCGATGAAGTGATTGAAATCATCCGCAGCGAAGACAAACCAAAGCCTGTATTAATGGAGCGCTTTGATTTAACTGATACGCAAGCAGAAGCTATTTTAGAATTAAAACTTCGTCATTTAGCAAAACTTGAAGAGTTTAAAATTCGCGGTGAGCAAGATGAACTAGCCAAAGAGCGTGATAAATTAGCGCAAATTTTGGGCTCAGAACGTCGTATGTCGACACTGCTTAAAAAAGAAATTCAAGAAGCCGCTGAAATGTACGGTGACGATCGTCGCTCGCCAGTGATTGAGCGCTCAGAAGCGAAAGCACTTAACGAAAAAGATTTAATTCCGTCAGAGTCAGTTACTGTTGTGCTATCAGACAAAGGCTGGGCACGCGTTGGTAAAGGTCATGACTTAGATGTACAAGGCTTAAATTATCGCTCAGGTGACGGCTTTAGAGCCTCTGCTCGTGGTAAGAGTAATCAACCTGCGG
This sequence comes from Pseudoalteromonas sp. SR43-3, assembly GCF_014163875.1. Taxonomy (NCBI): domain Bacteria; kingdom Pseudomonadati; phylum Pseudomonadota; class Gammaproteobacteria; order Alteromonadales; family Pseudoalteromonadaceae; genus Pseudoalteromonas; species Pseudoalteromonas sp. SR43-3. The sequence goes on along the minus strand of NZ_JACJEC010000002.1, from coordinate 185,021 downwards.
TATTTTTAGATTCAGCAGGGCGGGCGTTTGCAACTGATGCGCACAGTCTACCTTCGGCGCGTAGCCAAGGGGAGCCAATGACAGGTCGTTTTAACTTAACACCAGGTGCTAATTTTGAGCACGTGGTAATGAGTGAAGACGAGCAAGTATTGCTTATGGCGTCAGATGCAGGTTACGGCTTTATTACCGACTTTAAAGACTTAGTGAGTAAAAATAAAAATGGTAAAGCGCTGGTAAGTGTCCCTAAAGGTGGAATATTACTTTCTCCTATTAGAGTGAACGATGTTGCTAGCGATTACTGTATGGCTATTTCTAACGAAGGTCGAATGCTTTTATTCCCGCTGCGAGACTTACCAAAGTTAGGCAAAGGTAAAGGTAATAAAATCATCTCTATACCAGGTGCTAAAGTACAAGCCCGTGAAGAGTTTGTAAAAGTGCTTGCTGTTGTGCCACAAGGAAGCAGTGTTACGCTTCATGCTGGTAAGCGTAAACTAACGCTTAAACCAAGTGATTTAGAGCATTATCATGGTGAGCGAGGGCGTAGGGGTAATAAACTACCGCGCGGCTTACAGCGTGTTGACGAAGCCGTTGTTGAGCTAACCCCACAAGATGATGAACCAATAGAAGCCATTAACGAAGAGTAACCAATTACTTTTTTGTATAAATAAAAACGGTCTGCATTTGCAGGCCGTTTTTGTTTTAAAATAAAGAGCTTGCATATTTCAGCGTACACTTGTGCGCTATTGACTCGTCTGTGTCACAAAATAACGCTATAATAATCATAATTGATCTTTGGAGAAACTCATTTGCTAGCTGTTATACGCGTTTTTATTATGCTGATGTTTATATTATTCAGTTGTATTTTTGGTTTATTACTTTCGATTGTAAGACCATTTCATCCCAATAATGTACATATTATAGCGGGCTGGTTTGGCTCAATGGCTAAAATGATTGGCGTTAAATTAGTTTTAACACGTCATAAAGATGCAATTGATGCAGGCCCTGCAGTTTATGTTGCTAATCATCAAAATAGCTACGACTTATTTACAGTGCCTGCAATGGTGCCTAAAAACTGCGTAAGTTTGGGGAAAAAGAGCTTAAAGTGGATCCCATTTTTCGGTCAGCTTTATTGGTTGTCGGGTAATATATTAATAGACAGATCGAATCGCTCCAAAGCAGCGGGAACTATCTCCAAAGCAGCCGAAAAAATTAAAAATAATGGCTTATCTGTATGGATGTTTCCAGAAGGCACACGAAGCTATGGAAGAGGGTTGCTACCGTTCAAAACAGGTGCTTTTCACACCGCAATGAGCGCAGATGTACCCATAATTCCGGTATGTATGAATACAACACATAAAACCATTAAGCTAAATCGTTGGGATAATGGTACAATTTACATCGAAATGTTAGCGCCTATACCGCTTGATAAAGAAATTAGCGCGCGTGAGCATGCTAAAAGCGTGCATAGCATTATGGCTGCTAAAATAACTGAATTAGATGCTCAAGTGAGAGAAAAATAATGGAAAACTGGCGTGAAATAAGTGAAGACATCGTAAGTTCACTACTAGAAGATGGATCAGATCCTGAAATACTTTATGAAGTAGAACACCATTTTGTGTGTGAAGACTTCCCTAAACTAGAGCAAGCTGCATTGGCTGCTTTTAAATTAGGCTACGATGTTGAAGAGCCAGCAGAGCTTGAGCTTGAAGATGGCAGTAAAATTTGGAGCTTTGACATTGTAGTTGAAGCTGAGCTAGACGTAGACGTTATTATGGAAGACGTTGATAAGCTAGCGCAACTAGCCGTTGAGTGCGATGTTGAATACGACGGTTGGGGCACTTACTTTCAAGAGTAATTAATTACCCAGCATTAGAAAAATAGTAAAGGCGAGCATTTAACAGTGCTCGCCTTTTTTTAGTTTTACTCCCTGTTTAAGCTTTAAATACACTCATTAGCCTCTATATAAATCAAAAATGTACATTACCAATTTAAATCTGGTTATTACCAATTTTAAATTAGTCTTTAATTTATCTCTATTTTTATTTTTTATTCATACTAAATTAATATAGTCCATAATTATTGGTAAGCAGTGTTATTTATTTTTTAGTACTTATGTCTGAAATTAAAATTTATTTTTAAAAATTAATTCGTCACTTAATAAAATCTAATGTGTTGATTAAATTGAAAATTAAATTTGTTTTTAAGTGGTAATAAAGATGTAAGTAATACTTATTTGCTGTACCACACTGTGTTGACATATTGGTAACAATAAATATAACCTTTACCCCGCCTTCGGGCATAATTTTTGGTAATGTTAATTGGTAAGTTTTATTTGCCATTTAAATTACCATTACTATTCATACACAATTAAAAACCTGTATAGCGGTAAGATCTAAGTGTTAGTGAATTTCACTAACCTAAGTAGTTAGGTTGTTTTTATGTTCAGGTTTAAAGGAATAAAGATAATGATTAACCACAAGAAATTGTTTATTTGCACTGCAATTACTGCAACCTCAGCGTTATCTCACGCTGCAACTATTAATAACCCTGGCTTTGAAAGCGGTTTTAGTAGTTGGAACGAAACTGAGCCAGCGGCTATTTCATCTGATGCATATAGCGGATCTAAATCGTTAAAAATTCAGGGTAGTCCTGCACGTGTTTATCAATTAGTAAATATTCAGCCAAACACTGAATATACGTTAAGTGCTTATGTACTTGGTAAAGGGCAGATTGGGGTTAACGACTTAAACGGTTTATTTAAAAACAAAACCTTTGATGTATCGTCTTGGACTAAGGTAACTAAAACGTTTACTTCAGCGAATACCAATTCACTGCAAGTATTTGCTAAGCATTACAATAGCTCAAGTGATGTACGCTTTGATAATTTTACATTAGTTGAGGGCAGTAATAATGGCGGTGGCACTGATGATGGTGCAGGATCTGGAGACGGTACAACGATTCCAAGCAGCATTACAAGTGGTAGTGTTTTTGATTTAGAAGGGGATAGCCCTAACCCGTTAGTTAACGATAGTACGTTAGTGTTTGTACCTTTGGAGGCACAGCATATTACGCCTAACGGGAATGGCTGGCGTCATGAGTACAAGGTAAAAGAAAGCTTGCGTGTTGCCATGACACAGTCTTACGAAGTATTTGAAGCAACTGTAAAAGTTGAAATGTCTGATGGCGGTAAAACAATTATTTCACAGCACCACGCCAGCGATACTGGGACTATTTCTAAAGTGTATGTTTCAGATACTGATGAATCAGGTTTTAACGACAGCGTAGCGGGTAATGGCATTTTTGATGTCTATGTTCGTTTGCGTAATACCAGTGGCAATGAAGAAAAATTTGCGCTAGGTACTATTACAAGCGGTGAGTCATTTAACTTGCGAGTGGTAAATAATTACGGCGATGTAGATGTAAGTGCACTAGGTAATTCGTTTGGTATTCCTGTAGAAGATGATTCTGAATCTTACTTTAAGTTTGGTAACTACTTACAGTCTCAAGATCCAAATACTCTAGATAAATGCGGTGAAGCAGGTAACTCTAATTCATTCAAAAATTGCTTTGAAGATTTAGGCATTACCCAATCAAAAGTAACAATGACTAATGTTACATATACCCGTCAAACAAACTAAGTAGCCACTTAATTATGGCCACTCAATTGAGTGGCCATATTAAATATGCGTTTTAATTTACAGCCATTTTTTATTTTTAAAATACACACCAATACCGCCAGTGAGCACAATTAAAAATATGACAAAAGCACTAAACGCATAAGGGCTCTCTGTACCAGGAATACCTCCTACGTTTACACCTAAAAGCCCCGTTAAAAAGCCCAGTGGTAAAAAAAGTGCTGCCACTACAGACATAACATACATTCGCTGGTTTAACTGCTCAGAAACTTGGTTAGTGATTGTTTGCTGAATAATTTGCGCACGCTCAATCGAACTATCTAGCTCTTCAAGATAACGAATTAATAAGTTGATGGTTTCATTAAGTTTTGCTTTATCGTCATCTAATAACCATAGGTAGTGGTTATTTACCATTGAACTAAGGGCTTCTTTTTGCGGTTTTAAATAACGTTTTAAGGCAATAGTTTGGCGTCGCAACTGTGATAAACCTTGGTTGTCAAACTTTTTACTTGGTTCATCTATTTCTTCTTCAAACTCGTCGAGTGTTTCATCTAGTGAGTCAATAACACTTTGCATACGTGAGGTTAATTTTTGTGTAATAGAGCACACTAATTCAGAAATATTGCATGGGCCTTTATTTTCATTTAAACAGGCGAGCGTATCTTGCACCGATAATAAACGGCGCTTACGGGTAGTAATAAGAATGTCTTCGCTAATAAATAAACGAATTGAAACCATGTCTTCAGGGCTTTGTGCTGGATTTAAATTTACACCACGTAAAAATAACATGTGCCCGTTAGTTGTAGCCGTAATACGTGGGCGTGTTTCATCAGCAATTAAAGACTCTAGTTCGTAATCGTTTAAATGAGGCTGTGCCTTGAGCCATTCAACAGCCTCACTTTGGCTATAATCCATGTGCACCCAAAGTTTACCTTGGCTTGGTTGCCAGCTATTTAGCTCATTAGTGCTTCCAATAGGACGAGCGCCGCCTTGTCCATCAAGTACAAGTGCATGTAGTAAACCATTAATCATAATTAGTTCTCATAATAGTGTATTTTTAATACTGTTAACTATAGTGTATCTACTTAGTTGCTTACAGGCTTACCTTTACTTTTAATAAGTTAAGCTTAAATAGCAAAATATATGCAGAGCCTCTATGTTGAGCAAAGTGGCATTAAAGTACGGCTTAGCAAGGCGTGCATTGTGTTACCAGTTGCTTAAAAAGATCAATTTAATTTACTAATCGACTAGATAAATTTATTTCATTGGTGTTTTTTGACCTGTAGAGTATAAGTCACTTTTTTATTAAGGGCACATTTATGACAGCAAAGATCACAGTTGGTTGGCGTGAGTGGTTAAGTTTACCTGAGCTTGGTATTAACGAGATAAAAGCAAAAATTGATACTGGCGCTCGCACTTCATGTATTCATGCAATTAACATTGAAGAATACGAAGTTGACTCAGAAAAATGGGTTAAATTTACGGCCCAACCACTGCAAGATGATGAACAAACACAAGTCACTTGCAATGCAAAAGTTAAAAAAATGAAGTACGTAACCAGCTCAAGTGGGCAAAAAGAGCTACGCTACTTTATAGAAACTACATTACATGCAGGCGAGCATAGCTGGCCTATCGAGCTTACTTTAACAAGCCGTGCAACAATGAAGTTTAGAATGTTATTAGGGCGTACAGCCATGGAAAATCGTATAGTCGTTGACCCGGCTTTATCTCAACTATTAGGTCGTAAGGTTTAACTATGAAAATCGGTATTTTATCTCGTAACAGAAAGCTATATTCAACACGTCGCTTAATTGAGGCAGCAGAAGCACGCGGCCACGAAGTTAAAGTGATTGATGCATTGCGTTGTTATATGAATATCAACTCTGAGCAACCAGAAATTCACTATCGCGGTGAAAACTTAAAAGAATTTGACGCAATTGTCCCGCGTATTGGTGCATCGGTTACATTTTATGGCTGTTCGGTACTTCGTCAGTTTGAAATGATGGGTGTTTATCCTGTAAACGAATCAGTCGCTATTTCTCGTTCGCGCGATAAATTACGTTCACTTCAGTTACTTTCGCGCAAAGGCGTTGGTATGCCAGTAACAGGTTTTGCCAGCAAACCCGATGACGTAAAAGACTTACTAGAAATGGTAGGCGGTGCACCTGTTGTAATTAAATTACTTGAAGGCACACAAGGCATTGGTGTTGTACTTGCTGAAACACGCAAAGCAGCTGAAAGTGTTATTGAAGCGTTTATGGGCTTAAAAGCCAATATTATGGTTCAAGAATATATTAAAGAAGCGGGTGGTGCAGACATACGTTGTTTTGTACTAGGCGACAAAGTAATCGCAGCAATGAAGCGCCAAGCACAAGAAGGTGAGTTCCGCTCTAACCTTCACCGTGGTGGTAGCGCTACATTAGTTCGCATTACTCCAGAGGAACGTAAAACGGCAGTAGCAGCGGCTAAATCAATGGGCTTAAATGTAGCGGGAGTTGATTTACTTCGCTCATCTCGTGGGCCACTTGTGATGGAAGTTAACTCATCACCGGGTTTAGAGGGCATTGAAATAGCAACAGGTAAAGATATTGCAGGTATGGTAATTGATTTCATCGAAAAAAATGCCTCAAGTAAAGGAACAGCAACACGTGGCAAAGGTTAAAATTAACCGTCCTTTTTCCTTATTAGGAGAAAATGTAGGCGTAGGCGAGCGTAAAACGCTTGCCTTAGAAGCAGCTAAGCTTTACACCCATTCACCACTTAATATTCCTATTGAAGTGGTTAATGGTGTAATGGAAGGCCCTGTGCTTATGGTGTGTGCGGCTATTCATGGTGATGAGCTAAATGGTGTAGAAGTTGTGCGTCAGTTACTTGCTAAAATAGATCCAAGCCAACTGCGCGGAACTATAATCGCTGTGCCTATTGTGAATGTGTTTGGCTTTATTCACAAATCGCGTTATTTACCAGATAGACGCGATATGAATCGCAGTTTCCCAGGTTCTGAACGTGGTTCATTAGCTGGGCGTATGGCTTATATGTTTTTTAATCAAGTGGCAGTACATTGTACTCACATTATTGATTTGCATACTGGCGCTATTCATCGTACTAATTTACCGCAAATTCGCGCTAATTTAGAAGATGAAGCAACCGCTGAAATGGCTAAAGCATTTGGTACGCCGGCGGTTATAAATGCATCCCTTCGTAATGGTTCATTACGCAGTGAAGCCGCAAATTTAGGTATACCTGTTATTACTTATGAAGCAGGCGAAGCGCTACGCTTTGACCCTATCGCTATTGCGGCAGGTGTGCAGGGCGTTGATTATGTTATGCGCCATTTAAAAATGATCCGTGGCAAGCGCCCTAAAAAGTTACCAGATCCTATTATTGCAGGTTCGACTAGTTGGATACGTGCAGAGGTTGATGGCATTGTGCGTGCACAAGTATCACTAGGGGAGCATGTAACTAAAGGGCAAGTGCTTGCATATATAAGTAGCCCTCTAGGGGATTCTGAGCTTGAGCTTTTAGCGCCTAAAGGCGGTATTGTTATTGGTCAGCAAACGATGCCATTGGTAAATGAAGGTGATGCGGTATTCCACCTTGCTTACTTTGCAAACGACAATAGTTTAGTAGAGCAGCAACTAGAGAACTTTATTGATGAGATAAATGATTTAGATGACGAGCTTAAAACAGCTGAACTAAATAACTAATAGCTAAACTAAATTCTGTTTAGCTAAGCATTAAAAAGCCGCAGTAGGTAATTACTTACTGCGGCTTTTTTGTGGACATTGCTTTATCAACGATGCTTTTTAAACTATGTTTTTTTAGGACCAATAATACGCTTTATAACAGGGGTTTTAGTTGGCTTTGGTTCTTTATTTAAAACCATGACAGGACGGGTCACAAATAAATTGTTAGGGTAAATTACACGGTGCCCATCAATATGTTCAAGTACTACATTCATTAAGCCCATTTCAACAATGCGCCCTTCAACATGATTCGCACCATCAATAATTCGTACCCAATAACCAACGCGGCAATCGTTTTGAATAAACATCAGTAAAAATGCGGTGAGATTACTCAATAATGACCAAGCGGCAAAAAGCGCTACCCCTAACATGGCAAATAAAGAAGAGCCTAAAACCAATAAACCACGCAGCTCTATACCCCAAAATACTAAAACCAAACACAGTACTACAAAGGCGAGTATAATTTTTAGTAAAAGCTCTGCACGGTATTTTCGGTGTAAATCTACTTTGCCTTTAATCGCTTTTTCGAGTAGTTTTTTGGTTATTTTTAATAGAAGAGGGAAAACCAAAATAGCGATTATAGTTACAACTAACTTATATTGTGATGCAAACAATTCTAAAACTTCTATTATTTCCACATTAGGTCCTGAACTTTCATAACAATTTAATGCAATTGGTATTAGTTTAACGTGTTTGTATTATTTAAAAAGTGTTTTTAACGCTTACTAGCCACTGGACTGAGTCTACATCATCGTAGCTATCAACAGGGGCGGCAATATCAATGTGGATCATGGTTCCTGAGTTTGCGCGACTCGGTGCCAAACGCAGACCAACGCCTACATTTTTCAATACATGTGCATTTTCACCGTTATCTTCATCGTTAAACCATGCTCTGCCTACATCTACAAAAGCTGCGCCACCCACTTTAAATAGTTGCAGTAAATCGTACTCCCAGTAATAGCGCTTTTCTAAATTAACTAAAAAGCTGCGATCGCCATGTTGATAATCCATCGGGTAACCACGCAGGCCTGTTTCGCCACCTAAAGTAAGCTGTTGATCAGCAGTCAGGTTTTTGGCGTATTGCACGCGGGCTTTAACATACCAAGATTGGTCTTCACTGGTATTTAAATAATATTGTACTTGGCTGGTGGCCATAAAGTTTTCGAGTTTTTTCTGTTCTTTATTCCAATAGCCATCAATATCAGCACTAAAACGCCATAAAGTATTATCGTTAGTAAAGTGGGCTTTTTTAAAGTTAAAAGAATACACCGCGCGGCTGTCGTCATTACTTAAGGACTCATCTGAATAGCCAATTAAGCTTTTAATATTCCAACCTAAATTTAAATCCTCAGTGCGAGATATACTGTCGAAGTTGCGTACTTTTATGTAGTTATCTTCAAACCAATGGCCGCTTATAAAGGGATAACTTAAGCTTCTGTCATCGGCAAGTGGTGCAAATGTAGTGTCTATAGCTTCAAAGGTATGTTGCTCATCGGTATAGCCTAACGTTAGTCGCTGGGTCCAATTATTATTAAGCGCTTTAGAGTGTCCTATAAATACACGGTTTAAATCGGTAGTTTGATCAAATTCGCTAAACTCTTCGCCGCGTTTATATAGTGACTCTTCGCGCTGCTCAGAATAGCTTAAAATACCGTAACTAAAGGGGGTGTCAATTGCGTAAAATGGATAGGTTAGCTCAAGCAAATGGCGCTTGCCGTCGCTGTTATCGGCGTACTCTAAACGGCCTCGGTAGCGAGTAGATAAAATATTAGGATCGTCGTAAACAAATAAGTAACCGCTGCGATCGCTGTCAGTGGTACGCGAAAAAGAAAGGCGCTTACCCCACCCAAGCAGGTTAGATTCTCTAAAACCTATACTCGATTTGTTTTCTCCACCGCTCCGACTAAAGTTCACTTCAGGTAAAAGTGTCCATAAATCACGGGTAACCACTTCTACATTAACGTCGCCGTCGCAGTTTTCGGTAGCACTAATTTGTGCATCATATAAGTAGCTTTCTTTACGAAGTAAACGCTCAGATTCTGCGAGCTTTTTAGCGTCGTACTTGTCACCTGGGGAGAATAATAAAAGGTTATTAATGACATCGGGCTCTGTTTGAATGTGAGCGCGATTAGCAAAACGGAATAGGGCAATATTTTCCTCTTCAAGCTCAGTATTAAATACATTAAGTTGCTTGAGCTTTATTGAGGCTATTTTAGCGTTACTATTACTGTGCGTGAGGGTTGTTTTGTCTTGAACTTCTCGGCGTAGGTTTTTATTTGTGCTTAAATCTGTCTGTTCTACAAGGCAGTTATCAGTTTTCATTGAAGATTGTTGTGCGAACGTTTTAGACACATAAAAGCTTAAAACCGTTAAACTAATACAACATTGTGCTATCCATTTCTTGCTCACCATTAAACCTCTTACTGCTACGTAGCAAATGACTATCGTAATATCAGCTTACATCATTGTTATTATAATGTAAGTAAAAGGTATGGATTTTGAAATTAATTAATTGTTACCCATATTCACTTTTGTTAATAGCCAGCTGGTTTGCAGCGACCTATGCGCTAGGCATTAAAAGCTAGCTTAAATAAAATGCTAAAGCGGCGAGTAAGTGTTCAGCTTCATGACCTTCGGCATTAATCCAGATGCTTTGGCTGTAATGCTCATAGTTTAAATTAAAGGTTTGATGATTATAGGTAAAGCGAACTTGATGGCGATCGGCGCCAGCAGAATATTCGTTGAGTGTTACTTCGTCTGAGTGTAAAAATAATGTACTCCACAGCTCAAAGTCTTCATCGTTTGGTAGCTCAATGGGATTAATCAAAATACATTTGTGTGTATGGTCATATTCTATTTGGGTCATAATGCTCTTAATTAGTAGCTAGGTAATGTCGAATTGCCGTTAAAAATTCGCCGCCGTACTTATTTAACTTAGTAAAACCAACACCTGAGACCTTTAAAAATTCACTGTCGTTTGTTGGCATAAGCTGCGCCATTTCGGCTAACGTTTTATCATTAAATACTACATAAGGTGGCACATCGTCGGCATCAGCAAGTTCTTTACGAAGTGCGCGCAGGCGAGCAAAGAGTTTTTTGTCGTAATTAAATTGCGCTAACTTATCTTGATAAACGTGTTTGGCTTGCAGGCGTGGCTCGGCTAATTGCAGTGCATATTCACCTTTTAAAATTACACGCGCGGCTTCGGTTAATCTAAGTGACGCACCTTGTGTTATATCTTGGCTAAGTAAGCCTTGATGAATAAGTTGGCGTAAAATACTGAGCCAAAACTCACTGCTTTTATCTTTACCTATGCCGTAAGTACTTAACTCATGATGATTATTATCGCGGATGCGGCTCGTGTTTGCACCGCGAAGTAATTCAACAATATAACCAAGTCCAAAACGTTGCCCCGCTCTGTATACACACGAAAGTGCTTGCTGGGCGACTAACGTACCATCAAAGCTTTTTGGCGGATTTAAGCAAATATCGCAGTTGCCACAAGGTTCGCGTTGATATTCACTAAAATAGTTAAGTAATATTTGACGACGACATGTTTGCGCTTCGGCAAAGCTTGCCATTGCGTTAAAGCGTTGTTCTTCTACGCGGCGGCGTTGTTCGTCGTCTATGTCTTCAAAAAAGCGCCTTACGCGACCTATATCAGCTGGGTCAAAATACATTATAGCTTCTGCGGCAAGTCCATCTCGCCCAGCTCGACCAGTTTCTTGATAGTACGACTCTATACTTTTTGGAATATCGTAATGCAGCACAAAACGCACATTAGGCTTGTTTATGCCCATACCAAAAGCAACGGTTGCGACCACTATCTGTATATCGTCACGGGCAAACCCGGTTTGTACAAATTGTCGTTGCTCGTTACTCATACCAGCATGATAAGCGGCAGCGTTTAGTCCTGCATCTGCAAGCTTTTCAGCAATGTCGTCTACGCGTTTACGGCTGGTGCAATAAATAATACCGCTTTGGCTTTTTTGCTCCTTTAGGTAGCGAAGCAATTGCACCATAGGTTTAAATTTTTCTTCTATGGTGTAACGAATATTGGGGCGATCAAAGCTGCCTGTATGAATATAAGGCTGTTGTAGTTTTAATTGCTCAACTATATCAAACCGTGTGGCTTTATCGGCGGTGGCGGTTAATGCCATCATTGGGACATGTGCAAAACGTTGCTTTAATTCGTTTAAGCGAAAGTAATGAGGTCTAAAGTCATGACCCCAATGCGACACACAGTGCGCTTCGTCAATAGCAAATAAACTCACATTTAAATGCGATAAACGCTCTAAAAATTCGTGTTGTAATACTTTTTCAGGCGCCACATATAAGAGCTTAATTTGCCCCTGATGAAGCTGTTGATACACCAATTGCTGTTCTTCTCGTGCTAAGCTGTTATTAACGTAAGCGGCTTTTACCCCAAGAGCTTGCAGTTGCGTTACCTGATCTTGCATTAGCGATATAAGCGGAGATATAACAATGGTTACGCCTTCGAGTACTAAAGCAGGGATTTGGTAGCACACCGATTTTCCGCCGCCAGTAGGAAGCAATACAAGCGAGTCTTGACCGTTAATAGCGGCATCAATAACTGCTTTTTGACCGTCGCGAAATTCACTGTAGCCAAACACTTGTTTGAGGACAGTTTCGGGTTTACGCACAAGGGTGCTAGAAGGAGGAGTTGATGTATTCATTGGCGGGTATTTTAGTGGTTTTTTAGTGAGATGTCTTTAGCTGAGTTACTTGATAAATTATTTAAGTGGAGTCTCGTAGTTTTACACTATGTATGTTTTACTCATCTTACCTGTTTTGACATAGAGAATAATAATGAATAAAGAAATGTTAATTGAACAAGTGGGCGCGTTATTTGTAAATGGCATGCCGTTTAACCAGTTTTTACAAATATCGGTTGAGTCGTTAAGCCCTGAACAGGCTAAAATTACGTTCCCGTGGCAGGATGTACTAATTGGTAACCCTGCGCAAAAAATACTCCATGGTGGTGTTATTTCAGCCGTACTTGATAATGTAGGTGGTATGCTCGCTGCAGCAAGTGTAATTGATAAACTCACCGATTTAGATATTACAAGCGTGCAAACAAAATTAGCCACGCTTGGGACTATCGACTTACGTACTGATTATTTGCGCCCTGGTAAAGGAGAGAGCTTTACTGCCAGCGCAACACTTATTCGTTCAGGTAATAAAGTATGTGTATGCAGAATGGAATTACATAACGAACAGTCTGTTCAAATTGCTTTTGGAACCGGCACGTATTTAGTTGGATAAAACGCGTATGGCAAGTAAACTAGCGGCCTTTTAAATCACTAAGTGTGTATTATGTCGATTGATACTGAGCAGCGTAAAGGTGCTATTTTTGCTTGTCTTGCTTTTTTAATGTGGGGCCTTGCGCCAATATACTTTAAGTGGATTCAGCATGTTTCTGCTTTTGAAATTTTAATGCATCGGGTTATTTGGTCGGTTGTGTTTTTAGTATTGGTAGTAAGTGTTTTACGGTATTGGGGTAAAATTAAACGCATTATCGTTCAACCTAAGCTTTTGCTTATGCTTGTTATCACCTCTGCACTGCTTGGGTTTAATTGGGGTTTATTTATATGGGCTATAAATAATAACCACATGCTTGATGCAAGCTTGGGCTATTACATAAATCCTCTTTTAAATGTATTACTGGGTATGCTTTTTTTAGGCGAACGCCTGCGTAAGTTCCAAGGCGTAGCAGTAGCCCTTGCCTTTAGCGGTGTAGTGCTGCAGCTAATTAGTTTTGGCTCGTTTCCGGTAGTTGCCTTTTCACTGGCTATATCATTTGCACTTTATGGTTTATTACGTAAAAAGTTACCGGTTGAAGCCTTGCCTGGCATTTTACTCGAAGCACTTATATTACTGCCCGTCGCACTTATTTATTGGTGGTTAATGGTGCCTACAGCAACATCAAGCCTGCCAGCTAATGATTGGCATACTAATGTACTACTGATTAGTGCAGGTATTGTAACTACATTACCACTGCTGTGTTTTACCGGTGCAGCTAAGCGTTTGCAATATACTACACTTGGCTTTTTTCAATACATTGGGCCAAGCTTAATGTTTATACTCGCTGTGGTGTTTTATGGTGAAGTGTTTGATGCAGAGCGGGTAGTAACATTTGCATGTATTTGGAGTGCACTGGCTATTTTTAGTTGGGACTCTTACCATCAATCACGCAAACGTAAAAAAGCGGCTATTACAGCCGCAGAAGTATAATTAACTAATAAAATGGTTAACTAACTACTTTATTACGACCAGATTCTTTAGCGTCGTAAAGCTTTAAGTCGGCCTGTTTTAAAAGTTCATCAATTTGATAAACAGGCCCGTTTGCAAAGCCAATAGAAATGGTGAATTTTATTTTAGCTTTACTAAACTCTTGGCTATTCATTTCTATAAAATACCTAAAGCCTTCAAGGCGTTTAAGGGCTTCTTGTTTATCTGCATCTATAAAATAAACTGCAAACTCTTCACCACCTAAGCGCGCTACTAAGTGCTTTTTAAAGTATTTACTGAAGCAAATAGAGAGCCCTTTTAATACTTCGTCGCCAACATCGTGTCCGTATGTATCGTTAATTGATTTAAAGTGATCAATATCAAGCATAGCTAAAGCACCGTCACCTTTAGTATGTTTTATTTGCTTTAATGATTTTTCAGCTTCTTCAAAAAAGTAACGACGATTTGGTAAATTAGTTAAATAATCCGTGTTGGCTTGTCGCCTTATGGTGGCTATAAGGTCTAACATATCGACGTTTTGACTAAGCCTGCAGTAAAACTCTTCGCTATTAAAAGGTTTGTGCAAATAATCGTTTGCGCCATTTTTTAAAAATAAACTAGAAAGCCCTACAGAGTCAGAACCCGAAATACCAATAATAGCTTTTTCATCATTGCTGTATAAGCGGCGAATCTCGCTACATAGTTCATCGCCATTCATATTGGGCATTTCATTATCAGTAATAATAACTGAAATATCAGGTGAAGCTTCAAGCAGGTTTAACGCTTCTTGTCCGTCTTGTGCTTCAATAATTTGATACTTATGGCGCACTAATAAACTACAAATGTATCGTCGGGTCGATTTAGAGTCGTCAACAACGAGTACTTTTACATTTTCGTTGCGAGGCAGGCGCTGTAACTGTTTTTCGAGGTACTGATAAGCTTGTTTATTTTCTTTAATGATGTAATCGATGATTGGGTATTTTTCTACAGTGTCGCGAGTTTTTTTATCAATATTGCCCGTCATTACAATAGTTGGAATGTCTGCATTAATAGTACAAGGTATTGCCTCACCTAATGGGGCATCAGGTAATATGAAGTCAACTACAGCGCAAAAATAGCTATTTTTACTTATAAGCTCTTTTGTTTGCGCTAATGACTCAGCTATATCAACTTCATAACCAGCCTTAAGCGCGATGTGCTTTTGCACTCGCGCCATGGCAGGTGTATCTTCAACTATTAGTATTTTTCGCGTCACGGAACAACCCTATATATATTTTGCAAAAATATTTGCTTATACAAGTTGTAACTGTTAAAACGCAAAAAAGCAAATAACTTAAATACTTACAGATTATCCGCTTCTGAATAATACTCTTGGCTAATCGGCGCCGGGCTCGACATTTTTGAACGGCCAAATAAAGTATGAAACTTAGTTTTGCAGGTCGTTAGTTTTAAGTATTTTACCCAAGCTCGTTCGATTGGGTTGGTAGGTTCTTGTGAGCCAGTTACGACTGCTACAAACTGTTCTTGGTGTTCGTTTTGCGGCTCAATTGTTTTACTGTATAAGCCTTTTAAAACAACTCCGTGTTGTTCAAGTATGCTGGCTTCTAATAAGGTGAAGTTTCCGCTGCGGCTAAAGCCTCGTGGAAAGTTTTGATCATCATAAAATTGACGTTGGCTAACAAATGCTTGGCGTAGTAATGAAATGTTATTGCTCATAGCTTTATCCTCATACCTTAGTAATTAGCTGGAGTATGATGCAAGTTTGGCAATTTATTAAACAAATTATTTTTATCGTGAGGATAAAAAATTGGATATCGATTTATTAAAAACATTTGTTGAGGTAGTGCGTACGCGTCACTTTGGTAAAGCGGCCGAAAACCTTTATATTACGCAGTCTGCAGTGAGCTTTAGAATTCGCCAATTAGAGCAAGGACTTGGTGTTAATTTGTTTATTCGCCAGCGTAATAACATTCAACTTACAGCACCTGGCGAGCGTTTATTACCCCATGCACAAATGATTATTACGGGCATGCAACGCGCCAAAGTGGATGTTGCGCTTGCCGATAATATGCATAAGCAAATTAGCTTAGCAGGAACGCCCAATATTTGGGATGCTTTTTTACAGTTTGGTATAACAAATATTGTATCAGCGATGCCGGGCGTGTCATTAGTCGCAGAAGTTAAAGCACAACAAGAAAGCACTCGGCTGTTATTAGAACGCACGCTTGATTTGGCAATATTGTTTGATCCACCAAAAGTAGACGAGCTAGTGGTAGAGCGAATCTGTGAGTTGCCAATCATTCCCGTAAGCGGATACGACACTGCAACGAACGAAAACTTTTTTGATAATCAGTATGTATATGTTGATTGGGGAACTACTTTCTCACTTTGGCATGCGCGTCAGTTTACCGGTAAAACACCGCCTTATTTTAGAACCAGCACAGGACGTATTGCACTTGATTTAATACTGCAATGTGGCGGCAGTGCATTTATACCTCAAGTATTGGTAGAAGGGCATTTAGAAAAAGGTGAACTGTTTCATGTTAAAGATGTAGAAAATACCTCGCGAGACGTGTTTATAGCGTATCACAGAGACAACGAGCAAAAAGAGTTAATAGAAACCTTAGTTAATTTACTATCGCAAATGACCCCAAGCTTGTCATTAAAGAAAAGTAAGTAAGTTCGGCCGTTTATTAGGCTTTCATGTTATTTTGATTTCAAATTTAATGCATTTTTATTAATAAAAAAAGACATTAATATTTCCATTGTAATATTACTGTCATTTAGCGGTGACAAAATGCAGCAGTTTTAAAAATTAGTCTTTTGTGATTATCCAAGGAAATAACATGAAATTTGTAAAATCGAGCTTATGCTTAGCACTATTAAGTGGTTTATCTTTTAATGCACTTGCCGATGTAGACATTTACGGTAAAGCGAATGTAACAGTGCAATCATCTGATGACGGCGAAGGATCTTTTACTGAGATAAAAAGTAATGCATCTCGTCTTGGTGTTAAAGGTTCTGAAAAAATAAATGATAGTTTAGAAGCGGTATATAAGTTTGAGTTTCAAGTTGATGTGTCTGATGCTGATTCAAAAGGCGATAACGACGACAATATTTCTGCGCGTAACCAATACGTTGGTTTAAAAGGTGCGTTTGGCCAAGTGGTTATTGGTCGTAACGATACTGCGCTTAAACAATCTCAAGGTAAGTTAGACTTGTTTAACGACCTTGAAGGCGATATTAAAAATGTATTTAAAGGTGAAAACCGTTTAGGGAATACTGTTAGTTATTCATCAAACTCATACGAAGGTTTTAAAGTACTTGCTACTTTTGTAGCTGAAGATGATGTAGACGCTGATAACGGTTACTCAATAGCGGTTACTTACGGTGACGTGGCACTTAAAAAGAGCGCAGTATATGCCTCTATCGCAGCCGATAGTGAAGTAAATGGCTACGATGTAGTACGCGCGTCAATCCAAGGTAAAGTTGAAAACTTTAAGTTAGGTGCAATGTACCAAACACAAGAAAAAGTTGACGGCAGCGCAGAAGCGGATGGTTATCTATTAAATGCAGCTTACAGCATGGGTAACAACACATTTAAAGTACAATACCAAGACATGGACTTTGACGACAGCGACGATAAGTCAGCAATATCAGTTGGTCTTGATCACAAATTAAATAAAAACATTAAAGTATTTGGCTTTTACTCAAGCTTCGACATGGACAACAACGTTGACCAAGACTACGTAGGCTTAGGTATGGAATACAAGTTTTAACTATTCGCTAAATTAGTTAAAACACTCCCTTTTTAACCGCGCTCTTTTGAGTGCGGTTTTTTTTGCTTTAAATTATTTACTTAGCCGCCCATAATAGAGCTTCATTTGGAATGAGGTGCGAGTCCTCGACTGTTCCCGCAACTGTAATTAGCGCAAAGCTTTAAGTCAGATACAAATGGTATAATACCAATTTTATTAAAAACATGATCTTTCTAGCGAATTAAATAACTTACTAACTTCGTTAAAAATTATTCATATAGAACAAGTATATGTCATAATTTCCGCTTTGTTATTAAGCTATTTCTTTGTCGCTATAATAAATCACTAATTTAGTGCAATTGGTATAAATTCTTTTAACGAGCGGGTTTACTCATTTTTTCTTGTAGTGCATTAGTATTTTTATCGCATTTTAGTGAGTTTAATCCCGTCTAGGACTGACTATTGCACACTCAAACGCCATTAAATATACCATTACTAAACGTTAAAAACGTATCGTGGGGTATTGGCAATAAAACGATCCTCAAAAAAATAAACCTTAAAATAACCACAGGTAAATTTGTTGGTTTAATTGGCCCCAATGGCGCAGGTAAATCGAGCTTATTGCGTTGTTTATATCGTTTTAATAAACCCAGTGATGGCGTTGTAGAGTTTAACAACACCGATATTTGGCAGCTAAAAAGCGATGAGTACGCAAAAAAAGTAGCGGTTGTTTTACAAGAAACCCCGTCGCAATTTAACTTAAGCGTATTTGATGTTATTGCACTTGGGCTAACGCCTCATAAATCGCTATTTAGCTCAGTAACTAACATTGATAAACAAAAAATTACCCAAGCTATCAACACTGTAGGGTTGGCAGGTCATAGCGATCAAAGCTTTGAGTCACTTTCGGGTGGTGAAAAGCAACGTGCCTTGATAGCCCGCGCCATAGTTCAGCAACCTCAGTTGTTAATAATGGACGAACCAACTAGCCATTTAGATGTTAAATACCAAATACAGGTAATGGAGCTTGCTAAATCGTTGGGTGTAACGGTGTTTGCATCGTTTCATGATTTAAACTTAGCTTCTGCAATGTGCGATGAACTAGTGGTTATTAAAAATGGTGAAATTACACATACAGGCACGCCAAGTGAGGTATTAACCGAAAACATGCTAGGCGACGTTTTTGGTGTCTGCGCCCAAGTAAATAATCACCCGCAAATATCGAAGTCGGGAAATAGCATCCCTCATATCACTTACTTTTATGGTTACGAATAATATGAGCGCAGTTAATACTCGCCACTCACTTGCGCTATTCATCAGTGCTGCGGCTGCTTTATTTAGTTTATTTGCAGCACTTAGTTTTGGTGCAGCAGAGACCTCACTTCAAGATGTATTTAATAGCTTTTTGCTCTCAACTGATGTGTCTTTTAATTCGCGTATTATTTTTGAACTAAGAATGCCACGAACATTACTCGCCTTTTTAGCAGGCTCTGGCTTAGCAATTGCGGGGCTTATTTTACAAACGGTAACGCGTAACCCTTTAGCCGATCCTTACTTATTTGGTATATCGTCGGGCGCCTCATTTGGCGTGGTGTTACTTATGGCATTAGCAGGCATTAGCGCAGGTTTTATGTTATCGGCAGCAGCGTTATTAGGTAGCTTACTCGCTATGAGTTTATTAATTCTTATTGCAGGTAGGCAGCAAAGTGCACAGGTAGAATCAATGTTATTAGCTGGTGTTGCTCTATCGTTTTTATTTAGTGCGTTTACCAGCTTGTTGCTTTATTGGAGCGACCCTCAGGCGGTAGCCGCTATTTTATTTTGGACACTGGGCAGCTTTTCGCGTGCGCAGTGGGCTACGCTTAGTTTGCCTTTATTGGTAATTACATTGTGTACGTTTGTAATGCTGAGCTTTAGAAGGCAGCTAAATGCTATGTTACTGGGCGATGAAAGCGCAATTACATTAGGTGTGAGGGTTCAGCGCTTTAGAATACTTATGCTGGTTTTAAGCTCATTAATTACCGCTGTGCTGGTGGCTATGTGTGGTGGTATTGGGTTTGTAGGATTAATGGTGCCGCATATTGTGCGCTTTTTTATATCCCAAGGCACCATCGCTGGCTTACTGGTAACCAGCTTGGTGGGCGGTACATTTATGGTGTGGGTTGATGTACTTTCGCGCTCATTGCTGAAAAACCAAGAACTGCCCGTAGGTGTTATTACTGCAGCTATTGGTAGCGTGTTCTTTTTGAGTCTATTGTTTTTTAGAAAGCGAAGGGTGTAATTCCATGAAAACCTTAATGGTGCAAGGCACTACATCAGATGCTGGTAAAAGCACTTTAGTTACTGCCCTTTGCAGGGTGTTTGCTAAGCGAGGGGTAAAGGTTGCGCCTTTTAAACCACAAAATATGGCACTTAATAGCGCAGTAACAAAAGATGGCGGCGAAATTGGTCGTGCGCAAGCTTTGCAAGCAATAGCAGCTAAAGTAGAGCCAGAAATAGACTTTAACCCTATATTACTTAAGCCTAATAGCGACACGGGCGCACAAGTAATTATTCACGGAAAAGCCGTTAGTAATATGGAAGCGGGCAAATATCACGACTATAAAAAAGTGGCGATGGATGCAGTAATTACTTCACATAACCGCTTAGCTAAACGCTTTGAATTACTCCTTGTTGAAGGGGCTGGGAGCCCTGCTGAAATAAATCTGCGTGAAAACGATATTGCTAATATGGGCTACGCCGAAGAGGTAGATTGCCCAGTAATTATAATTGCTGATATTGATAAAGGCGGCGTATTTGCACACTTGGTAGGTACGCTTGCGTTGTTAAGCGAGTCAGAACAAGCGCGCGTAAAGGGTTTTGTTATAAACCGCTTTAGAGGCGATATAGGTTTGCTGCAAGGCGGGCTTGATTGGCTTGAAGAATACACAAACAAACCCGTACTTGGCGTATTACCTTATTTACACGACCTTGCGCTTGATGCTGAAGACGCCGTCGCAATTGATAATAACGTAACTAACGCCACAATTAATATTGCAGTGCTGCTTGTACCCCACATTAGTAACCACACCGATTTTGACGCACTGCGTTTGCACCCAAACATTAATATAAATTACGTGCGCCATACGCAAACGATCCCAGACGTTGATCTGATAATTCTTCCAGGCAGTAAAAACGTGCTGGGCGATTTAACCTTTTTGAAAAATGAAGGCTGGGAGACTCAAATTAAACGCCACTTACGCTATGGTGGTAAAGTACTTGGCATTTGTGGCGGCATGCAAATGCTGGGCAATACGCTTAACGATCCCGAGGGTATTGAGTCATCATTAAAGCAAGTAAATGGGCTTGCTCTGTGCGATTTTGAAACCACGCTAACAACACAAAAAGTATTAACTAAAATAACCGCTACACTGCTTTTAAATAACCAATCAACACCCTGTAGTGGTTACGAAATACATGCAGGGATTAGCCAAGGTGCGGCGCTTAATAAGCCATTTTTAACCTTTGATGAAAGCCACCCACATGGCTTTACGTTTGATGGCTTTATTAGCGATGATAACGCCATTGCGGGCACTTATTTACATGGCTTATTTGATGAAGCCGATGCTACATCGCAAATTTTAAAATGGGTAAAACCAAGCGCCTCAATTAACCCAATTAGTATTGCCGCTCACCGCGAGCAGCAGTTAGAACGATTAGCAACCATGTGCGAAACGCATTTAAACATACAGCAAATTATCTCGATTTATGAAGGGCACAATAATGACTGAACAAAACAACGATAAGCATAAGCAGCGCCAACAAAAAGTAAAAGAACAAGTGGATGCACGTGTTGCCGCCGCACAAGATGTAAAAGGTATTTTTCAGGTAATTACCGGTAATGGTAAAGGTAAATCAACCTCAGGCTTTGGCGTTGTAGCACGCTGCGTTGGACATGGTAAAAAAGCAGCCGTTTGCCAATATATTAAAGGTACGTGGGAATGTGGCGAGCGTAATTTATTACAAAGTGCAGGTGTTGAGTTTGTTGTAATGAACACCGGTTTTACTTGGGATACGCAAAATAAAGAAGCCGATACTGCAGCCGCGCAGGCAACATGGCAAGAGTCAAAACGTATGCTTGCTGATAGCAGTATTGATTTAGTATTACTTGATGAGCTTACGTATATGGTGACTTACGGCTACGTTGATTTAGATGAAGTAGTAACAGCCCTTAATAACCGCCCACCCATGCAGTCAGTTATTATTACAGGGCGTGCAGCACATCGTACTTTAACCGACCTTGCCGACACAGTAAGTGAAGTGCGTAATGTAAAACATGCATTCGACTCAGGCATAAAAGCGCTCGAAGGGTTTGATTACTAATGTTTAAAGCGTTTTTTATTGGGGTGCTGCTTTTTTGTGTATCGGGCAGTGCACTTGCAGAGCTGGCTAATGATTCTAAAAAACTGCGAATAATCGCGCTTGCACCGCACATTGTCGAAAACCTATTTGCCATAGGGGCGGGCGATAATATTGTGGGCACGGTTGATTACGCCGACTACCCAAGTGAAGCCCAAAGTATTGAGCGCATAGGGGGTTATTACGGCATCTCGCTTGAAAAAGTGTTAGCGCTTAAACCCGACTTAGTTATTGCGTGGAAAAGCGGAAATCAAAGCGAAGATTTAGCCCAAATAGAGCGTTTAGGTATAAAAGTGTATTTGAGTAACCCCGTCACAATCGCTGGTGTAGCCGACGAGTTACTTACTTTTGGTGAATTTACAGGGAATATTGAGCAAAGCCAACAAGCGGCAAGCGCATTTACACAAAAACTAAACGCGATTATTAAAAGCCAGCAAGATAAAAAAAATATTACCGGATTTTATCAGTTATGGGCTGAGCCCATGATGACGGTAGGTAAAAACACATGGATAAATCAGCTGATTGAAACATGCCATGTAAGTAATGTATTTGCCGATAGCGTTACAGATTATCCGCAAATTAGTATCGAAAATGTTATTGTTACTAAGCCACAAGTTATTATTATCCCTGATGAAAAATCAAAAACACCACAGCCGGTTGTTAATTGGCAAAAGTGGCCAGAAGTACCAGCAGTTAAAAATGATCAATTTATTAGCGTAAATGCCGATTTATTACATCGTTTTACCCCGCGCATGCTAGATGGACTCGCGGATATGTGTGTTAAAATAGACGCATCACGTAAACAGATTAAGAGTACGCAATGAGCAATTGGGCTACATTTTTAGAAAGTGAATTACAGCAACCTTACATGCAGCAAACGTTAGAGTATGTGGCTAATCGCCGCAATGAAGGTGTTGCTGTTTACCCGCCTGAAGCTCAAGTATTTAGTGCTTTTGATGCCACCGCACTTAATGACATCCGCGTCGTAATTTTAGGACAAGACCCATACCACGGGGAAGGGCAAGCGCATGGCTTGTGTTTTTCGGTATTGCCTGATGTAAAAAAACTGCCACCGTCGCTTAAAAATATGTACAAAGAGTTAGCTGTCGATATCAGCGGGTTTATTATTCCTGAGCATGGTTACCTGCAAAGCTGGGCAGATCAGGGCGTGTTTTTACTCAATACAGTATTGACCGTTGAGCAAGGGCAAGCGCATTCACATAAGCATTTAGGATGGGAGCTATTTACCGATAATGTAATTGCCCATATTAATAAGCACTGCGAAGGTGTGGTATTTATTTTATGGGGGGCACATGCACAAAAAAAAGGTAAAGACATAGATAGCGCTCGCCATCATATTTTAAAAGGGCCGCACCCATCGCCGCTTTCGGCGCATAGAGGCTTTTTTGGTTGTAAGCATTTCTCACAAACGAATGAGTTATTGCAAGCCAAAAAAAATAAGCCAATTAACTGGCAAATCTAATTTATTCTAAAGAACTCAAATTGTTTAAATCATTAAAAAAGGCTTCCAGATTCTGGAAGCCTTTTTGTTTAGTTGGGGCGTATTGAATTAAAAATCGAGCTCATCAATTGCAATACTGTCTGTAAAGTAGTCTAGTTCTTGTAGTTCTTTACGTAGGCGCTGTTTGTCTTTTATTGCTTCTATTTCACGCCATTTTCTTTTTTTATTTTTCTGAGAGGTTTTTCTTGTTGTATCTGGTCCTTCTAATATCTCTAATATATCGTTTAGGCTATCCATGAACTTCTCCTATTGATTTTATTGACCTCAAGAATACCTATACCACAGGCCTAGTTAAAATAGAATAAAAAAGTGACAGTTATGTTACATAAGTGTGATTAATTGATGAAGGTTTATACGAAGATTATATGAAGGTTAAATAGAGAAGTAGCCTATTTTAGGCATAAAAAAACGCCGCTATTGCGACGTTTTCTAAAACACGATTATAGCAAATTACATTGCTTTAAAACGCGCTTCTAGTTGTTCTTGTGCATCAGCAAAAGAGCGAATACCTTCAGCTAGTTTTTCAGTAGCCATAGCATCTTGGTTATGTAACCAACGGAACTGCGCTTCTGTAAGTGGCTCTGGTTTTGGCTCTTTAGGAATATCTGTTTCTAGCAAGTATTCCTGTGCGCCTTCAAGGTTACCTAAATCTTCTAAAAGATTAGGGCTAATAGTTAGCTTGTCGCAACCAGTAAGAGCAATAATTTCGCCTGTATTACGGAAACTTGCACCCATCACAACTGTTTTGTAATCATGGCGTTTGTAAAATTCAAAAATGCTGCGTACAGACTGAACACCTGGATCTTGTAGCGGATCGGTTGGTTTTTCCATACCGTTAGCAACATGCCAATCTAAAATACGACCAACAAATGGCGAAATTAGAAATACGTTTGCATCGGCACATGCGCGAGCTTGGGCATCGCTAAATAGTAAAGTAAGGTTACATTTAGTACCTTCTTTTTCTAGCTGCTCAGCGGCTTTAATGCCTTCCCACGTAGACGCTACTTTGATTAAAATTTTATCTTTGCTTACACCTTCTTTTTCGTAAAGGCTAAGTAGGGTATGTGCTTTATCAATAGTCGCTTGCGTATTAAACGAAAGGCGTGCATCTACTTCAGTAGAAATATAACCAGGTACAATCTCACTAATTTCTTTACCAAGTAACACGGCAAAGTAATCGCATGCTAGTTCAAGTTGTTTAGCTGGCTCTTGCTCGGTTTCTTTTGCATAGCTCCAAGCTTTATCTAGGTAAGGCTTATATGCTTCAATCTCGCTCGCTTTTAATAAAAGCGACGGGTTTGTAGTTGCATCTTCTGGTTGATGCTTTTTAATAGCTTCAATATCACCAGTGTCGGCTACGATAGATGAATGTTGTTTTAGCCTTTGTAGAGCTGAAGTCATTTGCTTTCCTCATTCCAAGCAAGTTAAAAGAAAAATCTAATCACTCTTAATATATACAATCCATACTGCAACAGTGTGACAATGCTTGATAGGTCTTATGTCCTTATCAATAGAAAAACGGCAATGCATGAGTTATTAAGAGAGGATTTATTTAAACAAAACGTGCTTTTCGTTTCATTTAATGTTGAAATTGACACTAAATAAATTACAAGTCAATAGCTAACTATGATCACTGTTATTTCACCTGCAAAAAATCTTGATTACGAAACGCCACCCGCAACAGACAAGTTCACTCAGCCTGAATTACTAGAGCACAGCGAAGAGCTCATGAAAGTATGCCGTGAACTAACACCAGCGCAAATTGGCAGTTTAATGAAAATTAGCGATAAGCTATCTGGGCTTAACGCAGCACGCTTTAGCGAGTGGGTGCAGCCGTTTACACAAAGTAATGCTAAACAAGCAGTGCTTGCCTTTAATGGCGATGTATACGGCGGTTTAGATGCAAGCACGCTTAAAGCTAGCGAGCTTGATTACGCACAAAACCATTTACGTATCCTTTCTGGCTTATACGGCTTATTAAAACCACTTGATTTAATGCAAGCTTACCGTCTTGAAATGGGCACCAAGCTTGAAAACTCGCGTGGCAAAAACTTATACGAGTTTTGGGGCAGCGTAATAGCGAACAAACTAAACGACGTATTAAAAGCACAAGACGCGCAATACTTAGTTAACCTTGCTTCAAACGAATACTTTAAAGCGGTAGATAAAAAAGCATTAAATGCACAAATTATTACCCCACACTTTAAAGACTGTAAAAACGGTCAATACAAGGTAATTAGCTTTTACGCTAAAAAAGCACGCGGCATGATGGCGCGCTACATTATCGAAAATAAAGTAACGCAATTAAGCCAACTTAAAGAGTTTACTGTGGCGGGTTATTACTTTAGCCCTGAGGCAACAGTTAAAGAGCTTGAGCCGGTATTTATGCGCGACGAACAAAATTAGGTCATAAGCTTAAATAAACAATTGAAAAGCCATGCATTGCATGGCTTTTTTGATACTGGCGTTATATTTGCAGCTATATCTAATATTAATGAGATTATTAATTAAATAGGTGCAAACAAAATGATCAGTATTCCGTCAGTTGGCGAAGCCGAAAAACTAATAGAGGAAAAGCTCGGAGGGTGGTTTGATGTTGTTATCAGCCATATCCCTAATTTTATAGTGGCAATTGTAATTGCCATAGTATTTTCAATATTGGCGCGCTTTGCTGGCAAGCTGATGAAAAACGTGTTGCGCCGCTCTCTCGATTCAACGCAAATTGCCGACTTAATGGCGTCAATATTTAAAGTTATTGTGTTGTGCATAGGTTTATTTATAGCGCTCGATTTTGTTGGCTTAAAAGGCACTGTTACTTCGCTACTTGCTGGTGCGGGTATTGTGGGTTTAGCCATTGGTTTTGCGTTTCAAGACATGACCGAAAACCTAATTGCAGGTATAGCAAT
Source organism: Pseudoalteromonas sp. SR43-3 (assembly GCF_014163875.1). Classification (NCBI taxonomy): domain Bacteria; kingdom Pseudomonadati; phylum Pseudomonadota; class Gammaproteobacteria; order Alteromonadales; family Pseudoalteromonadaceae; genus Pseudoalteromonas; species Pseudoalteromonas sp. SR43-3. The sequence continues at coordinate 158,804 of NZ_JACJEC010000002.1, read as the reverse complement.
GGGTGTACGTAAGCCATTTAAAACAGGTGATGTAATAGAAACCGATGATGTGTTTGGTTCGGTGCATTCTATAAACCTACGTAACACGCTAATAGAGAGCTTTTACGGGCAACTAATACTTGTACCAAACAAAGTCTTATTTAGAAATGTACTAAAAAATTACACCACGCTAGGTATAAGACGTATAGAAGTACCCGTAGGTATTTCGTATGGCGACGACATAGAAAAAGCAAAAGACGTTATAGTCGATAAAATTAACGAATTTGACTTTGTAATACGTAAAGACGAAACCGCTGTATACGCTGAAGGTTTTGGCGACAGCAGCATTAACTTACTGGTGTGGTTTTGGATTAAATACCCAGGCGAGCCTGACTTTATGACGGTACGCCACAAAGGTGTTGTTGCCGTTAAGCAAGCATTAGACGAAGCTGATATTAGTATTCCTTTCCCAATTCGTACTTTAGATTTTGGTATTAAAGGCGGTGAGAAACTCGATGCCATGATAAGCGATAAAATAAGCCAGCAGTCATCCAATAAAGACAGTAGCGACGGTGCTGACTCTAGCCAAAGTGAGTAATTTAGTTAAAACTCATTAGGCAAAAGCATTGGGAAATAGTTACTTACCAACAGCGCAATTTTACAGAGTAAAATTGCGCTTTTTTATAAATGGATTATTAGCTAAAAGTTTAAATACCTAGTTTTGTGTTTATTGAATATCAATTCAGATTAGTTGCGTTTGGTCATGGGAGTATTAACAAGTAAGATTAGTGTTTACCCAACGATTTTTTTACTGCCTTGCCGCACACTCTGAAAAAACGCTCTCATCTATTTCAATAACTAAATAAATCATCCTTTTTAAGCCCGTTAGGTCGGCTAAAGAATCTGTGTAAGCTTTTTCAGTATCAATTGGGTTAACTTAAGGGTTAAAAGAGCAAAGACAAACACGCTAGCGTCAATTCTAAATCTATCTTCTTAAGTATAAGTGTGAGCTATCGTTTTAAGGGGAGGAATAATCGTATTGCTTAGGCTTTATTTTATCTTTTTTACAGCAGCAAAACTTGCCTTAAACTGAATATAAAAAAGCGCAGCTTGTGTTGGAGTAACAAGCCGCGCTTATGAATTAGTTATACAAATAGGTTTTTGTGGTACGTATTAAATAACGCTAATTTTGTTACGAATGATTTTAACCCCATCTATATTTTCTAGAAATTTTTGAGCTAGTGCGCGCTGAAAACCAGTTTGTGCTTCACCGTATAAATCTACTTCACCATTTTTTACCTGCACACGAATATCACTTAACGTCAGGTTAGGGTTAGTTCGTAGGGTGTTGGTGATAGTTTGTTGTAGGTTAGGTTGAGTGGCTACACTGCTTACTACGGCCATGTTGGTTGCTGCACTTACCTTTGTAGCGCAAGCTAATAAAAATAAACAACAAAATGATACTAAAGCGATAGTTAACTTGAAGCGGTTCATAACTTAATCCTTACATTACGGTGAATAGTGCAGCCACAAAATGGAAATTCCATCGGCTAGGTTATCTTTGTAGTTACAATTTCAGTGCCAATATTAACGCTATGAAATATAAGGTAATTTTATTAAGTGGGAATTAAGGTGGGCAAAAATTACATTTAAATGAGTATGAGTTACATGCTTGGGTTACATATGTAACAGGTACAAACACCAGAGCCTGTAAGGCTTGCATTAAAAAAGCCGACAAAAGTCGGCTTAGAATAAAAATATGTTAGGTTACTTTTTCTTTTTAACCTTGGCCTTTTTCTTGGCTTTCATTTTTACTGGATCTTTACGCTTTTTAGCCGGCGGCTTAGCTTCTTTATGCTGTGGCTCAACACCTTTAATTACACGGCGTTTTAGTTTTTGTTCAACGTAGCGCTCTACTTTATACAAAATACCAATGTCGTGTGCTTCAACTAATGATATTGCAATCCCTTTTTTACCAGCACGGCCAGTACGACCAATACGGTGTACGTATACGTCGGCAGTGCGCGGCATATCAAAGTTAATAACGTGGCTAATGTCAGATACGTCAATACCACGTGCAGCTACGTCGGTAGCAATTAAGATACGTGTTTTACCACTGTGGAAGTTTTCCATGGCTTTCATACGTTTGTCTTGTGGCATTTCGCCGCGTAACCAAGCTGCTTTAACGCCGTTATTGGTTAGCTCGCCAATCAGTGTTTCTAAACGCTCACGGGTTTTAACAAACACAATTGCTTTAGTCACGTCTGGACCATTTAAGGTATTTACTAAAAGCTCTAGTTTATGATGATAGTCATCGGCTAAATGTACCCACTGGTGAATTTTAGCTTTTTCTTTACGTGACGATTCAGCTTCTAATAGAGCTGGGTCGTTTAATGTTTTTTCAGCAAACCTTTCTACGCTGTCACCTTCGAGTGTTGCTGAGAATAAAAAACATTGGCGACGATTTTTAGCTTCGTCACAAATACGGCTCATTTCTTTTTTGAAACCCATATCTAACATGCGATCTGCTTCATCAATAATAAGCATTTCTACGTGTTCAGCATGAAAGTTTTCGGTTTCTAGGTATTCCATTAATCGACCTGGTGTGGCGATTAAAATATCGTTATTTTTTTCAAAAATTTCTTTATGCGTGCCGTAGTTAATACCGCCTGTTACTACACCAATTTTTAGGTGTGTGCGTTTAGCTAGCAGTTCACATTGTTCATGAATTTGATAAGCCAACTCACGAGTCGGGGTCATAACGAGGACGCGCGCAAAACCAGGATCACGACGTGGGAAATCCAGTAAGTACTGAATAGCCGGAATTAAAAATGCCGCTGTTTTACCTGTACCAGTAGGCGCAGATGCTAAAATATCGCGCCCCTGAAGTGCTTCAGGAATAGCTTGTTGTTGAATGCTGGTTGGCGTCTCGTAGCCCATTTTATTAATGGCATCGAGTAGCTTGTTATCAAGATCAAATTCAGAAAATTGCATAGAGTGTCTAAAATAAGGGACAATTACCCTGATTATACGCGCTATGCTGCGCTTGGTGAATGAAAAGGTGAAAAAATGTCTGGTTTTGTATTTAAACAATTTAAAGTTGAACACGACCACTGTGCAATGAAAGTTTCTACCGATGGCATTTTGCTTGGCGCATGGGCTAATTTAAGCGGTGCAAAGTCATTACTTGATATAGGCACAGGCACCGGCTTACTAGCACTAATGTGTAAGCAGCGCAGTAATGAGCTTGGTATAACTGCGGTAGAAATTGACGAAAGCGCCTATACCCAAGCATTACAAAATGTAGCTAATAGCCCGTGGCCAACTATAAGTATTACGCACCAAACTATTCAAAGCTTTAGTAGTGAAGTTAAATTTGATGTTGTTATCTCTAATCCACCGTATTTTAATCATAGTTTAAAAGGCGATAATGCTGCGCGTAATACCGCGCGCCATACCGACGGCTTAAGTTTTGAAGAGTTAATAAATGCGTTTAAACGTTTAAGCCATAGTGGTTCTCGCTTTAGCTTAATACTCCCAAGCGTTGAAGGCGCATTATTTATTGAGCTTGCTACTCAAAATGGGCTTTATTTAAATACTCATTGCCAAGTAAAAGCCACGCCCAACAAAGATATTAGCCGCAGTTTAATGACATTTAGCTACGTAAAAAGCGATATAGAATCATCAATCCTGTGTATTAGAAACTTAGATAATACCTACACTGCTGATTATATAGCCCTATGCAAAGCATTTTATTTGAAAATGTAAATTGCCAAGTTATGTAGGTTATCTAGTAATAAAGGATAATTTACCTATTATGCATACGTATTCAGTTTTTATTTAATCAATTCTCAATCTAGTGTTAACCACTTGTAAATAACATCGGGTAGTTGTTTTGCTCGCTCAACAGTTGGATCACACACTATGAAACTCAATAAAATAATCACCACCGCAGGTTTAAGCCTAGGGTTGCTCTTACCGAGTATTGCCACAGCTACGCCCACCGCATTTGTGCATTTGTTTGAATGGAATTGGCAAGATGTAGCGCAAGAATGTGAGCAATACCTAGGACCAAAAGGCTACGCTGCAGTACAGGTCTCGCCGCCTAATGAGCACATTACAGGAAGCCAATGGTGGACACGTTATCAGCCAGTAAGTTATGAACTGCAAAGTCGTGGCGGAAACCGTGCGCAGTTTATCGATATGGTAAATCGCTGTAGTGCAGCTGGGGTTGATATTTACGTTGATACGCTTATTAATCATATGGCAGCAGGAAGTGGCACTGGCACAGCGGGAAATAGCTTTGGTAATAAAAGCTTTCCTATTTATAGCCCACAAGATTTTCATGAAAGTTGTACCATTAATAGTTCTGACTATGGCAACGATCGCTACCGAGTACAAAATTGTGAACTCGTTGGACTTGCCGATTTAGATACCGCTTCAAACTATGTGCAAAATACCATTGCAGCATATATTAACGACTTACAAGCTATTGGCGTAAAAGGCTTTCGGTTTGATGCTTCTAAACATGTTGCAGCAAGCGATATCCAAAGTTTAATGGCCAAAGTAAATGGCTCGCCAGTGGTTTTTCAAGAAGTGATTGATCAAGGTGGGGAGGCTGTTGGTGCCTCTGAATATTTAAGCACAGGTTTAGTAACTGAATTTAAATATAGCACTGAGCTTGGTAACACCTTTAGAAACGGCTCGCTTGCATGGCTGAGTAATTTTGGCGAAGGGTGGGGCTTAATGCCAAGCTCTTCTGCGGTGGTTTTTGTAGATAATCACGACAATCAGCGCGGGCACGGCGGCGCTGGTAATGTAATTACCTTTGAGGATGGCCGCTTATATGACTTAGCCAATGTATTTATGTTGGCTTATCCGTACGGTTATCCAAAAGTAATGTCGAGTTATGATTTTCATGGTGATACAGATGCTGGTGGGCCAAATGTACCTGTACATAATAATGGTAACTTAGAGTGCTTTGCTAGTAATTGGAAGTGTGAGCATCGCTGGTCATATATTGCAGGCGGGGTCGATTTTAGAAATAACACCGCCGACAATTGGGCAGTAACAAACTGGTGGGATAACACAAATAATCAAATATCATTTGGCCGAGGTAGCTCGGGTCATATGGCTATTAACAAAGAAGACTCAACACTTAGAGCAACTGTGCAAACCGATATGGCGCCAGGGCAATACTGTAATGTGTTAAAAGGCGAGTTGTCAGCTGATGCTAAAAGTTGTGGTGGTGAGGTTATAGCGGTTAATTCCGACGGTACTATTAATCTTAATATTGGCGCTTGGGATGCGATGGCAATTCATAAAAATGCCAAGTTAAATACAAGTTCAGCCCCAAGCACTGAAGGTGACTGGCAGCGAACGGTTATTTTTATTAATGCACAAACACAAAGCGGACAAGATATGTTTTTGCGCGGTGGGATTGACCACGCTTATGCAAACGCAAACCTTGGTCGAAATTGCCAAACAAGTAATTTTGAGTGTGCAATGCCTATTCGTCATAATAATTTAAAAAATGTAACAACAAGCCCTTGGAAAGCAAATGATAACTACCTTGATTGGTATGGTATAGAAAGTGGGCAAAGTAGCGAAGCAGAAGGTTCTGCGACCGACTGGACAACGAACGTTTGGCCTGCTGGTTGGGGCGCTGAAAAAACGGTAAACACCGATGGTTTTGGTGTAACACCATTAAATATATGGGGCGAACACTATTGGATGCTTGATGTGGATATGGATTGCAGTAAAGCGGTTAATGGATGGTTTGAACTAAAAGCATTCATTAAAAATGGCCAAGGATGGGAGACAGCCATTGCACAAGGCAATACACCTTATACAAGCACTAATCATATGGCGCAATGCGGAAAAGTTAATAAATTTGAGTTTAATAATTCAAGTGTAGTAATTCGTAGTTTTTAAAAGTAAACAAAAAAGCTCATATGAAAACCTAAACTAATGATTATTAGTTTAGTTTTTTTATTTTAGGTACAGCGCTTTAATAGTTTGTTTATAAATCACCTGTTATGATTCACTCATTAGTTACATTGAATTAAGACAACACAATGAAAAAATTAAATAAAATAATACTACTAAATACATTCTCTGCGGTTGTTTTGGCAAGCCAAAGTGCACTGGCAGCCATGACCCCAGTTGGGCTTTGGAAAACGATTGACGAGGATACAAACCAAGCTAAGTCGTATGTACGTATTACCCAAACCAACGGTACTTTAAGCGGTAAAGTTGAAACAATTCTTAACCCTGCAAAACAAAACGATATATGCAGTAAGTGTGATGATGAGCTAAAAGATCAGCCTATTTTAGGAATGACTATAATCACCGATGTAAAAGCAAAAGATGATGGCGTATGGGGAGACGGTGAAATACTCGATCCAACAAATGGTAAAACCTACACCTTACAATTAACCCCGCAGGATGAAGGTAAAAAGCTCGAAGTGCGCGGTTACATTGGCTTTTTTTACCGAAACCAATATTGGCTAAGAGTTGAGTAAGTTTAACTACTTACTTAATTACTAAACGTTAAATAATTAAGCATTAACTGAAATCATTTTTGCGCTTTGCCTTTCTTACTCACTAAGCCTGCCATATTTAATTGGCATAAAATTTTGAGTAAATAAAAGGGTAAAATATGATTAAGTACATAGTTGCTTTAATAATGCTTAGCACACTGTTAATAAGCGGTACGGCAAACGCAAAGGATGATGCGGTAAACACGGGCTGGTTTAATAACACGGCTATTAAAGGGTACGACAGTGTTGCTTATTTTACGCAAAATAAAGCCGTTAAAGGCAATGACAAATATACGTTTAGTTATTTAGGTGCCGACTGGCATTTTTCGAGTGAAGAAAACAAAACGGCATTTGCAGAAAACCCAAAGCGTTATGCTCCGCAATACGGTGGCTGGTGCGCTTATGCAATGGCTGATGAGGGGGATGCCGTAGGGGTTGACCCAGAAGCATTTTATATTCACGAAGGTAAGCTTTACTTAAATTACAGCCAAAGCGTACAACAAAAATGGTTAAGTAATTTATTGCCGTACATTGTAATGGCTGATGGATATTACCCACAAACGACCAATGTTATGACGTTTCAATAAATTACTCATATTACTAATCAAAAGCCCGCAACTAAACTAGTTGCGGGCTTTTTACTTATTAGCTAATTAATTAAAGCGTTTCGCTATATTCAGTCATTACCTGTTCAACCCATGTTGCAATACGCTCATCGCTTAGCTCGTATTGGCTGTCTTCGTCGAGCGCAAGACCAACAAACTGTTTACCATCAGGGGTTAATGCTTTTGAGGCTTCAAACTCGTAGCTACTGTCATTTGGCCAAAAACCAAGTTGAGTAAATGTTTGCGTATTTATTTCGTCGTGTAGCATGCCTAGGGCATCTTGAAACCATTGCCCGTAACCTTGTTGATCGCCCATGCCAAATAAAGCAATGGTTTTACCATTTAGGTTTACGTCGGCTATGTCGTCCCACTTTGACTCCCAGTCTTCTTGTATTTCACCAAAATCCCATGTTGAAATACCAAAGATGATAAAGTCGTACTGCTCTGCATTTTTTAGTGGCTCGTCTTTAATATTGTGCAGGGTAACTATATCGGCACCAATAATGTCGCGAATCTTTTCTGCTGCCATTTCGGTGTAGCACGTAGTAGAACCAAAAAATAAACCAATTTGCATCGTATTTATCACTGTGTAATTGCCTGATATGATAGGCTCAAGTTTACCGTAAGGTATTTTTAATTGATACCTTAGCAAAGCATGAGAGCATAATGTGACAACGCTATCTGACGATTCTTTTGAAAATAACAGCAGTATGAGCAGTAATAGCGACTACCTAGAAACCTTTTTAGATAGCCTGTACTTAGAACAAGGCGTAAGCGAAAATACATTAAGCGCTTATCGCAGTGATTTAGATAAGTTTTGCCTATTTTTAAAGGGCGAAAATTTAATGACGGTAACGGGGCTCGACATAGAAAGCTATTTAGCGCATCGAGTTGATTTAGGTTTAAAACCACGCAGTACAGCACGTAGCATTAGTGCGCTAAAGCGTTTTTATCAGTACTTTGTGCGCGAAAAAATAATTAGTGATTCGCCCATGCTAAACATAGCTCAACCAAAAGCCGGACAGTCGTTACCAAAAACACTCTCAGAAGCTGAAGTTGAGGCATTGTTAAATGCGCCCAACACAGAAGAAGCGATGGGACTGCGCGACAAAGCCATGCTAGAGCTACTTTATGCAACGGGGTTGCGTGTAAGTGAGCTTGTTGGACTGCGCATGGAGCAAATTAATTTGCGCCAAGCGGTGGTGTTTGTAAAAGGTAAAGGTAATAAAGAGCGCTTAGTGCCATTGGGTGAAGAAGCCATGTATTGGCTGGAGCAATTTTTAAAGGGTGGGCGTGCACAAATGATAAAACACGCCACCGATTTTGTGTTCCCATCTAAGCGCGGAGTAGGCATGACGCGACAAACCTTTTGGCATAGAATTAAACACTATGCTATTTTGGCATCAGTTGAGTCTCCATTATCGCCCCATACCATGCGCCATGCTTTTGCTACGCACTTATTAAATCATGGGGCAGATTTACGTGTGGTACAAATGATGTTGGGCCATAGCGATTTATCAACGACGCAAATTTATACCCATGTTGCCAATGAACGGTTAAAGTCGGTACACGCAGAGCATCATCCGCGAGCGTAAGTTTGAAAGTAAATATTATTAAGCCGGTCAATATATTAAGTATTTTTAGGATAGAGAGAAGTTATGAAAAAATTAATGTTAGCAGGTGCCATGTTGTGCACAAGTATTAGTGCATTTGCAAATGGCGTTGCTGTAACACCAGATGCTAATGATCCTATTATTACTAAATTTGCCGAGCTTGGTGTAACTGTAAAGCAAATTAACCCAAGCCCAGTAGCGGGTTTAAAAGAGTTGATCACTAATAAGGGCGTGCTTTACGCAAGTCCAGATGGTCAATTTTTAATGCAAGGCACGTTAATCGATTTAAATAATCGTAACAACTTAACAGAGCAAGCATTAAACGGCGTGCGTGTAGAGGGCATTAAAGAATACGAAGATTCGATGATTGTGTACAAAGCACCAAACGAAAAACACAGTATTACCGTATTTACCGACATTAGCTGTGGTTACTGTCGTAAATTACATCGCGAGTTAGACGATTTACTTGATGCGGGTATTACCGTTAAGTACCTTGCGTTTCCACGTGGTGGCTTACAAGGTTCAGGCTACGCCGATTTAATGAACGTATGGTGTGCACGCGATCAGCAAGAAGCACTAACAGAAGCTAAGTCGGGTACAAGCACTAAAGTAGTTGCAGGCTGTAGCGCACCGGTTGCAGAGCATTACCAGCTTGGTCAAAGCTTTGGTATTAGCGGCACACCTGCCATTATTTTAGAAGATGGTACGATGATCCCAGGTTACCAGCCAGCAGCAGCACTAAAAGCAGCATTAGATGCTAACAAAGCGTCGTAATACGTTTTATAGCTAATAAAAAGGCCTTAATGGCCTTTTTTTGTCTTTTTAATACGACCCAATAAGTTAAAACTCTGCATGAAAAAACTAATCATTGCGCGTGAAAACGTTGACGACTCGCATCTACCGAGTAATTTACACCCTGTAATTAAACAAATTTATGCTAACCGCAATGTATTTAATGCCGATGAGCTAAATAACAGCGTAGCTACGCTTCACGACTTTAAGTTGTTTAAAGATATCGACAAAGCCAGCGATTTATTAATTGAAGCATTAAAGACGCAAAGCCAAATATTAATAGTCGGCGATTTTGATGCTGATGGCGCAACAAGCACTGCAACATTAATGCAAGGCCTTGAGATGTTTGGCTTTAAGCATTTAGATTACTTAATTCCTGACCGGTTTAGCTTAGGTTATGGTTTAAGCCCCGCACTTGCAGAGCAAATAGTACAAATAAAGCCTGATTTAGTGATCACCGTAGATAACGGCATATCGTGTATTGCTGGTATTGATATTTTAAAAGCGGTTGGTATTAAAGTGCTGGTAACAGATCATCACTTACAAGGTGAGCAGCTGCCAAATGCCGATGCAATAGTAAATCCAAATAGGCACGAATGTAACTTCCCGTCTAAATCTATAGCAGGCGTTGGCGTTGCTTTTTACTTACTAATAGCACTGAGAAGCGTAATGCGAGACCTTGGTTATTTTGAGCAGCAACCGCCGCCTAATTTAGCTAACTTGCTCGACATTGTAGCGCTTGGTACGGTTGCTGACGTGGTCGCACTTGATGCAAATAACCGCACCCTAGTACATCAAGGTTTAGCACGTATTCGCAGTGGTAAAACACGCCCTGGCATCACCGCGCTTATTGAAGTGGCTAACCGCAATGCTGCGCGCTTAAGCGCAAGCGACTTTGGCTTTTCACTTGCGCCGCGTTTAAATGCAGCAGGGCGATTAGACGACATGAGTTTGGGTATAGCATGCTTACTTAGCACCGATATAAATCAAGCACGTAGTATTGCCAGCGAGCTCGATAGCTTAAACTTTGCAAGGCGCGAAATAGAACAAGGCATGCAAGCCGAGGCGCAAGCCGTGCTTGATAGACTCGCATTTAGCGACGATAACGTCCCTGATGCAATCTGCTTGTTTCAAGACGATTGGCATCAAGGTGTTATTGGCATTTTGGCTGGTCGCTTAAAAGAAAAATACCACCGACCAACCGTTATATTTGCTGGTGGCGAAAACGGTGAAATAAAAGGTTCGTGCCGCTCTATAGAAGGGTTGCACATGCGCGACTTACTCGAAGGGCTAAATACAGCCGACCCACACTTAATTAATAAGTTTGGTGGCCATGCAATGGCCGCTGGTTTAAGTATTAATGAGCAACACTTTAATGACTTTAAAAAAGCATTTGATGCTGCCGTGAGTGCGCAACTGAGTGAAGAAAGTAAACGCTGCATTGTATTTACCGACGGTGAGCTGCCAAACGACTGCTTTACGATGGAGTTTGCTCAGCTATTAAAGCAATCGGGCCCGTGGGGGCAGCAATTTCCTGAGCCGGTGTTTGAGCACACCTTTGAAGTAATACAGCAGCGCATAGTCGGCGAAAAGCATTTAAAGCTGGTGCTAAAGCATCAATCAGGGCGATTAGTTGACGCCATTGCCTTTGGTATTGATGTAAAAGAATGGCCCGACACAGAAGCGAAGTTTGTAAAAGTAGCCTATCAACTCGATATAAATGAGTTTAGAGGTAAATTTACGCTGCAATTAATAGTTAGAGAGCTTGAAAAAGTGCACTAAAAAATATGCACAAATCATGCATAAAAGGCTAATAAAGCGCGCGGTTTTTTGTTAAAATCGGGCGTTTTTATCATTTGACGATAATTTGTTGCGAAAATCCCATGTAAAGGGGCGCAATTACCTAGCCATTTTGGAGTGATGTACATGTTTGAAGTGAATCCTGTGATTAACCAAATCAAGGAAATTCGCGAACGTACTGAATTGCTTCGGGGGTACCTTTGACTACGCTCTTAAACAAGAACGCCTAGAAGAAGTTAACGCCGAACTTGAAGATTCAGCCGTATGGAATGAGCCTGAACGCGCACAAGCGCTTGGCCGTGAAAAATCAGCATTAGAGGCTGTTGTTGAAACAATCGACAACCTTGTAGCCGGTACTGACGACGTTGAAGGTCTACTTGAACTTGCTGTAGAAGCCGAAGATCAAGATACCTTTGATGAAGCACAAAGCGAACTTAGCGATCTAAACGAGCAGTTAGAAGGTTTAGAGTTTCGTCGTATGTTTTCAGGTCCTCATGACTCAAACGATGCGTACCTTGATTTACAATCGGGTTCTGGCGGCACTGAAGCACAAGACTGGTGTAATATTCTACTTCGTATGTATTTACGTTGGGGCGAGGCTAAAGGCTTTAAAGTTGAGCTAGTTGAAGCAACCGACGGTGATGTTGCCGGTATTAAAGGCGCAACAGTTCGCTTTGTTGGCGAATACGCTTACGGTTGGTTACGTACAGAAACAGGCGTTCACCGTTTAGTGCGTAAAAGCCCGTTTGACTCAAGTGGTCGTCGTCATACCTCATTTGCTTCTGCGTTTGTATACCCAGAGATTGACGATAATATTGAAATTGATATTAATCCGTCAGACCTACGTATAGACGTTTACCGTGCATCAGGCGCGGGTGGTCAGCACGTTAATACCACCGAATCGGCGGTTCGTATTACTCACGTACCAACCAATACCGTAGTGCAGTGTCAAAACGAGCGTTCACAGCATAAAAATAAAGCCCAAGCGATGAAGCAATTAAAAGCTAAATTATTTGAGCTTGAGCTACAGCAGCAAAATGCTGAAAAACAAACGCAAGAAGACGCTAAATCTGATATAGGTTGGGGTAGCCAAATACGTTCATACGTACTTGATGACGCACGTATTAAAGATTTACGTACAGGCGTTGAAAACCGCAATACCCAATCGGTACTTGACGGTAACTTAGATAAATTTATTGAAGCCAGCCTTAAATCTGGCCTATAACCACCAAGCTAATAAAGAGCTAAAAAATGACTGATAAAATCCAAGACGAAAACAAGTTAATCGCTGAGCGTCGCGGCAAGTTAGACGCGATACGCGAAAATTGCCCAGCCAACGGTCATCCAAACCAATTCCGTCGTGAGCATTACACGGCTGATTTGCAAGCCCAGTTTGGTGATAAGAGCAAAGAAGAATTAGTTGAACTACAAGAAGTTGTGTCTATTGCTGGACGTATTTTAGCAAAGCGTGGACCGTTTTTTGTAATTCAAGACATGAAAGGTCGCGTACAAGCGTATGCATCTAAAGATGTTCAAAAAGACCTTAAAGAAAAATATGGTCAGCTAGACACTGGCGATATTATAGGTGTTAAAGGCGCGTTAAATAAATCGGGTAAAGGAGATTTATACGTAGAAATGACTGAGTATCAATTACTAACTAAGTCACTTCGTCCATTACCTGAAAAATTCCATGGCTTATCAGATCAAGAAACAAAGTACCGCCAACGTTATGTTGACTTAATTACTAACGAAGCAACGCGCGAAACATTCCGCATTCGCTCACAAGTAGTTGAAGGCATTCGTCGCTTTTTAGCAGACCGTGACTTTATGGAAGTAGAAACACCTATGCTACAGGTTATACCTGGTGGTGCATCTGCGCGTCCGTTTGTAACTCACCATAACGCGCTTGATATCGACATGTACCTACGTATAGCGCCAGAGCTTTACTTAAAGCGCTTAGTGGTAGGTGGTTTTGATCGTGTATTTGAAATTAACCGTAACTTCCGTAACGAAGGGTTATCTACACGCCACAACCCAGAATTTACAATGATTGAATTTTACCAAGCATACGCTGATTACATCGACCTGATGAACATTACCGAAGACATGCTACGTACTGTTGCAGAAAACGTACTAGGTAGTGCAATTGTAGTTAATACAACTAAGGACGAAAACGGCGAAGTTATCGATTCAGTTGAATACGACTTTGGCCAACCGTTTACACGTTTAAGTATGGCGGATGCTATCTTAAAATATAACCCTGAGTTTGATGCTGCGGTATTTAACGACCCAGAAAACCATTTTGAAGAGTTAAAAGCGTACGCTAAACAAGTGCACGTTAAAATTCCTGAGAACTGTGTTTGGGGTCCAGGTAAGTTTCTTTGTGAAATATTTGAAGAAACAGCAGAGCACATGCTTATTCAACCTACGTTTATTACTGGTTACCCGTGGGAAGTATCACCACTTGCACGCCGTAACGACGAAAACCCATTTGTTACCGACCGTTTTGAGTTTTTTGTTGGCGGCCGTGAACTTGCAAATGGTTTCTCTGAGCTTAACGATGCACAGGACCAAGCTGAGCGCTTCACTCGTCAAGTTGAAGAGAAAGACGCAGGCGATGATGAAGCAATGCACTACGACGAAGACTACATACGCGCACTAGAGTACGGCTTACCGCCAACGGCTGGTGAAGGTATTGGTATTGACCGTTTAGTAATGTTGTTTACTGATTCATCAACAATTAAAGACGTTATTTTGTTCCCGCATATGCGTCCACAAGCTGACTAATCTTTAGTAGTACAAAGTAAGTTAATAAACGCCGCTTAATAGCGGCGTTTTTTTTGCTTATAATTAGTGTTTTAATTAATAAGTACTACACTAAAAATTAAAGGTAATTATTAGTGCTGATTAATGTGCAATTCAGCTTCACTAACTTATTGTTATTGGAAGTTTTTAATATTAAAACTAACAGTGCTATAACTTTTTAGTATGATTGTTTTTTAAACATATGTTGTGTTTATACAAAGGTTTTAGCTAGAATACGCACGAAATTTACACTGCTGGTATTTAGCAGTTAAATATAGATTCTTAAAGGACTTAGAATAATAGTATGAAAGACAAACGAGTAGATGATTTATCAGAAGAGTGTACGTCAGAGCAAGAACGAAACGCTTACTACCGTGCTTGTATCGCTGAATTTCAACAATTAGGTTACCAAGAACAGTATTTGGCTCAGTTAACTGATGACTTAGTTCCCGTGCTAGGTGTTAATCCTTCAAATAAAAATACGTAACCCGCTTAAATTTCAAACTAATTACACTTTTAAACCAAGCATATGTGCAATCTGTAACCATATAGTCGTTTTTGGTAGAAAAGTGTTTGACATATTTTCTGAAATCTTTATTATACGCCCCACAAGACGGAGAGGTGTCCGAGTGGCCGAAGGAGCTCCCCTGCTAAGGGAGTATAGAGTTTGTAGCTCTATCGAGGGTTCGAATCCCTCCCTCTCCACCATTTCTTTTAATGGCGTGTTTTGTAAAATTTTAAAGTATGGGTGCATAGCTCAGCTGGATAGAGTACTCGGCTACGAACCGAGCGGTCGGAGGTTCGAATCCTCCTGCGCCCACCATACTTTAATAACTCGCTTAGAGTCTAAATAAGCAAAAGCTCTACTTAGAGTTAAAATAAGTAAACTATAAAGTGGGTGCATAGCTCAGCTGGATAGAGTACTCGGCTACGAACCGAGCGGTCGGAGGTTCGAATCCTCCTGCGCCCACCACTTTATAGACTCATACTTAGAGTATAAAAAAGTAAAGTGTTGGCTAAAGCCAAACGGTCGGAGGTTCATTCTTACAAGATACGTCCTGGGCCCACCACTTTATAGACTCTCACTTAGAGTAAAAACAAGTAATAGTAAAAATGAAAGCGGGTGCATAGCTCAGCTGGATAGAGTACTCGGCTACGAACCGAGCGGTCGGAGGTTCGAATCCTCCTGCGCCCACCACTTTCATGTTTTCATACACTTTTAAGTGTAAGAAAAATAAACCGATGGAAATCGGTTTTTTTATGCCTGAATTAATACGCTCTGCTTAGAGTTTAAATAAGCAATCTATGAAAGTGGGTGCATAGCTCAGCTGGATAGAGTACTCGGCTACGAACCGAGCGGTCGGAGGTTCGAATCCTCCTGCGCCCACCACTTTCATAAACAAGCCGACATTAAGTCGGTTTTTTTGTGCCTAAAATAAAGTGAAGTGAAGTGAAGTGAAGTGAAGTGTAGGTTTAGGTGAATTGAGAACCAAGCAGTCGGAGGTTCACTCTTACAAGATACGTCCTGCGCCCACCACTTTTCATAAACAAGCCGACATTAAGTCGGTTTTTTTGTGCCTAAAATAAAGTGAAATGTAAACTACCACTCCTGTAGCCGCAGAGCTTGCTCGCGTGAGAAGCGCCAGCTTCTAATTACTTACCACCGATATAACTGATACTTTATTTACGAGCTTCGCTCGTCGCGTCAGCAAGCTGTATGCCTACAAGTAAAACCAGTGCTAATCGTTAAATCCAAACTCCGAGCTTATTCATCTGTGGTAGACGCTGAGCTTGCTCGCGTGAGAAGCGACTGCTTCTATTCCCCCTCAAAATATAATTTATAAGATTTTATTCGTTGGCAACGCCAGAAGTAAGTAATTTATTCACAAAGAGGTTAAGAGGCGCTGCGCTTTTAGAGGTAGTAATAAAGCTAAGCTAAACTAATAAACCCGAGTTTATGTCTTCTCATTTACTTCTCTTTCGCTTCTCTTTGTATAATAGATCTTTAAGTGGTTCATTGACCAAGAAATTAAATAACTAGAAGCGTTTAGCTCTAAGAAGGTTAAATACGGTCTTTAAGCTTAAAATGAGAGGTGGTATTTTCAAATAAAACTAGCTCTAATCTTTAAATCTAGACTCCGAGTTTATTTATCCGTTGTAGACGCTGAGCTTGCTCGCGTGAGAAGCGCCAGCTTCTAATGGCTATATCTAATCACTATATCTAAGCCCACTTAACCCCTTTCTAAAGCTGCTCTTTATTATTACCTATGTTATTTTAAACGCCTTGTTTAAAAGGATATTGCAGTATGTTTAAAACCCTATTTATTACGTTGTTTTTTATTTTTAGCGCCATTTTTATTGCAAGTGTGCAAGCCAACGAAGCTAATAACTCACTTGTAGTAGGTGCGCAGCAATATGCTAAATATTTACCGCAGTTAAAAAATAAACGTGTAGGGCTAGTCGTTAATCAAACATCAAGCGTAGGGGAAACTCACTTAGTAGATACTCTACTGACTAAAAACATAAACATAACTAAAATTTTTGCACCTGAGCATGGCTTTCGTGGCGATCACGATGCGGGCGCCCATGTGAAAAATGCTGTTGATGGTAAAACTGGTATTCCGCTTATTTCTATTTACGGTAAAAATAAAAAACCAAGCCAAGCTGCTTTAGCCGATGTTGATGTCATTATTTTTGACATTCAAGATGTGGGAGTGCGTTTTTATACCTACATAAGCTCTATGCACTACATGATGGAAGCCGCTGCAGAGCAGGGGATAGAATTTTTAGTACTCGATAGGCCCAATCCAAATATTGCCTACGTTGATGGGCCAATATTAGAGTCAGAATTTAAATCGTTTGTAGGCATGCACCCAATTCCTGTTTTACACGGCATGACCGTTGGCGAACTTGCCAAAATGATCAAGGGCGAGGGTTGGATCAATAAAGCGGCCGATTTAAAATTAACGGTGATCCCTGTTGATCATTACACTCGCAAAAGTACTTACAGCTTGCCTGTAAAACCCAGCCCTAACTTACCTAACGATCAAGCCATTGCGCTTTACCCATCACTTTGCTTTTTTGAAGCAACGCCTATTAGCATTGGTAGAGGCACCGACTTTGCATTTCAAGTAATTGGCTATTCGCCAGTAGCATTAGGTGATTTTAATTTTACACCGCGCGCAATTAAAGGCGCTGCTTTAAACCCTAAATTTAAAAACCAAACCGTGCAAGGGCTCGATTTAAGACAAGCAAATATCACAGGTTTAAATTTAACTTACTTAATAAATGCGTACACGAAGCTTACTAAAAATAACATCTCGCTTTTTGAGCGCGCTGACTTTATGGATAAGCTAGCGGGTACTAATAAATTGCGCTTAGCTATTGAAGCAGGGCAATCAGAAGCGCAAATAAAACAAAGCTGGCAGGCGGGGCTTGCGCAATTTAAAGCGCAAAGAGCGCCTTACTTGTTATATAAATAAGGGCTAAGCATGTTTATTGCTGTAAAATATCAAAGGTGTGGTTATATCAAACAAGCATTTATAGCGGCATTGAGCTTTATTATTGTGGGTTGTAGTACACCACCGGAGCCTATTAGCTCGGTGCTACCACTTACAAAAAGCCAACTTGTAGAGCTGCCTAATGCACAAGTGGTTGTAACGTTTCCTGAGGTAAATCCAAGTAGCCGGTTTTATGTAAATAACCGAGGAACGTTTAAAGCTTACAAAGGGCGCGGGCAATTATTAATACAAAACCATAACGCACAAAGCGCCGATATTTACATTAATAATCAAAAGCTCGACGTTAACCAACTAAGCGCCAACACCTTATACAATTACAGCTTGGCAAAAAATACTCACAACGGTGTTAATACCTTTAAAGTTGAAAATATTCTCCCTGCTGGCGCAAGTTTAACGCTGCGTTTTGCATTTCCTACTTTAAGCGATGAACCAAAAAAGCATATAGATTTTACTGAAGTAGACACATTAATTGAACGCGATGTTAAAGCAGGTTTTCCTGGGGCTGTGCTGGCCGTTGTTAAAAATGGCGAGCTAATAAAATTAACCGCCTATGGCGATGCAAAGCAATACCAGCAAAGTGATTTAATGCTACTACGCCCAGAGCCCATGCAAACTAATACTTTGTTTGATCTTGCCTCAAACACCAAAATATTTGCCACAAACTTTGCACTTATGAAATTAGTAAGTGAAGGGCTGTTAAATATTAATAAACCCGTGCAAAGCTACCTAAGCGAATATAAAGGCGAAGGGCGAGCAAAGCGCACAGTAAAAGACTTACTCACACACAGCGCTGGATACCCGCCAGTATTTGACTTTCATCGTAAAGATGGCAGCTACGGCGACGCGTTTTATTCGCAAAACAGTAAAACCACCAAACAGCTATTACTTACCAGCGTGCCTTTTAGTAGTAAATCATCTGGGCAGCATGTTTACTCAGATATTGATTACATGATTTTAGGCGTACTCATTGAGCGCATAACTGGGCAGCCCCTTGACGAATACCTAGAGCAGCAAGTGTACGCGCCATTAAAATTAACTAACACGTTATTTAATCCACTTAAAAAAGGCTTTAAGCCGCAGCAATTTGCAGCCACTGAGCTTAGCGGCAACACACGAGATGGGCGCATTAAGTTTGATAATGTTCGTACCACTGTTTTACAAGGCCAAGTGCATGATGAGCGCGCTTACTATTCTCTTGATGGCGTAGCAGGGCATGCAGGATTATTTAGTAATGCTCACGACTTAGCCGTGCTTTGCCAGCTATTACTAAATAATGGTGGCTACGGCGACCAACAATTATTTAGTGCAAGCGCCTTAGCGCAATTTTTAACGCCGCAATCAAGCGATGAAACCTACGGGCTTGGCTTTAGGCTTGCTGGTAACAACCAAGCAAGGCGCTGGCACTTTGGCCCTTATGCAAGCGCGCAGGCTTATGGGCACACAGGTTGGACGGGGACAGTGACCGTAGTTGACCCCGCTTACGATTTAGCTATTGTTTTACTTACCAATGCTCGCCATAGTGCAATTAAAGGCTCGCTAAAACGTTACGAATTTACAGGTAAACAATTTGAAACCGCGCAGTACGGATCGGTAGTGTCGCTTATTTATGAAGCGCTACTAAATCAATAAGCTATCGTATAGGTTAAAACGTACTAACAGCATTACTCTAAGTGATTTATTTACAGGTGACTTGAGTAAGGCAATCCATTAAGCTAAGCGGTTTACAAATCTAAGCCAGTTTATGCTGCTAGGCTTAACAAATAAGCGATAAAACGCGTACAAAGCGAGAGTGGCTCGCTAATAATTAAGGTTAACTTTTTATGCATTGGTATTCTATTTTACCGCCGCTAATTGCGATTGCTATCGTGTTTTGGCGAAAAGAAGTGATTATGGCGCTACTTGTTGCTGTTGCTTCTTCTGAGTTTTTACTTGCTTTTCAGGGCGAAGGTAATAGCTTGTTTGACACTTTTTTAAATACCATAGAACGTATTATTTCGGTTGCCAGCTCGCCAGGTAATACACGCATATTAATATTTAGTATTTTAATTGGTGCACTGCTTGCCTACATTCGCGAATCTGGCGGCGTTGCAGCAACTGTTAATATGTTAATGAACAAAGGTATTGCAAAAAGTAAGCGCCAAGTGGGCTTTTTAACCATGTTTACCGGCATTGCGGTGTTTATAGAATCTAACTTGAGCGTACTTACCTCAGGGATTTTATCGCGTGGCTTATTCGACAAATTTAAAATGAGCCGAGCGCGTCTAGCGTACATTATTGATAGCACCAGTGCGCCAGTGTGTATTTTAATACTGCTTAATGGCTGGGGTGCGTTTGTACTTGGTTTGTTAGGTAACTACGAGCTAGGTGAGTCGGCTGTATCGGTGTTGTGGGGCAGCGTAGGGTATAACTTTTACGCCATAATTACCCTTGCCATTGTTTTTTATACCATCGCGTTTGATAAAGTGCATGGCCCAATGAAAGAAGCCGAAGAAAAACTAGAGCTTCAAACAACTGACTTAAAAGAAGAAGTAAAAGGCTCTAAAGCGCGTTACATGTTAATCCCGCTTATTACGCTTATTACCAGCATGGTTGGCTTTATGTATTACACCGGTAATGGTGTGTTGGCAGAGGGCAGCGGCTCTAAATCAGTATTATATGCAACGGTTTTAGCCATTGTTGTCGCTTACTTTTTAATGATTGGCTCACGTAAATTTACGCATCATCAATTAGTTGATACCGGTTTTAAAGGTATGGGCGAATTAATGCCATTAGTCGCCATTGTACTGCTTTCGCTTACACTTGGCGCAAGCTTAAAAGAGTTGGGTACTGGTGTATTTGTAGCATCGCTTGTTGGCGACTACCTACCTATTTACTTAATAGTACCGGTGCTGTTTTTAACCGGCGCAGTTATGTCGTTTACTACGGGTACATCGTGGGGCACGTTTGCCATATTAATCCCAATTGGCGTGCCACTTATTCAAGCGCTAGGTTTACCGCCATCGCTTGTGGTAGGTGCTATTTTAGGTGGTGGTATATTTGGCGATCACTGCTCGCCTATATCCGACACCAGCGCTGTATCGGCTATTGCATCTGGATGTGACTTACTCACCCACGTTAAAACGCAGCTACCATATGCCTTATTTGGTGGCGGCCTTACGTTTATAGCGTACTTAATAACAAGCATTATTGTTTTATAAAATACGATTGCTTAAATAGTCAAAAGCCTGCTTATTGCAGGCTTTTTTGTTTTTAAATTAAGACCGAGGCTAGTAATACCAAGCTTAACGACGCTCTAGCTATTAAATAAACAATTTAAATATTGACTTAAGTACCCGTATTTATATTTTTTAGGTTATTGTATAGCATGAGCTTTAAGCTTTTTGGTAGCTATAAATTCTTACTTTTTAACTCATATAAGGCTGTAAACCCACACTATGTTTGTAATTGATAATATCATTCTCGTTAGTGCCATTTTAATTTTACTTGGAGTGATCTCGAGCAAGTTATCTGCACGCGTTGGCTTACCGGTGCTGGTGCTATTTTTACTTGTAGGTATGCTCGCAGGTGAAGATGGTATTGCAGGTATTTCATTCGACAACGCAGAGGCCGCACATGCTCTGGGTACTCTAGCGCTTGCTATTATTCTATTTGATGGTGGCTTACAAACGCCCACCAGTTCAATTAAACAAGTGTGGAAACCCGCGTCTGCTTTAGCAACCATCGGGGTGTTATTTACCGCTGTAATTACAGGCCTTGTGGCCACTTATATTTTAGACCTACCCATATTACAAGGTGTATTACTGGGCGCCATTGTTGGCTCTACAGATGCCGCAGCCGTGTTTGCACTTTTACGAAGTGCGGGTATTCACTTAAACAAAAAGCTTAAATCGACCCTTGAAATAGAAAGTGCATCGAACGATCCAATGGCTATTTTTCTAACGGTTGGATTGCTCGAAATGCTCGTTAACGACATGCCAATAGGGCTGGATTTACTACAGTTATTTGCTCAACAGATGGGTGTTGGCGCTATTTGTGGTCTTTTAATTGGTAAGGTATCGGTTTGGTTTATTAATCGAATTAAACTAAATGCATCGGGTTTGTATTTAGTGATGGTAACCGCATTTGGGCTGCTTTCTTTTGGCCTTTCTGCAACGCTCGGCGGCAGTGGATTTTTAGCTGTATTTATAACGGGTGTTATTTTAGGTAACAGCAAATTTGTATATAAACGCGGTATTTTTCTGTTTCATGACGGCTTAGCATGGCTTGGGCAAATAACCATGTTTGTTGTTTTAGGCCTCCTTATTAATCCGTCGTCATTGGTTGATGTATGGTTAGAAGGACTGCTTATTGCACTGGCACTCATTTTTGTTGCTCGCCCATTAGCGGTAGCGCCTATTTTAAAACTGTTTGGCTTTAATAATCGCGAAACCCTGTTTGTATCTTGGGTTGGCCTTAGGGGCTCAGTACCCATTATTTTAGCTATATTCCCATTACTATTTGGCCTTTCAGGGGCTGAGCTTATTTTTAATGTCGTTTTTTTCGTGGTATTAATTTCAGCCACGTTACAGGGCTCAACAATGCCGTGGATGGCTAAAAAACTAAATTTAGTAGAGCCGCCACCTGATTTGGCTGCTGCAACACTCGAAATCACAGCGTTAAACGATATTGATATAGAAATTGTAGAATACACCTTAAGTGACGTTTCTCGGGTTTCTGGGCGCAGCTTGTCACATGCTGCACTTCCTGAAAGTGTAGTTGTTGCTATGATTACACGGGGTCCGTCAATCATACCGCCACGAGGCTCAACTAAGTTAAAAGCAAATGACCATTTATTTGTTGTTTTAAAACCAGATAACAGACCTTTTGTTGATTTAGTTTTTACAGCAACCGATAAAACAAACCATCAAGATAGCCACTTAGCGCACAACGAACTTAAAGTGAAAGGGGTAACGTTGGTAGGCGATATATTTTACTCTTACCACATGCACATAGACGCCCCAGAAGAGATAAGCTTGGAAGAAGTGATCAACCAAAAGCTTTCAGGAGAAGTCAGTAAAGGCGATATTGTTGTTATTGGTAATGTGCAAATGCGCGTTATAACAATGGTACATACACGCATAGTGACCATTGGCTTAAAGTACTTAAATAATCCAGAAAAGCGACTTTTGAAGAAGTAATCATTAACAGAGGTTTATTAAGTGGTGACAGCACTTTTATAGCTAAGTAGGTTGGGTTGGGTGACACGAAACCCAACGGTCCACCAATACAATGAGCACCCCAAAGCTAGTTGTATGTGGTGTTTATTGTAGGCGCTTAGCTTGCTGGCGCGTCGGGCGGTAGCTTTATTTTTTTGCTTATTTTATTTCAAGAATTATTGTTTTGTACGTATGATTTTTAAATGCTCAAAGGCCTGCTTAATCGCAGGCCTTTTGTTTGGAAGTGAATGATTTAATATGCTATTTAACTGTTAAACGGGTAATCAACGTTTGTAAAAGGCCATTCGTTTTTAACCCATGTTTTAACGTTTGTTTTAAGCTCATCAAAAAGCGGTGTAGAAAGGTGCTCTTTAGCAACCCAGCTAAATACAGTGGCATCAAATTCACTATCAACCGTACCTGTAATATAAATACAGCCAATCACCTTCGTTTTATCGTTATTCATTACATGAAAAGTAAAAGATTCTTTATTATTAAATGCGATTAAGTCACTTTCCAATGATTGCGTGTTTTCTTGCAAAGTAAAGTCATCAGCAGGCCATGTGGTGCCTAAGCTAATTTGAATAAACTCGCGAGCAGACATAAGCGCTTTGTAATCAAGTTTTGTGTACTTAGGGTTTACCTTAACTAAGGTGAAATTTTCAAAGTGCTTTTCAATCGGTACTACAAATTCGTTATTTACTAAAGTCTCAGCCTGCACAAATGAGCAGCAAAATGTATAAATAGCAAAAACGAATATAAGTAGTTTTGTCATATTTCTTCCTTAAATTTAAACTAATAGCTCTATGAAAATTAAGTTAAATTATAGCTTTATAGGGCTGAGCCTTAAAGAACTAATATTGTGTATTTCTAAATGTGCTGAGAGTTGCTTTCAAGTTTTTAGTACATTAATTCTGGTGAACTATAATACTAAGTGTCATAGTTGGTGGTGTGATATTTATGGGTATATTTAAATCAAAATGGTTTAACAAGTGGGCTGCAAAAGAGGGCTTACCTGACAAGGTGTTAATTGATGCTGTTAGAGATTTAGAAAACGGACTTAACGATGGGGACTTAGGTGCTCATGTTTATAAAAAGCGAGCACCAGCGAAAGACAGGGTAAACGAGGTGGCTATAGAACCATAGTTGCTTTTAAAGTTGCGGATAAAGCATTTTTTATGTTTGGCTTTTCTAAAAACCAACGAGACAATATCGATAAAAAAGAATTAAAGGCACTAAAGTTAATGGCGAAAGAGTTACTAAGTTATTCACAGCAGCAACTCAAAATAGCTATTAATGAAGGCGAGCTAATAGAGGTAAAAAATCATGAGTAATAGTATTTTAGGCGTAATGCATGATACAGCTAAAGGGCTAAATGATGCCGGTGTTATGGATAGACAAACTATGCGGAGGTTTGATGCAATGTGTCTGCCTGAAGTCGAGCAATATGATGCCGCGCATATTAAAGCAATTCGTGAGCACGCTCATGTTAGCCAAGCGGTATTCGCCGCTTATTTAAATACCAGTGCTTCAACAGTTAGAGCTTGGGAGCAAGGTGGCAAGTCCCCAAAAGGTGCTTCCTTAAAGCTGTTAAATTTGGTCGCCAATAAAGGCTTAGATATACTTGTTTATTAATCTAAGCGGCCGGTAGCTAAGGTTGAGTGATACGAAATCCAATTCCACG
Source organism: Pseudoalteromonas sp. SR43-3 (assembly GCF_014163875.1). Classification (NCBI taxonomy): domain Bacteria; kingdom Pseudomonadati; phylum Pseudomonadota; class Gammaproteobacteria; order Alteromonadales; family Pseudoalteromonadaceae; genus Pseudoalteromonas; species Pseudoalteromonas sp. SR43-3. Next base: position 134,268 of record NZ_JACJEC010000002.1, on the reverse strand, counting down.
ATATTGCTCTAAAGCCTTATCCTATCTCCTTAGTTTAATCAGTAGTTTTACTAATTTCTCATATTGTAACCATATTTCAGGGTTCTCTTTGTGAGCTCGACGATAGAAAATATATGCTTCGTACCTATGGTAACTATTAATTATCTCCTGACCTGATAGTGAGTTTAATGCTTTTATTTCATATGCCTTTAAATCCACTCCTGTAGCTAGCTGCTCATATTTATTCAGGATATGGTGAAGAGTTTCTTTAGTATCGGATAAATTTACGACTTCCCTGACCTCATTAGCATGGAGCTTACCTGGGTATTTATTATTAAACTTAACAAGATACGGGATAACTTCTTGATGAAACTTCCCCCAATACTCTAAGGTTGATTTGATTCTCTCTTTTCTTGAGTTAACTATATAAATATAAATACCAAAAAGAAATGAGCATCCAGTAAACAGTACAGCGACTACTTTACTTATTTCTATTATGTAATTTAATTCCATTTCGATTACTCCGTGTAATTAGTTTAATCTTAGCTAAAATTTAGGTTAGACTAAAATATATCTAAGCCCCACACTGCCTAACCCCAGCACCCGCATGTTTAAGCGCAATAATTTGCCCTTTGCCGTTATGCGCCATAGCGAGCATATCACCGGTATTTATATTACTTTCGACCGCGTGTTTACCTTTTAAATCACTTAACAGTGAATGCTTAATTTGCACGAGCACCTCGTCATTACAGCTGGCTATGTACCAGTCGTTATCTACCTTCACTAGAGTGCCGTATTCTATGTGGCGTTGTTGGTGGCGGCGTAAATCGTTAGCTAATTGACTATCGAGGGCGTGTTTTTTCTCGTTTATGGAGCTTGCGTAGCTACCAGCTTGGTTTATTTCGTGTGTTTTAATAATTGAATAGTCGTGAATGTCTATAGTGTTAAATACGCTGTTAAGCACGGTTTTTGGCGCGTGGTTAATGCTATCGTTATTATCAAACACAATAAAAGAAAATACACCCAGTGCGCAGGCAAGGCTGGTTAGCTGCAGCGTAAAGCCGAACTTTTTAGGCTTTGTGTGCGTGGCCTTTTTAAGTAGCGCTTTTTGCTGAGTGCTTGTAAGTGTAGTGCGCGCTTTTCGCTCTTTGTAATGTTGTGTGAGCTTTTGATCAAGCGGCTCATCAGGCTTGTTCATTGTTTGCTCCTAATAAACGTTTAAGGTTTTGCTTGGCATAGCGCAGCCTTGTTTTAATGGTCTCGAGGCTGCTTTGCGTTATAAGTTCTATGTCGGTGAGCGAAAAGCCTTCTTGTTGTAATGTTATGGCTTCACGCTGTACAAAGCTGAGTTGTTTTAGGGCGGCGTCGAACGCTTCGTAACTTATGTTTGAGCTTCCTATATGCGAGTCTTTGCTAGTTAAGTCACCACTATTTAAGTTGTTTTCGCTTTTATCATTTTGTGCTGCTAAATGCGTGTTTTCGTCAAGCTCTACAAAGTGCTGTTGCCTGCGGTATTCGTCAATGAGTGTGTTGCGGGCAAGTTTAAACAACCATGCTTTTGGTGTGGTTTGGGCTTGGTAAAGGTGGCGTTTTTCGATTACTTTTAGCCATGTTTGTTGGCTTACGTCGTATGCTAAATGCGTATTAGATTGTGTAACAAGGTAGTGGTATAAGTCGTTACTGTAGAGGGCAATAAGCTGCTCTAAATAACGATTGTCGCCACTTTTTGCGTAACTTGCCATGCAGTCCTTGCTTGGCGTTTCAAATAACCATGACTTAATACTTAGTAGCATAGGCTCATCGCTTTTATTGTTGTAATTTGAAGTCGAGTTGTACGGTTTGACCTGTTTGTAATTGTGCCACACCTTCAATTACTTTGGGGCGATATTTCCAGCGTTTAATAGCTCTTATTGCTTCGCGGTCAAAGGTGCGTTTTGGCTCGGCGTTAATAACTACTGGGTCGATTACTTCACCGGTGGGCGAAATACTAAAGCTTAGTTGTACCCAACCTTCAATACCATCGCGCGCGGCTGTAGTTGGGTATTTAGGGTTTATGCGCACTATGGGTGTTGCATCCCCTGTTGGGCGATTAATGGTATTGTTAATGTCGCCACCAAAATCGTCAATTGTAACTGGCGTAAGGTCGCTAATTGCCAACACAGGATCGGCTGATGTATCAAGCGGTGGAGCTTTTTGCGGCACTTTAGGCATTGGCGGTGGCGGCTGTATTTTTTGTATATGCCTTAGCTTTGAATCCTCAGGCGCCTGAAAAATCTCTACTATAATATCGTCTCCTGGTTTAACCGGTGCGCGTTGCTCGCCACTTATTAAATATTGCATAAACGCAAAAGCTGCAAAGGTCATTGCGGCGCCGCCGATAACGGCAGTCGATGTTTTAATAAATACTGGGTTGTTGGGTATTTCAAGTGTGTGCATAAGCCGCTCCAAATTTTATTGACCACTACTATTAGGGTGTTTTCAAAGCTATAACGGGTGGCAAATCAAAAAGGGGTGAAATAATTTTATAAAAAATGTGGGGTTTAGTTACAATAGCCATTCGCATTCTTTTACTTATTAACTTTTTAGGCTGTTATGCAACTCATTGAAATAAATAAAGCGCGTTACCGTAAACATTTAAACCGTGTTATTGCAGGATGCGGTATTGGTTTGGCTGTAGGCAGCTTGGCTATATCGCAAACGCTGATTGCTTTATTTCCTGATGAAAGTGGTAGCCACTTTCATTGGAACTTAATAGGCGTTGCTATTACAAGCGTTGGGCTTGCGTGGTTACTTAATAAATACCGTACACATAGCTTTATGACTGAAGTTGTTTATGTGTGGGAGCTTAAAAAAGCACTTAATAAAATAACCCGTAAAATGGCTAAGTTAAAAGCCGCTGGCCGTGAAGGTAATGCCGATGCGTTATTGGCGATTCATTATAGCTACGCGGGCTCTCGGTTATTGTGGCAACTAGACGATAACCTAATCACCATGGACGATTTAGCCATTAAACAAGCTGAGCTTGAATCTGTTGCAGCGCAACATAACGTAACGCTTAACGTTGAAGATTACGATGAAAGCATTTTAAAACAGTTTTAAAGCTTAGATTTTTAAATTAGTTAGAGGAGCCTCAATGAAGAAAGTACTCATAGTGTGTTTAGGTAATATTTGCCGCTCGCCAACCGCAGAGGCGGTATTAAAAGCCCGTGCTAAAAAACTAGGTGTTAACGTTAAAGTAGATTCGGCAGGGACTATTGGTTACCACGAAGGTAAAACGCCTGATAGTCGCTCAATGGCAGCAGGGGAGAAGCGCGGTTACAGCTTTAAAGGTATTTATTCACGTAAAGTGCGTACAAGCGACTTTACTGAGTTTGATTTAATTTTAGCGGCCGATACGCAAAATTTAGCTGATTTAACAGCGCAATGCCCTGAGCATTTACGCTATAAGCTGGCGCTATTTTTAGAATATGGCGAGCAAGCCCAAAGCGCTATTCCCGATCCCTATTACGGCGGCGATGATAGCTTTGAAAATGTGCTCGATTTAATAGAAGCGGCTAGCGATAAAATACTCGCTAAAATTTAATCCCTATTTTATTACTAAAGCTAAATTTAACGAGCTTTTAGTCGTATTGCATGGTGTCCCTAAAGTAAGTACATTTTATACTTACTCAAAGGGAACTTTATGAAAATAAAAATATTACTACTCACTTTATCTATCGCTTCTTGTTCTACTTTTGCTAAGGATGTTAGTTTTTCGATTGGGGGTGGCTATCCTTACTTAGTTATTCCTGAGGTATCTTTATCGGCTAACGACGATACACAGCGCTGGTATGCAAATTATAAACTAGGCCTTGATGATGGTTTTTCAGCCGGTTTTGAACAAGCAGTTAGCGATAATAAAAAACATGCTTTTGGCGTACTTGTGGGCGCTATTGGTGCAAGAGATACAGACCAAGAGTGTGAAAGTTCAACTAATGATGTAGCAACTGACTTTGCTAATACGCTAGGTTGTGTAATTGGCGGTATTTTTGATGAAGAAACAACAAATGGTATAGGGCTTACGTACAACTACAACTTTAATGGATTGAACAGCGCTGGTTTTAGATTAGAGCTAGATGTGGGCTACGGTAAAGCAAGCGATAGCAATGAAAAAAGAGCCGATGGCGGAATTAGCGTAAGTTATGAATTTTAACTACGTAGAATTTGTATTAGTTGGTATTAAAAAAGACGCTTAAAGCGCCTTTTTTAATGAGCCGCTTTTAGTGGCGGTTAATTTTAAAGTCGAGTTGTACCTGAGAAATAGCGCTAACAGGTTTGCCATTTTCAAACTTTGGCGCGTAACGCCATTGCTCAAGCGCTGCTTTGGCTGATTTTTCAAATGCGCTGCCGCCTTCTGAGCTAAGTACTTTTGGGTTTTTTACAAAGCCAGCTGCGTCTACTTCAAACTCCATAACAACGCTACCATCGGTACTAAATCTGGCTTTGTTAACTGGGTATTTAGGATTAACACGATAGAGTGGTGTTTGCTCTTGCGATTCTTTCCATGGCACCATTTGAGCGATAGCTAGGCAATGTTTAGTTGCTTCTTCGCTTTTACCTTGTTTTTCGTACAGGCCTACAAGCTTTGAATGAGCTGTTAGCTCTGCACTGTGATCAAAGTTTAAGTTACTATCGAATACAGTAACTATACGGTTTAGCCTTTCAATCGCTTGATTGTATCTTTTACGACCCTCTGCGAATGAGGCCATTAAAAAATCGGCTTTTATGCGCTCTAGTGAGTTTTCAGGTAAGTTTTCTTGGTAGTATTCGTCGGCTTCTTCTAGGTAGTTTTTAGCCTCACGATATTTTTTAGAACTAAACTTTTTAGCCAGTAGCGTTGCAGCTTCAAGTTTCATGTCGTAGGGTTATTTTGTGTTTTAGCTATACCTATTACTTCTTCTAAAAAGTTAGCTGCTTTGTAAGCTGATGTTGTGTAGTTAGCTTTTCCGAGCAGTGCATCAACTGTTTCTATTGATTGTTTGCCGTGATTAGCCGCTAAAATAGTATGTGCTTCATCATAAAGTGCAAAACGTTGTTCGTATAGCTCATCGCCGTAGCCTTTAATAGCTTTAGCGTAGTTAATAGCTAAGTTAGCAGTATTGTCGTCGCTTTTACCGTAAACGGCTTTACCTGATGTGTAAGCAAGTTTGGCAGCTTGTTGTACGTTTTCGTCTGCTTTAACTGCTGCTAAATAGCCTTGGTATGCTTGGTTAAATACCGTTTGAGGATCGCTTGCTTGGCTGGCGAATGCTGTAGTGCTTAAAGTTGTTGCGCTTAAAGCAGACAAACTTAAACCTATAAATAAAGCGAGTTGCTGACGTTTCATAATAATCCCTATCGTTGTTTAAAATACAAAATACCAAACGTGCCTGCAGGTGTCACTGATTAAGGTAAATCAACGTAAATAATATTGGCGGTTATTTGTATTAATTTATTGCTTAACAATCATTGAAAATAACGCCTGTCGTCGCCATATATTTGCCATAAACAGTCTTGTACTACGGTGTATTTATCCTATTTTGTGATACTATCACTTTATTGTCGTGTCGTAGTTATTTAAATATTTGGATTTGTCGTGGCGCAAGTAAGAGCAAGAGTCCAGCTTAAAGTTGGCAGAAATAGTGATATCCCTGCAGAAATAATCTCATTTACTGATTTAAAAGATGGTAAAGAACATATTGCTATGGTGTTTAACAACGCCGATACAGAGCAAGATGTACCGCTAATTCGTATGCATTCAGAATGCCTAACGGGCGATGTATTTTACTCATCGCGTTGTGATTGCGGCGAGCAGCTAAATGAATGTATTGAAATGATGCACGAGCAAGGCGGTATTTTATTGTATTTACGCCAAGAAGGCCGTGGCATTGGTTTATACAACAAAATAGACGCTTACGTATTGCAATCGCAAGGTATGAACACCTACGAGGCTAATAATCATTTAGGCTTTGCTGATGATTTACGTGACTTTTCGGATGCAGTATTAATGCTCAATGCGCTTAATTTAAGTCACGTTAAATTAATGACTAATAATCCTAAAAAGCTTAATGCATTAAAAGATGCCGGTATTAATGTTGACTCGGTTGTGGGCACGCATGCGCACATTAAAGCGGGTGTTGCGGGTAATAAATCGTACCTAGAAACAAAAATTAAGCATGGCGCGCATATGTTAGATATTAAGAAAATTAAAAAACCTTAATCATTTAATTACGTTTCGTCTATTAATCCCCCCTTACGCCAAGTTATACTTGGCGTGTTTCGTTTTAAATTAAGAGCAAGTATGTCTACACAATTACGAATTTTTAAAGCCGATGCAGGGCTAAAGTGGTTAAAAGCCGGATGGCTTATTTTTAAAACCCAGCCAGCAACCTTTATTTTTATGCATTTATTTATTGGCATTGTAGGGCTGCTGTCTTTATTTTTACCGCTGCTGCAAGTAGTAGCAGCACTCGCTACGCCATTTTTAACCGCAGGGTTTTACCAAGCGGTGCTTAGTAAGCAACAGGGCGGAAAAATTATGCTAGCCGATATTCTCAAGCCATTTACGGCTAAGGGAAATCGTTTAGGGTTATTACGTTTAGCACTTTATCAAATGGGTGCGGGTATTTTAATGGCGTTACTTGCTAATGGCTTATTTGCCGATGCAGTGGCTGTTATGAGCCAACCAGGACTTGATCCAAACGTAGCACTTGAGCAAATGCTTGAGAGTATTTCGGGCGCGAATGTAATTTTATTTTTTATGGCAATGCTAATTTATTTAACGGCATTTGCGTACGCTGTGCCACTTGTTTATTTTAGTAAAGAAACACGCATTTTAACGGCGCTTAAAAAATCGTTAATGGTGTTTTATCATAATATTTTGCCACTTGGCGTTTTTGGCCTTATTTGCGCATTATTTATGGCGCTTTCGATGTTCTTATCGTTCTTACCACTGTTGATTTTAATGCCGATTTGCTACATTAGCTTTTTTGTATCTTATCAAGCCATTTTTATGCCTGTTGTGCCATTAAGTGACGACATTAATGTTAAGCCACTTAGCAGTGAAACAAGCGGACGTTTTGACGCTTAATGGATGATAAATTAAAGCAAAAACTAAAAAACTATGTACTTTGGTTACTAGGGCGCCAAGAATATTCGCGTCGTGAGTTAACGCTCAAATTACAGCAAAAAGAAGCGACAGAAGAGTTTATTGAAACGCTGCTTGATTGGTGCGAAAAGCACAATTTTATTAACGAGCAGCGATACTGTGAAGGCTTTGTAAGAAAACACATATTTAAATGCCACGGGCTTAAGCGAATACAAAGCGAAGCTATGGGCAAAGGGATTGATCGTTCGCTACTTGAAATGGTAGTTGAAGAGCTTGAAATAGATTGGTTTGAGCTTGCGCAGGATGCGTACAATAAAAAATATTCGAATACACCGCCAGACCTCGATTACAAAGATAAAGCTAAGCGCGTGCGCTACTTAATGTATCGGGGTTTTAGCTACGATGAAATTAATTTTGCAATGCAAGCACAGTAAATACAGGTGAGACTTTCAAATGCAGCACATGACTACCGCACAAATTAGGCAACAGTTTTTAGACTTTTTTGCCAGCAAGCAACATCAAATAGTACCTTCTAGCTCGCTTATACCGGGTAACGATGCCACGTTGTTATTTAATAATGCCGGCATGGTGCAATTTAAAGATGTATTTTTAGGCGCAGAAAGCCGCCCTTATACACGTGCGACAAGTTCGCAGCGCTGTGTACGTGCTGGCGGTAAGCATAACGATTTAGAAAACGTAGGCTACACTGCTCGCCACCATACATTTTTTGAAATGTTAGGTAACTTCAGCTTTGGCGATTACTTTAAGCAAGACGCGATTAAGTTTGCGTGGGAGTTTTTAACTGAGGTTGTTAAATTACCTCAAGAAAAACTGCTTGTTACTATTTATCACGATGATGAAGAAGCGTTTGAGTATTGGTCAAAAGATATTGGCTTAAGTGAAGATCGTATTATTCGTATTGCGACCTCTGACAACTTTTGGTCTATGGGCGATACTGGTCCATGTGGTCCGTGTTCTGAAATATTTTATGACCACGGCGAGCATATTTGGGGCGGACCTCCGGGCACTCCCGAGGAAGACGGCGACCGTTTCATCGAAATTTGGAACCTTGTATTTATGCAATACAACCGTCAAAGCGACGGTACTATGTTGCCTCTACCTAAGCAATCTGTTGATACAGGAATGGGCCTTGAGCGTATTTCTGCTATTTTGCAGGGTGTGCATTCAAACTACGAAATCGATTTATTCCAAGGCTTAATTGCAGCAGCTGCAAGTGTAACTAACGCGCAAGATATGGACGATAAGTCACTACGCGTAGTGGCGGATCATATTCGTTCGTGTGCGTTTTTAATCTCTGACGGTGTTATGCCATCTAACGAAGGTCGTGGTTATGTACTACGTCGTATTATTCGTCGTGCTGTGCGCCACGGTAATAAGTTAGGTGCGCAAGGTTCGTTTTTCTATAAGTTAGTTGCTGCGCTAATTGAGCAAATGGGTCAAGCGTACCCAGAGCTTGCTAAGCAACAAGAAATTATCGAAAAAGTATTACGCATTGAAGAAGAACAGTTTGGTAAAACACTTGAGCGTGGCTTAGCTATTTTAGAAGAAAGCTTAAGTGACCTTAAAGGCGATATTATACCGGGCGACTTAGTATTTAAACTTTACGATACGTATGGCTTTCCAGCTGATTTAACGGCCGATGTTGCGCGTGAGCGCCAGATGACGATTGATCATCAAGGTTTTGAAGAGTGCATGGCTGTACAACGTAAAACAGCGCAACAAGCGGGTAAGTTTGGTGCTGATTACAACGAGCAATTAAAATCAGAAAAGCTTACTGAGTTTAAAGGCTACGACAGCACACACCATAGCGCGACAGTGGTAGAAATTTTTGCTGGTGGCGAAGCTGTTCAGTTATTAGAAGATGGTCAACAAGGTATTGTAGTATTAGACCGCACACCGTTTTACGCTGAATCAGGCGGCCAAACGGGCGACACGGGTACTATTGCAGTTGCTGGTGGCGAATTTAATGTTACTAATACCACTAAACTTGGTAATGCTTTTGCTCACCACGGTACTGTGCAAGGCCGCATTGGTGTTAACGATAAAGTGGATGCGACTATTGATGATGCACGCCGCGATAGCATTAAGAAAAACCACACAGCTACACATATTTTACACGAAGCACTACGTCAATTATTAGGCGACCATGTAGGCCAAAAAGGCTCACTTGTTCAGCCTGATCGTTTACGTTTTGACTTTTCGCACTTTGAAGCGGTTACTAAAGATGAGCTACGTGAAATTGAGCGTGTAGTTAATGACGAAATTCGTCGTAACTTTGCACTCAATACTGAGCTTATGGCTATTGATGATGCTAAAGCGAAAGGTGCTATGGCGTTGTTTGGCGAAAAGTACGATGACGAAGTACGCGTAGTTACTATTGGCGACTACTCTATTGAGCTTTGTGGTGGTACTCACGTTGAGCGCGCAGGCGATATTGGTTTATTCAAAATAGTATCTGAAAGCGGTATTGCAGCAGGCGTTCGCCGTATTGAAGCGGTAACTGGTGCTGATGCAGTTGCTTATGTTAGCGAGCAAGAGCAACAATTACATGATGTAGCTGCTTTAGTTAAAGGCGATAGCGCATCGGTACTTGAAAAAGTAACCGCGTTACTTGAAAAGTCTAAAGGTCTTGAAAAGCAAATTGCGCAACTTAACGATAAGTTAGCAAGTGCAGCGGGTGCATCTTTACTTGATTCGATTGTTGAAATTAACGGCATTAAGCTACTTGTAGCAAATGTTGAAGGTACTGAATCTAAAGCACTGCGCGGTATGGTTGATGACCTTAAAAACAAAATTGGCTCAGGTGTTATTGCACTGGGTGTTGCCAGTGGCGACAAAGTAAGCCTAATTGCTGGTGTAACTAAAGACTTAACAGGCAAAGTAAAAGCCGGTGAGTTAGTTAACCACATGGCAGGCCAAGTAGGTGGTAAAGGTGGCGGCCGTCCAGATATGGCACAAGCCGGTGGTAGTGAGCCACAAAACCTTGCTGCTGCACTAGATAGCGTTACAGCTTGGTTAACTGAGCGTACTTAAGCCTAAGTGGCGCTTATTGTTCAAAAATTCGGTGGCACTTCGGTCGGCTCAATAGAGCGAATTGAAGCGGTCGCCGACCTTGTTGTAAAAACCAGACAACAAGGACATCAAGTGGTTGTGGTGCTCTCGGCTATGTCGGGAGAAACCAACCGCTTAATTAATCTCGCCAAACAAATCGATACTCGCCCGAGTAGCCGTGAACTAGATGTACTAATTAGCACCGGAGAGCAGGTTTCTGTATCACTACTTGCTATGGCTATTATTAAACGTGGTCATTCAGCTGTAAGCTTGTTAGCCGATCAAGTCAATATTTTAACCGATAACATGTTTGGTAAAGCTCGTATTGCAGAGGTTGCTGCTACGCGTTTGAAGCATGAGCTTGAGCATAATCGTATTGCTATTATTGCTGGGTTTCAGGGGCGTGATGTTGAGGGCAATATTACAACGCTTGGGCGCGGCGGCACTGATACATCGGCTGTAGAAATAGCAGCGGCTATAAAAGCTGACGAATGCCAGATCTATACAGACGTTGACGGCGTATATACTACAGATCCTCGTGTTGAACCTAACGCGCGCAGAATGAGCCAAGTTACCTTTGCCGAAATGCTAGAACTGGCAAGTTTAGGGGCGAAAGTTTTGCATATTCGCTCAGTAGAAGCCGCAGGAAAACATAATGTGCCACTTAGGGTGCTTTCGAGCTTTGATCCCGATAAAGGTACATTAATAAGTTTTGAGGAGAACGATATGCCAAGCAAGGTTGTATCGGGGATTGCGTTTAATCGTGACGAATGTTTAATTAAGGTACAAGGTGTGCCAACGGGCACGCAATATCTTTCAAAAATATTGAAACTTTTTGCCGAAAATGGCATCGAAATAGATATGATTAATCAAGTTAATCATAACTTTGAAAAAATAGACTATGCTTTTACTGTGCACTCGAATGATTATCTGCAAGCACTTGAATTATTGAGTGAAGATCAAGCTCAGCTCAGTGCTCAAAATATAAGCGGATTGCAAGCAGTAGCTAAAGTTTCTGCTGTTGGCATGGGTATGAAATCACATTCTGGTGTCGCTAGTTTATTTTTTGATGCATTAGCGCAGGAAAATATTAATGTGGTTTTAGTCTCGACTTCAGAGATTAAAATTTCAGTTTTAATAGATGAAAAGTACTTAGAGTTGGCTGTTCGTGCATTACACAAGGCATTTTTAACAGAAAATGGATAGATTGCGAGTTTTTACTTACTTTTCAGTCTAATTTTCATTAGTATGTTTAAGCGGAATCTTATAATTTTTATTGGAACATGGGAGCAAGAGAATGCTAATACTAACTCGTAGAGTAGGTGAAACCCTAATGATTGGTGACGAAGTAACAGTTACTGTTCTAGGTGTTAAAGGAAATCAAGTTCGAATCGGTGTTAATGCACCAAAAGACGTATCAGTGCATCGTGAAGAGATTTACATGCGCATACAAGCTGAAAAGTCGAACCCTAATCCGGGCAATGCTTAATCAACACGTATACGTAGTTGAGTAATTAACTCAACTAGACTAAAAGCCACTCACTGAGTGGCTTTTTTGTTTATAAAAGCGAGTGTTTCAGGACTAAGTATTTGTTTTGATATGTACTGCATGCCGCTTTTGTTTTTAATAATAATACCTTGTTGGGTGTCTATTACTTCGCTTATATTTTGCCATTCTAATTGATAGCTTTTGTAATGATTAGCAGATTTAATACCTTCTTCATCAAAGGTAAGTGTTACCTCAGAGCCTGATGCTCTGCTGAGCATTTGTCTGGTTACCCACCATGGTCTGCGATAGTAAAAAGCGACGCACTCGAGTACCGCTAACATGATCATAAACGATCCTAAGTAATGATCGTCTAAAACATAAATGCCAAATAGACCAAGCGCAACTAACAACACAAGTAAAAAGTATTTAGGTTTTGCACGCTTACTATAAGGGAGTGACTCATCAAAACACTCGTAAAAGTAGGGTTTATCTAATGTGTAGGTGGTTGTGAATGCCATTTTGCCTTGCTTTAAATATCGTTTTTTTTATTTTAACAAGCTAACTGCTAAATGAGCAGCTTTATAGTCAGTGATTTTATTACTGGCACAAAAAAACGGCTCGAAAGCCGTTTTTTTAGCGGTACAAGAAGAATTAACAGTTAGTTTCTTCAGCGTTCACGCCTTCTTTAACATTTTCACATGCATCTTCAACAGAGTTTTGCACATCAGTTACTGCTTCGTCGATACGTTCGCCAGCATCTTCTGCATGGTTGTCTTCACAACCCATCATGAAAAAACCTGCAAATACTGCGATTAGTGCTGCTTTTAAAGTTGTAGAGTTCATAGTGTAATTCCTTGTAAGTATTAATTAAATTTTAGTGTTTGTTAGTTGAATGCTTTATCTACCTGGGTGATTTACCACGTAGTGCACCTGAAACTAATGAAATCACTAAAAGTACTAAAAAGATAAAAAATATAATTTTTGCTATACCAGCTGCGGCACCTGCGATGCCACCAAAACCTAACACTGCAGCGATTAAAGCAATAACTAAAAATGTAATTGTCCAGCGTAACATTGTTTTCTCCTTGGTTATCAAATTTGCTCATAATAACTAATGCCAGTTATATGCCAAAGTTTATTTGGCATAAATATCAATTAGTTATGGGTTTTTGCTGTTATTCTAGTTATTAGTTGGTTAGTAACTTTTACGCTTTGTTATGTAAGTTATTCACACTGTTGCAAATAACTGCTAAATATTCACTAAATAAACTTATTTTGGTAAGACCAATTAACAATTGGTGTGTGGCTTTGCATTTTATATTAAGAATTAGTGTTTATTTTTACTTAGCTTGATAGTTAATTAACAACTTCCATATAACTATTAGCTATAGTCGTTATTTCTTGTATGTATTGTAGAGCGCGTGATTGCTGAGTTATGGCATGTAAATTAATTGAGTGTTATGTTATTTATTGTTTAATTGGTTTTACCAATTTACAAGATGTAGACAAAGCGATTAGTTTTGTTATTATCCAGTGAATAAATATTTAATTAAATCGATTTTTTATTTTCGATATGGGTTTCAAGGGGAGAAAAATGGATATAGGTGCTCTACTCACAACGGCCGGTAACTTAATGCTTACTGGCATGGTTGGAGTGTTTGTATTTCTGTCGATATTAATTGGTGCAGTAACGCTTATGTCTAATTTGGTGACGCGCTTTAGCGAACCTGACGTGGCGACACCAGTTAAATCACCATCTTTTAAATCTCAAGGTGTGCCTAATGAGCACATCGCTGCTATTAGTGCTGCCATTGCTCAGTACAAATCAAATAATAAATAAGGGGCACACACATGGCTAAATTAAAACTAACAGAATTGGTATTACGCGATGCTCACCAATCATTATTAGCAACGCGTATGCGCCTAGACGATATGCTACCGATTGCTAGCAAATTAGACGATGCGGGTTATTGGTCTATTGAATCTTGGGGCGGTGCTACATTTGACTCGTGTATTCGTTATTTAGGCGAAGATCCTTGGGAGCGTATTCGTGCACTAAAAAAAGCGATGCCTAATACTAAACAGCAAATGCTATTACGCGGTCAAAACTTATTAGGTTACCGCCATTACGCTGATGACGTAGTTGAAAAATTTGTAGAACGTGCACATAAAAATGGCGTTGACGTATTTCGTATATTTGATGCAATGAACGATGTTCGCAATCTAGAAACAGCTATTAAAGCGGCTGTAAAAGTAGGCGCTCACGCTCAAGGTACTATTTCGTACACAGTTAGCCCAGTTCATACACTTGATATGTGGCTAACTCTTGCAAAGCAGCTTGAAGATATGGGTTGTCACTCAATTTGTATTAAAGATATGGCGGGTTTATTAAAGCCGTACGATGCTGAAAAACTAATTAAAGCACTTAAAGAAACTGTATCTATTCCAATTGCTATGCAGTGCCACGCTACAACAGGTTTAAGTACTGCTACTTACCAAAAAGCAATTGATGCTGGTATTGATATGCTCGATACCGCTATTTCATCAATGAGTATGACTTATGGACATTCTGCAACTGAAACTATTGTATCGATAGTTGAAGGGACTGAGCGTGATACTGGGCTTGATTTAAACCACCTAGAAGAAATTGCTGCTTACTTTAGAGATGTACGTAAAAAATATGCGGCATTTGAAGGTAGCTTAAAAGGGGTTGATGGGCGCATTTTATTAGCTCAAGTACCTGGTGGCATGCTTACAAACATGGAAAACCAACTTAAAGAGCAAGGCGCAGCCGATAAGCTTAATGAGGTTTTACTTGAGATCCCACGTGTACGTGAAGATCTTGGCTTTTTACCTTTAGTAACACCAACGTCGCAAATTGTTGGCACTCAAGCGGTACTTAATGTGCTAACGGGTGAGCGTTATAAAACAATTACTAAAGAAACTGCTGGCGTATTAAAAGGTGAGTATGGCTTAACACCAGCACCAATGAATAAAGAGCTACAAGAGCGCGTGCTTGATGGAGCGGAAGTTATTACTTGTCGCCCTGCTGATAACATTGCACCTGAGCTTGCAACGCTTGAAGCTGAGTTATTAAAAGAAGCACAAGAGCAAGGTTTAACACTTGCTGATGATCAAATTGATGACGTATTAACTTATGCATTATTCCCACAAGTTGGTTTGAAGTTTATTAAAAACCGCAACAACCCAGATGCATTTGAGCCAGTACCTTCTGTTGAAGATAAAAGCAGTAAAGCACCTTCTAAATCAGTTTCAAATAATAACAAAGTGAAGGCTGAGCAATACAGCGTAAAAGTAGATGGTAAAGTTTATGACGTAGTCGTAGCGCAAGGTGGTGAACTTAAGGAAGTAACATTAAAAGACTCTGAGCACATTCCTCAATCTGCTTCGGTTGCATCAGGTGAAACACTTAACGCGCCTCTAGCCGGTAATATTTTTAAGATTAAGGTAAAAGCTGGGCAAGTTGTTAACGAAGGCGATGTAGTGATTATTATGGAAGCCATGAAAATGGAAACTGAAATACGCGCTACGCATACCGGAACAATTGCTGAAGTGTTAGTTAGTGAAGGCGATGCTGTAACTACCGGCGACGCTATGATTGCATTAGCTTAGGAGTAAATAGAGGATGGAAGGTATTTTAAACCTCTGGAATGCGACAGGCATTGCTAACTTTACAATCCCATCGTTAATAATGATTGCGGTAGGGTGTTTATTACTGTTTTTAGCGATAGCTAAAGGCTTTGAACCACTATTATTACTACCTATTGGTTTTGGTGCAATTTTAACAAATGTACCAGTGGCAGGTTTGTCAGACCCAGGTGGGCTTTTGTACTACGTTTATTATGTGGGTATTGATACGGGGATTTTTCCGCTGTTGATATTTATGGGAGTAGGGGCGCTGACCGACTTTAGCGCACTTATTGCAAACCCACGTATGTTGTTATTAGGTGCGGCTGCACAGTTTGGTATTTTTGCTACATTGTTTGGCGCTATATTACTTAACTATGTGCCAGGTTTTGAATTTACTCTACAGGACGCATCGGCTATAGCCATTATAGGTGGTGCCGATGGGCCAACAGCAATATTTTTAGCATCAAAACTGGCACCTGATTTACTAGGCGCAATAGCAGTAGCTGCGTATTCATATATGGCACTTGTGCCAATTATTCAGCCGCCAATTATGCGTGCACTAACAACCCCAGAAGAGCGTAAAATAAAAATGCCAGAGCTTCGCAAAGTATCTAAAAAGGAAAAGATTATTTTTCCACTTATGGTGCTTAGTTTAACGGCTATGTTTTTACCGGCTGCTATACCGCTGGTAGGTATGTTTTGTTTAGGTAACTTAATGCGAGAGTCGGGTGTTGTTGATAGATTAAGTAACAGTGCTCAAAACGAAATCATTAATGTTACAACTATATTTTTAGGCTTAGCTGTTGGTTCAAAGCTTGCTGCAGATAAGTTTTTAACTGTTGAGACGATTGGTATTTTAGTGCTTGGCGCACTGGCTTTTGCAATTGGTACGGCATCTGGCGTATTTATGGCAAAAGGACTTAACCGAATATCTAAAACGCCTATAAATCCATTAATTGGGGCGGCAGGTGTATCGGCTGTGCCAATGGCGGCACGAGTAGTTAATAAAGTTGGCCTTGAAAGTAACCCACATAACTTTTTACTTATGCATGCAATGGGACCCAACGTAGCGGGTGTACTTGGTAGTGCAGTTGCTGCGGGTATTTTATTAGCACTTGTTGGCTAAAAATGTAATTTAAAATAGATTAACCATTAAGCGCAGTTTACTGCGCTTTTTTTGTTCTTAATTTGTTCACCGCTAAATGGTTTCTTGTTCAGCACTTTTTGTTTACAGTAACAGCTCTTCAACATTTTAAGGATAGTTATCATGCTTCACACGCCTTTAGCAAAGCACTTGCCTCACGTTAGTAAACTTGTATTTGGATGTATGGGTCTTGGCGGCGGTTGGAATAAAGACGCAATCACTGATGCACATGTTAAGCAAGCTCATGAGTGTATAGATAACGCCATTGAAGGCGGTATTAATTTTTTTGACCATGCTGATATTTATACTTTTGGTAAAGCAGAGCAGGTTTTTGGTAAAGCATTAAGTGAGCGGCCAGAGCTTAGAGAGCACATGTATATTCAATCTAAGTGTGGGATTCGATTTGAAGATGACTTAGGGCCAAAGCGCTATGATTTTTCATCAAAGTGGATTGAGCAATCAGTTGAAGCATCATTAAAACGATTAAATACAGACTATTTAGACGTACTTATGCTGCATCGCCCTGATCCACTCATGGAAGTTAACGAAATTGCTCGTATATTTAGTTGCTTAAAAGAAAGCGGTAAAGTGCGCAATTTTGCAGTATCGAATATGCAGCAGCACCAAATGAACTTTTTACAGCACGCACTTGATATGCCGATTGTGGCTAACCAAATTGAGGCTAGTTTACAAAAACATCAGTTTGTTGATGAAGGTGTATATGCCGGTAACAGTGACGGTAAAGACCTTAATTTTACACCAGGTAGTATTGAGTACTGTCGACATTTTGAAATCCAAATTCAAAGCTGGGGTAGTTTATGCCAAGGCTTGTACAGCGGTAGTGATTTATCAAACGCATCTCAGGCAGATATAAACACCAGTCTTTTAGTTAATAAGCTGGCTGCACTTTATGAAACCTCTGCTGAGGCAATTGTACTTGCATGGTTGCTTCGCCATCCCGCATCTATTCAGCCAATTATTGGAACAACTAATGCTAAACGGATTAAAGCCTCTTGTGATGCTGTAAACGTAGAGCTAACTCGTGAGCATTGGTATGCACTTTATGTAAGCGCTAAAGGCCACGAATTACCATAAGTAGGGCGTTAATATGAACATATTCGTTATTTTAATTGGTTTGTTTGTTGCGCTGGCGATACTTATACCCTTGCTTGAAAAGTATCAAAGTAAAATAGGGCTTGATGGCGCAACCAAATACAGTAAATATATTTGGCCATTAGTGATGGTGTCTTTAGTTATTCAGCTCATTTATGTACTGATGTACTGATGTACTGATGTACTAATGGTTTATAGCGTATACAAAAAAGCCTTTGCAGGTTAAACCTGCAAAGGCTTTTTTAATGTTTATTGATAAACTTTATTTAAGTGCTAACTGTAGCTCGCGATTGCGCTCAAGCTGGGCAATAAAGTTATCAGCAATAGGTTTAAACTTGGCAAGTTCTGAGCGAGGTAATGGCTCTGACTTAGGAAGTTTTACAGTTTTAGGATTACGGTGAACGCCATTTACTAAAAATTCATAGTGTAAATGTGCACCAGTAACACGACCTGTAGAACCTACAGTACCAATTTGTTGGCCCTGTTTAACTTTTTGGCCCGTATTAACTAGCTTCTTATTTAGGTGTAAGTACTTAGTTACATATTGCGTGCCATGGCTAATAAATACGTAGTTACCGTTGTACTTGCTGTAACCGGCTTTAATTACTTTACCGTTACCAGATGCAACAACTGGTGTGCCAGTGCGTGCAGCAAAGTCGATACCACGGTGCGCTCTAACTTGCCCAGTAACAGGGTGTAAGCGGCGAGGATTAAAGCTCGAACTAATATACTTAAAGCTTACAGGTGCACGTAAAAATGCTTTTTTCATGCTACGCCCTTCAGGCGTATAAAAATTGCCATCGGTATGGCGAATAGCTGCAAAGCGCTGACCTTGGTTTACAAATTCAGCTGCAATAATTTTACCGGTACCAATAAACTCGCCATCAACATAGTGAGACTCGTAAATTAAGCCAAATACATCGCCTTTACGAATGTCGTTTGCAAAATCAACATCCCAACCAAATATGTCAGCAAAGTTCATTATTTGGCGTTCGCTTAAACCTGCTGCAATTGCTGAAGTCCAAAAGTTATTAGATATTTCGCCGCCAGCGGTTTTGGTTAGCGTTTCAATTTCTTTGCTATCAATAGCTGTATCGTAGTTACCTTCTTCGTTTAAGGTAACAAATAAAGTATCTGTTTTTGAAATCACATAGCGCAGTTGAGCTAAGGAGCCATCTTCAGCTGTCGCAAAACTAAGTATTTCACCTGGGTGAATTTTAGTCAGTTTGCGAGTCTCCGCATTAGTGTTAATTAGTTTATGAAGCGTTTGAGCCGAAAAACCAGCACGCTTAAAGATAATTGCTAAATTGTCGCCATTTTTAACTTTATGATCGACAAAGTCGTATTCTGGTAACTTTTCTGCTGCTTGCTCTGAATTTAACTCAGTTAATTTTTCGTTGTTATCAACTTTAACTTGTAACTCATAGCGCTTACCAATTTCTAGTGCATTTGCACTATTGTCTTTGGATGCAGTGGCTTTTTCAGAAGGAAGAAAGGCTAAGCCAACAATAGCAGAAACCAAACCTAGAATAAGCAATTTGTGTTTTTTGGGGAGCGTGTGAACCACGTGAACCATAACGTGCCTTTTTCTGCTGTCAAGATAATAAATACATAATATTGCAGGATATACTTAATAATGTACGAATACTAGTGTTTTGTAGATTTAAACTGACCTTAAACTACGCTAAAATCGGGCTTAGAAAGCCTTTTTTAACGCTCTACCTAGCTAAGACTCAATTGATTTAGTTTAGTTGCATGAATCACTTAAAAAGTTGTTTTAATTAGGTAGAAATTTGTTATGTTAGCTACATCTATTTATTCGGTTTAAACCTTTATTAAACCGTGACTACGCAAGTAACTAGTCGCCCCTTCGTCGGCAGAATTTTGGAGTAATACACAGTGGATTTACAAACCGCTCTAGCAGAGATAAAACGCGGTGCAGAAGAAATATTAATTGAAGACGAACTAGTTGAAAAACTAAAGTCGGGCAAGAAGCTAAAAATAAAAGCAGGCTTTGATCCTACAGCGCCTGATTTACACTTAGGACACACTGTACTAATTAATAAAATGAAAACCTTTCAGGATTTAGGTCATGAGGTTATTTTCTTAATTGGTGACTTTACTGGCATGATTGGTGACCCAACGGGGAAAAACGTAACGCGTAAACCACTTACTCGTGAAGACGTACTAGCCAATGCCGAAACATATAAAGAACAAGTATTCAAAATTCTAGATCCTGCTAAAACCACTGTTGCATTTAACTCTACTTGGATGGAAAAGTTAGGCGCTGCAGGCATGATTAAACTTGCTGCAAACCAAACCGTAGCACGTATGCTTGAACGTGATGACTTTAAAAAGCGTTATGGAAGCGGCCAACCAATTGCAATTCATGAGTTTTTATATCCACTGGTACAAGGTTGGGATTCGGTTGCACTAGAGTCAGATGTTGAACTAGGTGGTACTGATCAGCGCTTTAATTTGTTAATGGGCCGTGAGCTACAAAAAGTAGAAGGTCAAAAGCCGCAAACAGTATTAATGATGCCATTACTTGAAGGTACTGACGGCGTTCAAAAAATGTCTAAGTCGCTTGGTAACTACATTGGTATTACTGATGCACCTAACGATATGTTTGGTAAAATAATGTCAATTAGTGATGTGCTAATGTGGCGTTACTACGACTTATTAAGTGCGCTTTCTATTGAAGAAATTGCAGCTCAAAAAGAACGTGTTGAGCAAGGTACGAATCCGCGCGATATTAAAATTGAACTAGCTAAAGAGCTAATTGCTCGTTTTCATAGTGAAGCTGATGCACAAGGTGCACATGATGATTTTATTCAACGTTTTCAGAAAAAAGCGTTACCAGATGAAATCCCAGAGCTAACAATCACTATTGCAGAAGATACTATTTTAATTGCTAACTTGCTTAAAGAAGCAAATTTAGTAGTAAGTACATCAGAAGCAATGCGTATGATTAAGCAAGGTGCAGTTAAACTTAACGGTGAAGATAAAATCACTGATACCAAACTTGAAATAGCAAAAGGCACAACGGCTATTTACCAAGTAGGTAAACGTAAGTTTGCAAACATCACTGTAGCTTAAGCACAGTTTAAAAACTAAAAAACCAGCCTCGGCTGGTTTTTTTGTGCTCGTATTTTGAGCCCTTTAAATCAATTTTAATATTTCAATGCTGGCTATCACTAGCAACCAAAATACACGCGCCTGATTTAACCTATTAATTATTACAGGTACATCCTCGGGTGTAGGTAGTCTATCAGTGCCAATACGCATTTTATTAAAGCGAGTACCTAAATAAACTGCAGGCCCGCCCAGCTGCACGCCAAGTGATGCAGAACATGTGCTTAAGAGCCAGCCTGTATTTGTTTGATAAAAATGCCTGCCATAATGCTTTATATAATGCATGCTTTGTTTGCTTGCTCGACTTGCTGCAATAGTTAAAGCGAGTAAGCGCATGGGAATATATTCAATAATAAACAAGAGTGTTTTAAGCGGCTTTAAAAAGTAACTATTTGGGGGGATATCACTACGCCAGGCTTGTTGTATTAAGGTAAGTAACCGATAGGCAAGGGCAGCAATAGGACCAAATGCTAAAAATATAAATATGACTACGAAATAGTATCGAGCGGTGCGCAGTATTAAGCTCTCAATTAATGCTTTGATAATACCAGCAGATGAAAGTCTATTAACTTCACGGGCAAGCAGTGGTTTTAGTAATTCGCGTGCTGTGGATTTTTGATTTTGTTTAGTTAGCTTTGCAATGCGAAGTGCTTTTTTATCAATGTTCTTACTTTCTAGGCATAAATATAAAATAAGGCCAGCGAGTAATTCAGGATAAAAAGCAAACTCGAGTAGTAACACTACAATAATGAGAATAACACTTAAAATAAGTGAGCTTGCGAGGATAGCTGCCAAATATTGATAGCTTTTAGGTTCTTTGCTTTTGTATATACGTTTGCCAATAGCACTAAAAACAGCATTTAACGCCGTATTAGGATGATACCAGCTAATAAGGGGAATAAAGCGCTCAGCAAGGAGCGCTAGTATAAAGGCAATAAAGTCCAAGTGATTTTGAACAATATTGCTAAGCATTTACAGAGATACTGCTGTAAGCTTTTCTAAAAGTGCAACAACCATTTTAGATGAGTTGATTGATGCTGTTTCTAGGTATTCTTCAAATGATTGTGGTGACTCTTTACCAGCAATATCAGACATTGAGCGAATTACAACAAATGGTGTGTTTAGCGTAAAACACGTTTGTGCAATTGAAGCGCCTTCCATTTCAACAGCAAGCATTGTAGGAAAATCACTACGTGCTTTATCAATGCGTATAGGGTCACACATAAATGTGTCACCAGTACAAATTAAGCCAACGAGTGTTTTAACATCACTGATTTGTTCGATAGTTTGCTGTGCTGCTTCAACTAATTTAGGGTGTGCTGCAAAGCCTGCCGGCATTTGTGGTACTTGGCCAATTTCGTAGCCAAAAGCAGTTACGTCTACATCGTGGTGACGTACTTCTGACGAAATTACTACATCGCCTACACTAAGAGAAGGATCGAATCCACCGGCTGAGCCTGTGTTAATTATGCAATCAGGTTTGAAGTTATCGATCAGTAAGGTAGTTGCAATAGTTGATGCGACTTTACCAATACCAGATTGAACAAGTGTCACCGTGTTACCAGCCAACTCGCCAGTATAAAAAGTGAAACCTGCTTTAGTTAAAATTTGTGGGTTTTGCATAGCTTCACGTAAAATTTTAACTTCTGGCTCCATTGCGCCAATAATACCAACATTCATAAAGTTTAATTCCTGAGTTTGAATCACTTGATTATACGTGAAGTTAGCAATAAAAAACAAAAAAGCGAGCTTGTTTATGAGCTCGCTTTAAATACTTTTTAGGAGAGTATTTAATTCGTTTTTTAAATTTCAGCTAACGCGGTGGTTTGCGCTTTAGCCTGAGAAGGTGAAAGTACCGCTGGCTTATGTGAGCGGTTACGAACAGGGCGCTGAGTTTGTGTTGCTGCAGGCTTACCAAGTTTAAACATAATTGCATCGCGTACTTCAGAAGGGCGGTAGCCCGATTTAACTTTCATACGAATATGTGGAATGCCCGCAGACTCTAGTGCACCGTTTACAAACCAGTCGCGTTGAGCTTTGTGGCCATCTTTGTTGGCATTGTTAACTAGGTCAACAGCAGCAATGATTGTTAGTTTTTCTTTATCGATTAATACAAAGTCGAGTTGCTTATTTTTAGCTTTAGCTAAAGCAGCACGTTTAGACTTTACTGAAAGGCCTTGCTTACAGTCAATAACGTCGATTAACTTAACGCGACTAACAATTTTATATTGATCGCCAACAGCACGCTCTAGAAGATTTAAAAAAGCGCCTTCAACCTGCGTAAAAACAGTTTGCTTGCGAGTAAAAGGATACGGGTTTCCGCCATCGTCATTAAATTTTGACGCAACAACAGAGGCCCCGACAACTAATACTAGGATTAATAATAAAGCGAATTCCATACGGTAACTCCATAACAACAAATTGACACTGCTCAAACAAAGCAATTTACGTGCCTAAAAAGTATGGGTTATAAAATAATTACCGGCTGGTTTACAAGCAATAGCTACACAGCGATTAAGCTTTGTAGCCTCCTTTAATACCTTTTACTGCAATAGCTACAGCATCGTGTGCATGCAGTGACTCATAGTGGTTTATTTGCAGCCAATAATCACTGTAATGGTTTGCCTCTAGCAATGCTTTAATTTTACGCGCTGCATCTTCACAAAACATAAGGTTTTGACCATTCAAACGGGCAAATTCTTGCTCATCTTCACGTTTTACTGCTGCTTGTACTGGTGTTTTAAGCTCAGCTTCAAGAGTGTTAATTAGCGTAACTACGTCAAATTCTTGAATGTTGCTATCAAGCTTTACTTTTACGTTGGCAATAGAGCGCTGCGAGTGGGGAGTCGCTACAATACCTTGTGTAGTGCCTAGCCATTCGTGCACATCTTTTTGGCTCAACGTTTCTTGGTTAAACTTTTCGTTAAACGCGTTTTGTATAAGCTGGCGCGCAAGTGCAGCAGAGCATGGGCACGTTGAAGAATAAGTAACATCTACGGTTAGCTCGTAGCTAATAACGTTATTTTCAATTGTACTGGTAAGTACAACTGGGTAGCTTTTCCAGCCCGCTTTGCCACTTAATAGTGACTTACGGCGTAGCGGTAATTCAAATTTAAATTCAATTTGTGCTTTATTGCTCAGCCCTTCGTGGCTAGTTATAAAGGTATCGAGTGCCTGCGCTATTGTTTGCGGATTGACTTGCTGCTCGGTTGAAAGCAGATCAAGTGCCAAAAATAGACGTGACATATGAATGCCTTTGGCATCTTCTTTATGTAAATTTACAAATGCACGAGCTTTGGCGTTTACTGTAACTGGAGATAAGTCTCGGGATTCAAAAATAAATGGCAGTTCTATTTCGCCCATGCCAACCCAGTCTAATTTACCTGTTTGTAAAGCGGGTGCAGTGTCTGCTATATCTGGCATATTGGTTTGCATGTGCGCTACTCGTATTTTGGGGATAATAAAGCGGGGCATTTTACACTAAATAATTTATTGCTGAAATGATGAGTTTAATAGATGAGCTAAATCAAACATGAAAAATTCTGTTTTTATCGCACAACGTGAGTAGTGGTAGGAGAAAAATGCTAAAATCTGGGAAAATGGTATGTTTATACATACGCATTGCCTTCTTTATATTAAGTACACAGCTAAGAGATAAAATTACGTATGACCGATTATTCTTTGAGCCCTTGGGCTCGGGTACTTTCCAGCTCAATAACGCGATTTGGTGAATTTAAAACCGCTGCTATTTGTTACACTTTATTTTTAACTGTATCTCTTATTTTATCGAGCATGTTTTATTATGTGGCGATAGGCGAATTACACCTGGTTGATATTTTAGCCGTGGTATTTTTTACGGCTGTGGTTTCTCCTTTAATTATAAGTGTGTTGCTTAATTCAATTCGACAACTAGATGCCTCATATGCTTATTTAGACAGCGCCACCAAGCAAGAAAAGCTTTTAAATCAAACCCTAAAAGATAACATTAACCGTCTAAACATCGAAATTGATGAGCGTAAAATGGCATTTCATGCCAAGCACCGCGCTATCGAAGAACTACGACGAGAAATTGCTGAGCGTAAAAAAACACAACAAGAACTTGCTCAACAAAGCATGCTGCAGCGCTCAATAGTTGATTCATCTCCTGATTTATTTTATTACCGCGATAACAATGGCGTGTTTGCCGGTTGTAATAAAATGTTTGAAGAAGTAATGGGTAAATCAAGTAGCGAACTAATTGGCAAAACGGTGGAGCAGATATTCCCGAGTCACTTTTTATCTGAAGTTTTGAAAACCGATAAAGAAGTAGAGCAAAGCCATAAAGCACTAACCATTGATGTGGGTTATGAGGTAAATGGCGAAACGCGTTGGTTTGAGCTGCGTAAATTACCTTTTATAAATGATGAAGGTGATTACATTGGTCTACTGGGCTTTGGTCGTGATATCACAAGTCGTAAGGAGGCCGCTCAAGCGCTCGAAACGGCCTATAAAGACAAAGGTAAGTTTATTGCCACATTAAGCCATGAACTACGTACACCGCTCAATGGTATTGTTGGTTTAACACGAATGCTGCTTGATACTGACTTAAACAAACAGCAGCGTAGTTGGGGTAATACTATATTTTCGAGTGCTGAAACGCTCGGCAATATTTTTAACGATATTATTGATTTAGACAAAATAGATAGAGATCAGCTCGATATAGTGACCAACTCTATTAACGTATCAGACTTTATAAATGACGTTGTTAACTTTGCGGGCTTAATCGCGGAGCAAAAAGAGCTAGAGTTTGATATTAAGCGCAATGGGGTGCTGGATATTTACGCACAGCTCGACCCAACTCGCTTACGCCAAGTTGTTTGGAACTTAATTAATAATGCCGTTAAGTTTACACAGCAAGGAAAGGTAACACTTGAATGTAGCCGAGAAAACAGAGTTGAAGGCCCATGGTTAGTTATGAAAGTATCGGATACCGGCCAAGGTATTCCGCCAGAGCAGCTTGCTCATATATTTGATATGTATTACAAAGCGCCAGATTTAAAAGGGACTAACGCAATAGGTTCCGGTATTGGTTTGGCTGTAACTAAGGCACTTGTAAGTGCGATGAAAGGGATAATTACAGTAAATAGTACTGAGGGCGAAGGAAGTTGCTTTACAGTTCAAATACCGCTTAGTCTATGTGTAGCACCAACAGAGCAAAGTTATGTTGGTCGTGGTTTGTATATTTTACTAGTAGAAGATGTACCTCTTAACGCCGAAATTGCTACAAACTTATTAGAGCAACGCGGGCATGAAGTGTTGTGGGCTGAAACCGGTGAAGATGCACTCTCGTTTGTCGAAACCGAAGATGACTTAGATTTAGTATTACTTGATATGCAATTGCCTGATATAAATGGTGACGTAGTTGCCAAGCAAATACGCTCAGATAGTCATTTTGATAAACTACCTATTGTGGCACTTACGGCCAATGTTCGTAGTGCTGAAGAAGAGCTTGAAGGTATATCAATACAAGGGGCGCTTGCTAAACCAATTAACACAGTGAAGCTTGATAAAATGCTGGCTGATTTATTTGGAATTAAGCAAAGTGAATGCACAGAGCCACTGTTAAAAGTAAGTGAAGAAGCCCTTAA
The DNA here is from genome assembly GCF_014163875.1 of Pseudoalteromonas sp. SR43-3. Lineage (NCBI taxonomy): Bacteria > Pseudomonadati > Pseudomonadota > Gammaproteobacteria > Alteromonadales > Pseudoalteromonadaceae > Pseudoalteromonas > Pseudoalteromonas sp. SR43-3. The sequence continues at coordinate 107,932 of NZ_JACJEC010000002.1, read as the reverse complement.
AGGCATTGATGCACACTTATTAGATATAGAAACAATAGAAGACTTTGTCAATTCAATGGGCTTAGTTGTGTTTAGACGCAGTAGTCAGCTATTCGAAAAGCTAAGTCCACAATATCAGCAAGAGTTACTTACTTCATTAAATACTAGTGATAGAGAAGAGTATGAATCAGTAGCGCATAAACTCAAAGGGGCGGCTGGCTCAGTAGGTCTTAATGATGTGCAGCTTCATGCCAAAATAATGGAACATGGTGCGATTGATGAATCTGATGAGGTGTTAAAGCAGTGGTTAGATATTTTGGCAGATAAAATAAATGAAGGACAAAAAGCCCTTCATTTATTTTTACAGCAATTAGAGTGAAACTAATTAGCTCTAATTAAGCGTCAATTTTACCAATGAAACGGTAACCTTCACCATGGATGGTGCTGATTAACTCAGACGTTGAGTTATCACTTTCAAAATGCTTACGAATGCGACGAATAGTAACGTCAACAGTACGGTCATTTGCGCGAAGCTCACGGCCTGTCATATGCTTAATTAATTGCTCACGGCTGAAAATGCGACCTGGAGAATCAAGCATTAAACGAAGTGCTCTGTACTCACCTTTAGGTAAACGTTTAGCGTCGCCATTTGGAGAAGTAAGGCAACGGCTGTTTTCATCAAGTTCCCAACCATTAAACGTAATAACACCATTTGTTTCTAGTGCTGACTCTTCGCCACCTAAGGCAGTACGAGTAATAAGGTTGCGAGCTCTGATAGTTAATTCACGCGGGTTGAACGGTTTAGTGACGTAGTCATCTGCGCCAATTTCAAGACCTAAAATACGGTCAACATCGTTGTCACGACCAGTTAGGAATATAAGACCTACTTTACGCTTTTGGCGTAATTCACGGGCTAAAATAAGACCGTTTTTACCAGGAAGGTTGATATCCATAACTACAAGATTAACGTCATCGTTATTTGTAAGCTTGTCATGCATATCATCGCCATCAATGGCTTCAATAACTTTGTACCCTTCAGCTTCAAATAAACTAACTAGGTTCAGTCGAGTTACGTCTTCATCTTCTACGATTAGAATGACTGGCGTTTGCATTATTAATTAACCTTTTGGAATATATTATTTATAAAAAATCGGTGACTAATTTATAACCGATTACTAGAGATTATAGGATTATACCCATTTGTTAACAAGGAAAAAACAAATTGGATAAAAATAAAACAGTAGGGTGTCCAAAGTCTACTAAAAAAGGGCAGTGCAAAAACTACTGTTTAATTGATATATACATGGATGTAGCTATTTGAATCATAAAGTCGAAGCCATTTTCCTTTGATAATTGACATATCATTCAATTAAACAAGGTACTTAAAATAATCAGACTAATTCAAAGCAAAACTATATCACTTTTTAACCTTTTAACCTTTCATCAATGTATGTGATACAGCAAAGATAAAAAAGTTCATAAATCGCTTGGTAATATTTATTTAAAGCAATTAAATAATGTTACGCACTTATCACATGCCTCATTAATGAGGTCATTAAATGCTAATTCAAGGATAAATTTTAAATATATGCACTTTTTAATGATCTTTATTTAAGGAATAGTAATTATAAAGCGAGCACCGCGTTTTTCTTCAAGATCAAACATCACTCTTCCGCCAAGTGCTTGTGTTACTAGGTTATAAACTAAGTGCATGCCTAAGCCACTTGCGCCTTGCCCGCGCTTTGAAGTTACAAATGGGTCAAAAATTCTATTTTTAATGTTTTTGTCAACGCCCTGACCATTGTCAGAATAAACGATTGTTAATTTTTTCCCGACGAGTTCTACGTCAAAGCGAATTTCATTGTTTTCTTTACCTATAAATCCATGAATTACAGAGTTCATAAGTAACTGCTGAAAAACTTGTTGTAGAGGTTCAGACTTACTATGAATAGCCAAGTCGGTCGGACAGTTAATAGTTACAACAGGCTTTTTGGGCAATAATTCAGATTGAATCGACGTTAAAACATCACTTATTAATTTGTGCACATTAATATAGGTATTTACACCGTCATCTTGAATAACCGCTACCTTTTTAAAGTTAGATATAAGGTCAGCTGCACGATTTAAGTTGCGGTAAATTAAATCTAAGTTTTCAATACCTTCATCTATAAAGCGTTTTAGATGGCTTGAGGTTAGTTTTTTGTCATCAAAGCTTTGCTGTATGTCTGCTAGTTTATCTCTAAGTAACGTAGAACCGGTAATACCTAGCCCTATTGGTGTGTTAACTTCATGGGCAACACCTGCAACCATTTGCCCTAAAGATGCCATTTTTTCGTTTTCAACAATTTGTGTTTGGTATTGATGCATCCGCTCAAGAGTTGATAAAAGCTCTTGATTTGCCTCTCTAAGGGCGATTGTTCGTTGGTTTACTTTTTCTTCAAGGCTTAGGTTTAGTTGTTTGATTTCTTGCTTATCTTTTTCGTGGCGTTCAAGTTGTTTTTTTGTACGCGTAAGCATGATATTTAAACTATTTGAAAGAGCACTTATTTCTTTTACATCAGTTACTGGTGCGCGTGCATCGTAGTTATGATTTTTAGACACATCCTGCAATAACATGCTTAATTGCTCTATTGGCTTAGCTATACGTCGTTGAACTTTAATAGCAATAAAGTAAACAACAGCCAGAATTAATAATGTTAATAACACGTCTATTAATATTTTTCTCTCAATATAAACCTCTAAACTCTCGAGGCTTCCTCGCATATACACATAACCTACTACTTGTTCGTTATCGTAAATAGGGCGGGTTAGCTCAATATGGTCACTCGTAATTCGTGGTGTTTTTAGCTCTTCTACACTGTCTATTCTCAGTGGCACAGGAGGTGTTTTTTTAGCATTAAAGCTAATAAAGAAAACAGGCTTTTGGGATGCTTTTTCTATTGAGTAAATATGTATGTTTTTTACAAGAGGGATCTTTTCAAATGACTTGAGGCGTTTTTCTTCTGTTTTACGATCATCTTCAATTACCGATTGCCCAGCATCAAAAGCTACAATTTCAGAAAGAATAACAAGCTTATTAACTATTAATTGCTTTTGTTCTTTCACGCTTAAATACGTAGAGATAGAAATAGATAACGATAAGCAAATAGCTGTAATAAGCATGATCAAATTAATGAGTGCTTTTCGAATGCTACTTTGATGAACTTTTTTAGGCATTATTTCATTATCGCCTGAGTTAATTTTAATTATTTAGAGTTTTAGTTTAGCAAAGACGTGGAAAAATGAAGGAAAAAAACTAAATTAATTCTTATATTTATTCGAAAGTTAGCTTGAGCACGTTTGTGCTCAATCATTTTACAAATTTAAATTAGCTGCTATAAACAGCAAATTTATTGTTCTTAAATACAGTTTGATAGCTTTCAAACTGAGTTTCTAAAATAGGCGGGTACTTTAAAAAGCTGTTAGCAACAATATTTAGCTTCCCTAATTTAGTTAAATGCTGTTTTGCATTAGCTAAAAATGTTTCTGCTACTGTGTAGTCGGTTGCAATACCAGTATGAAAAGGTGGATTGCTAATAATTAAATCAAACTTGCCATTAATGCTTTTAAGGCCGTCACTTAATATAGCCTCACCATTGATGTTGTTAAGCTTTAGGGTTTGCTGTGTTGCATAAGTTGCCAGCGCACTTACATCACTACACACAAACTCAAGTGCTGGATTATGAAGCCCTAAAAAAGTTGCTATTAAACCAGCGCCACAACCAAAGTCGAGAACTTTGCCTTGCTTAATTGTCGGTGCGTTTTCCAGTAGAACTTTCGTTCCTATATCTAAACTACCGTGATTAAACACCCCAGGAACACTAATAGCTGTAAATTCAGTGTCGGCAACATTAACAACAAACTTTTTATGGTAAGTCGTAATATCAAAGTGAGGGTGCTTAGAAATTTCAGCAAATGAGTAAAGAACGCAGTGCTTAGCTGAATCAATCTTGTTACTAAACTCAGCTTTACCAGCTAATTGCTTTTCAATTGACTTAACACCACTTTTGTTTTCACCTACTACTAATAGTTCGGCATCATCAGTAATAGCAGATCGAATATTATCAAGTGCCATTAATAACTCTGGTTTTGATTTAGGGTAGTAAAGAATAACTAAATCGTAGTCGTTACCAGGTATTGTGTGGCTTACATGAACATCAACATCTTTGGTGTTTTTAGCAAACTCTCCGTTAGCATGGTTGTAGCTAAACGCAGTTACTTTGCTTTGCGGATTAAGTCTTTTAAGCTCTGTTAAAAAGCCATCTTGAACAAAGTTGACCACCAAGATAGATTTTCCCGTTAGTGCCTCGCTATTACGAAGTAACAGTAAACTTGGGTTGGTTAGTACGCTCATAAATGGCTTTGCCTTACAGTATATTTAGTTTTATAAAAGTAAAAGTGAGTAATTAAATTTAATTATTCTGTGCGCTCAAACATTAAATCCCACACGCCATGACCTAGGCGATGTCCGCGCTGCTCAAACTTAGTAAGCGGGCGTAAATCTGGACGTGGAACATAATCATTTGTTTCTGATTGGTTTTTGAAACCAGGAGCTACGTTCATTACTTCGAGCATGTGCTCTGCATAGTTTTCCCAGTCTGTTGCCATATGAAAAACGCCACCCATTTTAAGTTGGGCTCTTAGCTTTTCAACAAACTCAGTTTGTACAATACGGCGTTTGTGGTGACGCTTTTTATGCCAAGGGTCAGGGAAAAATAGTTGTAGTGTTGTTAAGCTTTCATTAGGTATGCAATCTGCAAGTACTTCAACTGCATCGTGTTCAAAAATACGTAAGTTGGTAATGCCTGCTTCATCGGCATCCATTAAACAAGCACCAACGCCTGGGCGGTGTACTTCAATACCGATAAAGTTTAGGTGAGGGGCATTTGTTGCCATTTCGACAAGCGACTTACCCATACCAAAACCAATTTCTACTACTACATCGTTGTTGTTGCCAAAAACTTCGCTTAAATCAAGCATACCGTTTTTATGCTCTAGGCCCATTGTTGGCCAGCATTTTTCGATTGCAGCGGCTTGGCCTTTGGTTAATCGACCTTCGCGTTTTACAAAACTGCGAATGGTGCGGATGTATTTACCTTCTTGCTTAGCTTGCTCAAGGTTAGTGTTGCTTGATTCACTCATATTATTGGCCTGACAAAAACAATGTGTTTAAAAATGGTTGCATATTATCCCTGACCGAGGCCGCAATCACAAGTATTAGCTGGTTTTACACCCCGTATAGCTTGATCTTTTTGTTAACTGCAATAGACTGAGCCGCCATTGGGCATCAGTAAAAGTTAAAAATGTTGGATTTAAATAAAGAACAGTCACACTGGTTTTCTAATCAAGTTGTTGATTGGTATCACCTTCATGGGCGTAAAACACTCCCGTGGCAGCTAGGTAAAACACCTTATAAAGTGTGGGTGTCTGAAGTGATGCTGCAGCAAACCCAAGTTATTACTGTTATTCCATACTTTGAAAAGTTTATGCAAAGCTTTCCAGATATTATCGCTTTAGCTGATGCGGATGAAGACTTAGTACTGCATCACTGGACCGGCTTAGGGTATTACGCTCGTGCGCGTAACTTACACAAAACAGCTAAAATAGTGCGTGACAAATACCAAGGTGAGTTTCCGAAAACACTCAATGAAGTAATGGATTTACCTGGAATAGGGCGCTCTACTGCAGGGGCTGTTTTATCATTGTCGCTTGGGCAGCATCACCCTATTTTAGATGGGAACGTGAAGCGAGTTTTAGCGCGCTATTTTATGATTGAGGGCTGGTACGGCGTTAAAAAAGTCGAAAACCAGCTTTGGCATTTATCAGAGCAGTTAACGCCTAAAGATAATGTTACTGAGTTTAATCAAGCTATGATGGATTTAGGGTCTAGCGTTTGCTCACGCAGCCGGTTTGATTGCGAGGCTTGCCCATTAAACTCAGGCTGTGGTGCTTTTAATACAGGTAAAGTAAAAGAGTTTCCACATTCAAAACCTAAAAAAGCAGTTCCTAAAAAGAGTTGTCATCAGTTAATTATTCAGTGTGGTGATAAAGTGCTTATGGAAAAACGTCCTAACAGCGGTATTTGGGGCGGATTGTTTGGCTTTTTTGAATTTAATGAGTACGAAGAGCTTCAAATGTTTTTAGCTCAGCAAGGCCTAGAAGCCGACTTAGTAGAGCTTGAAGCGTTTATTCATGTGTTTTCACATTTTGAGCTGAGGATTAACCCGCATGTGCTCAATGTTAAGAAAACTCCTGATGTGGTAAACGATAAGCAATTAATCTGGTATCCGCTTGATCAATCAATAGAGGTTGGCCTAGCAGCACCAACTAAAAAGTTGGTTAAAAAAATTACAGCAATAGTATAGAATAGCCCCATATTTAGCGTTAGAGAGAATCAATCATGGCACGTACAGTATTTTGTCAAAAGTTACAAAAAGAAGCCGAAGGGCTTGGCTTTCAGTTATACCCTGGTGAAATTGGTGAAAAGATTTTTAATAACATCTCTAAAGAAGCGTGGGCTCAGTGGCAACATAAACAAACAATGCTTATTAACGAAAAGCATTTAAATATGATGGACCCAGAACACCGCACATTTTTAGAAGAGCAAATGGTTGGCTTTTTGTTTGAAAATAAAGATGTAGAAATTGAAGGTTATCGACCACCTGAAAAGTAATGTTTTAAACATAAAAAAAGGGCTATTAAGCCCTTTTTTTATGTTTATTTATTCATTTAACTCATCTTCTTGCTCAGATGTTTTAATTTGTTCCTTTAAAAATTGAGCAGCTTTAGAGTATTCAATTTCCAGCTTATCTCTTAACTCTATTAATTCATCGGTTGTGAGTTCACCTTCTTTACATTTATCTTCAAATGCACTTGAAAGTTCTGCCACCGTTTGGGCACCAATTGTCTTGGAGATCGATTTTAATTGATGACACCCCTCAATAATCTCATTTAAATCGTTAACCATAACGCCGGAATTAATACTCTTAATTAAGCCTTGGCTTTGTTCTAAATACATTTTGAAAAAACGAATTTGCTTAGCGTTATCACCGTTTACATATTTAGCAACAGCTTCCATATCAATAGGTAGTGCCATAGTTTGATGAATAACTACATTTGGGTTTTGGCTTTGTTTATCGCTCCAACGTTTTAGAGTTTCTTCTAACGCGTTTAGCTCTATAGGTTTGGTAATGAAGTCGTTAATACCTACTGCTAAACAGCGCTCTTTTTCGCCTTTAAGTGCGTTTGCTGTTACTGCAATAATGTAAGGCTGTGCATCAATCGATTCTAATAACTCTGCTTCATTACGGATTTTTTCGACCATATCGTAACCCGACATTTTAGGCATGTGTAAGTCGGTTAAAATAAGTGAGTAATCACCTTTTCTCCACATATCTAGACCTTCTTCACCGTTGTTAGCTATTTCAACGCCAAAGCCCAGTATATGTAGTTGATCGGTGAGGACTTGTTGGTTTAGAAGGTTATCTTCAACAAGTAGAACCAATTTGTTTGAATTACGTGCCTGCTCAACATTTAAATAGTTATTAAGTGTTTTGGTTTTTTTAATTTGCTTAGGTGTATGTAACCCTGCAGCCACCAATATAGAAAGCATAAAGTTAGATTTACATAGAGGAGAGGCATTAATATAAAAAATGTTTTTATGATTTATAGCTGCTTCATCAAGCTTACTTAGTACAACAACTTGTTGGTTATAATCCTCTAATGAATAAAATAAACGTCTTAGCAGCGCATTAGTTTTATCCATATTGTCTATGCCATCAGCTACCCAAATAATATCTTGTGAATGCTGGTGCTCTTCAATTTCTTCTTCTGTGTGTGCATAAATTATTTTAGCGCCCATGAACGATAAATAACGGTACATTGTTTTTTCACGTTCTAGGTGATTACTAACTACAACAATTTGCTTACCATTTAATGCACCTTTATGTGCGTACTTAATTTTACCCGATGTGCTAAACGGCAGCTCTACTGTAAACTCACTGCCAATTCCGGTATGACTAGTTACATGAATAGTACCTAGCATAAGCTCAGTTAAGCTTTTACAAATAGAAAGACCTAAACCGGTGCCACCATATTCTCGGGTAATTGAGTTTTCGGCCTGAATAAATGGATTAAATATTTCGCGAAGTTGCGTCTGCGACATGCCTTTACCGTTATCAGTGACGCAAAAGCGTAAGGTAAAGTGATCAGTCGTATTATGAACCACCTCTACTGATATTTTTACATGGCCTTGGGTTTTTTCATCAGTGCTAGTGAATTTAATTGCGTTGCTACATAGGTTATAAAGCACCTGACGTACACGCACACTATCACCGGTAAGGTTGACTGGAATATCTGGTGCTATTGCTAGTTCTAAATCAAGCTCACGTTTTTTAGCAACTGATGAGAGCACTCGAGCAACTTCTTCAATGGTATCGGTTACCGAAAATGGGATCGGGTCAATATTTAGCTTTCCAGCCTCAATTTTAGAAAAATCTAAGATATCATCTAAAATGCTCAATAAAGAAAATGCTGATTCACGAATAATTGTACTTAAACGATGTTGAGCGCCATCAAGCTCGGTCTGGCGCAGTAAATCAATAGTGCCTATAACACCATTCATCGGTGTTCTTATTTCGTGGCTCATTGTGGCTAAAAAGGTCGTTTTGGTTTCGCTTGCTCGCTCTGCTTTTAATGTGGCTTGCTCAAGTGCTATAGTACGATTTTGCACTTCGGCTTCTAGGCCATTTTGTAATTTATAAAGCTCTTTTTGTGCGGCGTCATTCTCACTCATCGCAGTCTGTACTTTTTGTAGCAGTAAGTTAATGTTTTTTGCCACTACACCTAAACCAATATCAAGCTGCTCATCAACACTACTATTGTAATTAGCATTTTCGGTGATTGCCTGCAGCTCTTGTGTAAGAGTGTCAGTACTTTTTCGTAAGCGACTATTAATGTACATATTAAACATTAAAGTAAATATAAATAATGCAGCTACGCTTGCTATCGCAATAATGTAGGCAATAACTTGAGAGTTTTGAGCGCTTAAAGGAGCGGTTGGTAGGTTTTGCTTAATAATAAGCTCGCCAATAGGTTGATCGTTTAACAGCAGTAAGTGATGTAGGATGCCTTCTTCTACTAGATGCTTTTCAGTTTTAATTGAAGCGATAGCAGGTTTACTGCTGCTATATACCAACTGAGTATCTGATGTAGCATTGAAGCGATATAGAGTATATTCAAAGTCATCATCTAATAACGACGTTAAATCAAGTAACTGCCTTACTTTACCTTGACCATACATAGTTAATGCATCAACCATAGGTAAGTCTAATCTATCGGCAAGCGTTACAATATTAACAGATGATGCAGGTTGGGCTGTCTTAACTTCAGTTTGTGAATAAAATGAGTGGGCAATAATAGCAAGCGCTGTTACTGCAATATTTATGATTAAAAAAAGAGGTAATAAGCCTTTGACTGGCGATGAAAATTTACTCTGCATTGATTGTTTCCAATTGATGTGATTTTACTACGATAAGTCCCTATCGTACGTATCTAAGCTAATCGTAACATTTACAAAAAATAATTCACTACGGTTTTAGTCTGATTTATTTATATTTATAGTTCGATTTGTGGTAAAAATGAACGTTATTAATAAAAAATACACTGAGTTGTCTGAAAACCGTTCAAACAGTTATAAAGAATAAAAAAAAAGTTGACTTGTAAGGGCAAAACTCGTTTAATACGCCGCACGCCCAGATAGCTCAGTCGGTAGAGATGAGTGGGAATTGCATTAAAAATACTTTAAGATTTTTAATTAGCACTGTTTAAGTGCCTCGATAGCTCAGTTGGTAGAGCAGAGGATTGAAAATCCTCGTGTCCCTGGTTCGATTCCGGGTCGAGGCACCATTTATTAAAGTAGTGGTGTTTAATCAACAGTTTAAACATTATTACGCGTGCCTTAGCACACAGTTTTGTGTGCCGACTTAGCTCAGCTGGTAGAGCAACTGACTTGTAATCAGTAGGTCAACCGTTCGACTCGGTTAGTCGGCACCATTTATATAAAGTTAATTGTAAAGT
>NZ_JACJEC010000002.1:0-97737 GCF_014163875.1 Pseudoalteromonas sp. SR43-3 | reverse complement strand
CTCAATCTTTAAAATTGAACGTGCCTTAGCACACAGTTTTGTGTGCCGACTTAGCTCAGCTGGTAGAGCAACTGACTTGTAATCAGTAGGTCAACCGTTCGACTCGGTTAGTCGGCACCATTTATTTTAGGTAACTTGAAGCAACTGACTTGTAATCAGTAGTCTGTATAAGTTATCCGTTCGACTCGGTTAGTCGGCACCATTTATTTTAGGTAACTTAAAGCAACTAACTTGTAATCAGTAGTCTGTATAAGTTACCCGCTCGACTTCGTTAGTCGGCACCATTTATTTAAAAGCCTCGCTTATAGCGGGGCTTTTTTGTTTTTGTATAGTTAATCTCTTAAACACATTACAAAAAGTTAATTTTAGTATTAAAAATTGCTGATCATTTACTCATTTTTACCGTATAACTGGCTATTATGTTAATTCATCGCTAGCTATGTAATGTTATGTAAAGTAAGTTGAGCAAAATTTGCCAAAGTGCTTGAATTACGTTCATAAATAGCAGTAATTTAGGTTTAATTATGATTTGGCAATGCAAGCCAACCCTACTGGCAATTAGTGTGATGCTGCTCAGCGGCTGTGCGAGTGATTTAAACTCGTCTCAGCGCATGCAAGTCCCTAATAATATGCCTCAGCAATGGCAGCAAGAAGCATCAAGCTCAGTATTAAAAGTACAAGAGCAATGGCTTACACAATTACAAAATCCTACGCTTAATAAATTTGTACAACAAGCACTTAAAAATAACCAACAGCTTTTGCAAACGAGTTATGATGTTGAAATTCAAAAGCAGCAACTTATAGTCTCGGGCGCTGCACTTTGGCCAAGCCTTGATTTATCAACACGTACAAGCCGTAGTAAAGACAACCGCCCTGTAAGTTACGACAACGCAAGCTCAGCTAGTTTAAACTTAACTTACGAGGTTGATTTATGGGGTAAGCTCTCTGACGCCAAGCGCGAAGCTAATCTTAACTATTTAGCTCAGCAGGCACGGTTTGAGCAAGCTAAACAGCAACTTGTTGCTGATGTAGTAACAGGTTGGTTTGATGTGGTTACGGCGCAGCAATTACTGGATTTATTTAAGCGTCGCGAAGCCAACTCACAACAAAATCTCGATATTATTGAAGCTGGCTATCGCCAAGGCATAAACGAAGCGCTCGATGTGTATTTAGCGCGTAATGAGCTTAATAATGAACGCTCTCGCATTGCCACTCAAACAGCGAGTTTATCGGCATCAGCACGTGTACTTGAGCGTTTACTTGGTGAATACCCAAAAGGCGCTATTACTGCTAGTAGTGACTTACCTGTTATTAATACCGATATTCCTCTAGGATTACCTTCTGAGCTTATAACGCGAAAACCTACTCTACGTGCAAGTTGGTATGAGCTTTTAGCAGCCGACGCATCATTGGCATATGCGCACAAACAACGCTTTCCAAGTTTAGATTTAACAGCTTCATTAAGTGATAGTACAGACAGAGTAAGCGACTTGTTTTCTCCATCAAGCCTTGCATGGTCTTTGTTAGGTAGTATTTCAGCGCCACTTTTTGAAGGTGGGCGCTTAAAAGCCAACGAAGAAATAGCGCGTCTTAATACTCAAAAGCAAGAGCAGCTTTATTTACAAACGCTTTATGACGCATTTGGTGATGTTGAAAATGCAATTTCGCAGCAGCAGTCCCTCAAAGCTCAATATACAAGCACGTTAGAGGCACAAGAAAACGCACTTGCTGCAGAGCAATTGTCGTTTGAGCAGTATCAAAGTGGCTTGGTAACTTACACGACAGTGCTTGATGCCCAAGACCGTTCTTTTGACGCGCAAAGCTCCTTAATCGATATTAAAAACCAATTAATAGCCAATAGAATTAACCTACACATTGCCCTTGGTGGTGATTTTGCAAAGCCCTCAAGTGAACTAAAGAGCAATAACGATGAAAACTAAAACAGCAAAAATTATTATTCCAGCGGTGGTTATTGTTGCCACAATTTTAATTGTTATGTTTATTAAGGGGAATCCTCCAGAGGCTAAACGCTTTGGGACACCTCCGAAGGCATCAATAAGTGTGGCTGCGCTTGAGCTAAAACCACAAAATTATCAAGTTATGATAGACAGCTACGGTACGGTAAAACCACGTACACAAAGTTTGTTAGTGGCTCAGGCATCTGGGCAAATAATTGAAGTAAGTGATGACTTTAGAGAAGGCGGTTTTTTTGAAAAAGGCGATGTACTTTTAAAACTAGACGACAGAGATCATCAGGCTGAAGTTAAATCTGCTCAAGCCAATTTATTAACCGCAGAGCAAGGTTTGCTAGAAGAGAAGGCGCGTGGGCAACAAGCTATTACCGATTGGAAGCGCCTTGGCGGCTCAAATCAGGCAAGCAGCTTAGTACTACGTGAGCCACAACTAGCAGCCGCTGAAGCTGAGGTTTTATCGGCTCAGGCAGCACTTGAAAAAGCGATGCTTGATTTAGAGCGCACTAAAGTAACGGCGCCATATGCGGGGCGTATACTTAGCCGCAGTGTTGATTTAGGGCAAGTTGTTACTAACAACACGCAGTTAGCAACCATTTACGCAATCGATAGCGTTGAGATTCGCTTACCAATTAAAAATAAAGATCTCCCATTTGTAAATTTACCAGAGCAGTATCGCGATGGTGCTAAAAACCAAGCGGGTTCAATTGTTAAATTTACTTCTGACTTAGTAGGTGAGCAAACGTGGCAAGGTCAATTAGCACGCACAGAAGGTGCTATAGATGAAGGCGCACAGCAGCTTTATGTAGTTGCTAAAATTAATGACCCGTATAAAGCAACAGCAAATAACCAGTACCCAATAAAAATTGGGCAGTATATAAAAGCGCAAATTACCGGCAGAACAGTATCTAACGCACTTATAATTCCTAACAGTACAATTTATCAAGGAACGTACGTTTACATTGTTGAAGGTGGCGTACTTAAGCGCAAAGACATCACACTAGCTTGGCAAAATGCGACTCAGGCGATGATAAAAACCGGTTTAAACGCAAATGATAAGCTTGTTATTACTCCACTTGGCCAAGTAAGTTCAGGAACTCAAGTAAGTATTTTAGGTGAACAAAGCGCAGATCAACCTAAAAGCCGTGGAGTGAATGGGCAAGGTAAAGGAAAGCGTCTGACTCCAGAGCAGCTTGAACAAAAAGCAAAAGAGCTTGGTATTAGTGTTGAAGAGTTAAAAAAACGCCGTCCAGCAAAGCAAGGAGATAAGCCATGATAGCTTGGTTTGCCAAAAACCATGTTGCTGCTAACTTATTGCTAGTAACGTTGCTGCTGTCGGGGCTTTTTAGTTTATCGACTAAAATACCGCTTGAAGTATTCCCTTCATTCGAAACCGACATGATAAGCGTGAACGTAAGTTTGCGCGGCTCAACACCAGAGGATGTAGAGCAAGGCGTAACAATTCGTATAGAAGAAGCCGTACAAGATTTAGAAGGTATTAAGCAAATATTTAGCCGCTCTTCTGAAGGCTCAGGCTCTGTAACAATTGAAGTTGAAACGGGCTACGACCCGCGTGAGCTTTTAGCCGATATTAAAAGTCGTGTAGATGCAATTAACACCTTTCCAGCCGATGCTGAAAAGCCAATAGTCGCGCTTGCGGAGCGAATTCGCGAAGTTATCGCGGTTACCGTATCAAGTGATTACGGCGAAAAAGAAACCCGTGAATACGCAGAAACAGTACGCGATCAAATTCTACGTTTACCAAATGTGACGCAGGTAGAGCTAAGTGGTGTTCGTGATTACGAAATTGCCATTGAAGTAAGCCAAGACGTTCTTCGCCAGTACGATTTAAGTTTGGCACAAATATCGAGTGCCATTGCTAATTCAAGCTCTGATATTTCTGCTGGTAACTTAAAAACTGAAGGTGGGGACGTACTTATAAGCTCTAAAGGGCAAGCATATCGTAAAGATGAATTTGCCAATATTGTTGTTAAAAACCAAGCTGACGGCACTATTATTCGTTTAGGCGATATTGCAATAATTAAAGACGATTTTGAAGAAACCCCAGTACGCACTCGCTTTAATGGTAAGCAGGCTGCATTTATCGACGTATATCGAATTGGTCCGCAAAGTGCGATTACTGTTGCTGACGAAGTTAAAAATTACATAAAAGAGCAACAAAGCTCCCTTCCACAAGGATTTGAACTAAGTTACTGGGATGATGATTCGGAGCTGGTTAAAAGTCGAATTGCCACACTAACGACCAATGCCCTACAAGGCGGTATTTTAGTACTTGCTTTGCTTACTTTGTTTTTACGACCTGCAATTGCATTTTGGGTATTTATTGGTATTCCGGTTTCGTTTATGGGCGCGTTTATAGCGATGCCTATATTTGGCGTAACCCTTAATATTATGAGCTTATTTGGCTTTATATTAGTACTTGGGATTGTTGTTGATGACGCCATAGTTACTGGCGAAAATGTCTATACCCATTTAAAAACAGCTAAGTCGGGCGAGCAGGCTGCAATTTTAGGTACTCAAGAAGTCGCAACACCAGTAACATTTGGTGTATTAACTACCGTTGCCGCCTTTTTACCTTTGGCCTTTATTGAAGGGGCGCGCGGTGCTTTGTTTGCACAAATACCGGTAGTGGTTATTCCGGTATTATTGTTTTCATTGATTGAATCTAAATTTGTACTACCCGCACATTTAAAATATATAAAACTACGCCACGAAAAAGGCGAACCTTCAAAGTTTGATGTTATTCAACAGCGTTTTGCAGATGGATTTGAAAACGCGATTTTAAAATACTACCAACCCACTTTAAATTTAGCACTGCGCCATAAATTGGCTTCGGTAAGTTTGTTTGTTGGTGTGTTTATAATAATTTTAACCATGATCACTAGTGGTTGGACTAAGTTTGTATTTTTCCCGCGTATACCAAGCGAAACAGTCCGCGTTAACTTAACACTACCAACAGGTACGCCGTTTGAAGTCACTAATAAATACGTAATTGATATGTCGCAAAAGGCGCAGCAATTACAAGAAAAATACCGCGACCCAGATACAGGTGAAAGCGTTATTTTAAATATATTAGCCACAACAGGTGGGCGCGGTGGTGTATCTAATTCAGGTTCTGTACGCTTTGAAATAACACCGGCTGAAAAGCGTGAATCAGACATAGGATCAAGAGAGCTTGCCAGCGAATGGCGCGATTTAATTGGTGTCATTCCAGGCGCTGAAAGCTTAACGTTTAGAGCTGAAATTGGCCGAAGTTCTGACCCAATTGACGTGCAGCTGAGCGGGACTTCGTTGACTATTTTACAAGACGTGGCTGATCACATTAAAACCCGTTTATCGACCTACCCAACGGTATTTGATATTGCCGATAGCATGTCTGATGGTAAAGAAGAGTTACAAATAGAGCTTACGCAGCAAGGCTTAGCGCTGGGCTTAAATAGAGTCAATGTTGCAGGTCAAGTGCGTAACTCGTTCTTTGGCTCGCAAGTCCAACGTATTCAGCGCGGACGTGATGATGTACGAGTAATGGTACGCTTGCCCATAGACGAGCGCCGCTCTGTAGCCGATTTACAAAATATACTCATCAATACACCTACTGGTGGCTCGGTGCCGTTATCGCATGTTGCAACCCTTACCGCAGGGCAAAGCCCGTCAACTATTAACCGAATAGACCGCTACCGTACTTTAAATGTAACAGCGGATATCGAAAAAAATAACACCAACATGACCATACTTCAGGCTGACCTAACGGAGTATTTAGATGAATTAATGCAGCAATATCCTGGAGTAGATTACAAACTAGAAGGTGAGGCTAAAGAGCAGCGAGAGTCGTTTGGGTCATTGGCTTGGGCGCTTGTGTTTGTATTTTTCATAATTTATGCGCTATTAGCAATACCGCTTAAATCTTACTTACAGCCAATTATAGTAATGAGTGTAATTCCATTTGGCATGATAGGTGCTGTAGTCGGGCATTGGATTATGGGCATGGATTTAACCATTATGAGCTTGCTTGGTATGCTCGCTTTAACTGGGGTGGTAGTAAATGACTCCCTTGTACTAGTTGATTTTATCAATAAAAAGCGCAGTGAAGGCGGCAAATTACTAGATGCGGTTAAAATTGCAGGTGCATCGCGTTTTCGCCCTGTAATGCTAACTAGTTTAACGACCTTTATTGGCTTAATGCCGTTATTATTTGAAAAAGCGACTCAGGCGCAGTTTTTAATACCTATGGCGGTAAGTCTAGGGTTTGGGATTATTTTTGCGACCTTTATTACTTTATTGTTAGTGCCAATAAACTACATGATGATGGAGCGCTTTCAAGGTTGGTTTAAGTAAATAAGCGTAAGCATTTAAAATTTAGCTGTAAGTAAGAAATTGCTTGCAGCTTTTTTTTTGCCAAAAATTATAAAAATAATGTACGAAGGTATAGCAAAAAAATGAATAAGTAATAAGAGGGAGTATAAAAATAAGAAGGTGTTCCCCAAGATACGGTACCCGGTTTCAGTCCTGAAACCAGAAGGTTTCAGGGCGGAAATCTGCGGTTTACCGTAGGCTTCTCGGTACATGCCAAGCTTGCACAATAGTAGACGAACAGAAATCCTGGTATAAAATTTATCGGCTCAGGGACTTAACCAAGCTCCGGTACCCCAGGGAACAATTTAAGTATATAAGACATAATCCAATCCTTAAACCCTAAACGTAAAAAATTAAACCGTTCGCTTAGTTTTCCCGCACCTTTAACTCGTCATTTACTTTATCGCATGGTTTTTGAGCTTGATCATACAATTAATTGGAGTTGCTTTTTATCGAGTGGTAGCATTGCCTTAACTTGCAAAGCGAAGATTCGATTATGAACGATTTACCCGATTACGAAAAAGCTCAACTGCTTTTAGAAAAAAACGAAATATTTGTATCACCTGCCGAAGCGCATGGTGTAATTAGTGGTTTACTTGCGTGTGGTTTAACCATTGACGACAAAGAATACTTAGGCCTTTTGAGCGATGTGTTTAACGATGGTGAATCATTTAGTAACGATTTAAAGCAGTTTTTTGGCACTATTTATAAGCAAGTAGTTGCGAGCTTTAATGATGACGAATTTCAGTTTGATTTATTTTTACCAAACGATGACGAAACACTCATCGATCAGGCTAATGGCCTCGTATCATGGGTAGCAGGGTTTATGCTTGGTTTTGGCTTAAAGCAAAAAGATTACGGTAAGTTATCAAGCGATGTTAAAGAGGTTATTACTGACTTTAGCGAAATCACTCGCCTAGATACCACTTTTGAAGAAACCGAAGAAGACAGCCAAGCGCTGCACGAAGTGATTGAATATGTGCGCGTATCAGCACTACTTTGTTTCGCAGAGCTTGGTAAAGAGCAAAACACGCAAAGTACTAAAAAAACACTTCATTAGTTTAAAAAGTTAAACGGATTGGTTAATAATGGTTGAAGTACAAAAGTCAGAATTTAAAGCACGCCGCGAGCGTTTACTTGCGCAAATGGATAAAAATAGCGTTGCTATTATTCCTGCTGCAAGCGAAGTGACGCGTAGCCGCGATACCGAATATGCATTTAGACAAGATAGCGACTTTTTCTATTTAACAGGCTTTAACGAACCCGACGCTGTACTTGTACTATGTAACAACAGCGATGCACCCAGTACTTTATTTTGCTTAGATAAAGACAAGCTTGCAGAAATTTGGCATGGCCGCAGAGTTGGCTTTGATAAAGCTAAAAGCGACTACTTGTTTGATGAAGCTTACCCGCTAAGTGAATTAAACGATAAGCTGCTCGATATACTAAATGAAAAAGATGCGATTTATTTTGCACAAGGTGCTTATCCTTCATTTGATACCAAAGTGTTTACGTTACTAGGTACACTTAGAAGTGGTGCGCGAAAAGGCCTCAAAGCACCGAGTACTTTAAAAGAAATACGCGGCCTTATTCATGAAATGCGTTTGTTTAAATCGACAAGCGAGATAGATGTTATGCGAGAAGGTTGTGAAATTAGTGCGAGAGGGCACATGCGCGCTATGCGTTTTTCACACCCCGGAGCTACTGAATTTCAGCTAGAGGCAGAGCTGCATCATCATTATGCTATGAATGGTGCGCCGCACCCGGCGTACGGCACAATTGTTGGTAGTGGCGACAACGCCAATATTTTACATTACACGCAAAATAGCGACGTATTAAAAAATGGCGACCTGGTACTTATAGACTCCGGTTGTGAGCTACAAGGTTACGCAGCCGATATTACCCGTACTTTTCCAGTAAATGGTCAATTTAGCGAAGAGCAAGCCGCGCTTTATAATATTGTTCTTAAAGCGCAAGAAGTTGCTTTTGATGAAGTAAAACCCGGTGGTTACATGTCGCATGCTAATAAACTAGCAATGGAAGTAATGACCCAAGGTTTACTTGATTTAGGTATTTTAACCGGCGACTTTGATGAGCTAATGGCAAAAGGGGCATGTAAAGAATATTACATGCACGGGCTTGGGCATTGGCTTGGTTTAGATGTGCATGATGTTGGCGATTACAAAGTAAATAACGTTGAGCGTGCATTTGAGCCCGGTATGGTACTCACCATAGAGCCTGGGCTTTATATCAGCGAAGACTCAAGCGCACCGCAAAAATACAAAGGCATTGGTATTCGTATTGAAGATAACTTGCTAGTTACCGAAACAGGCCATGAAAACTTGACCCTAAGCGTGCCTAAAAAAATTAGCGATATAGAAGCACTTATGCAAAGTGCTAAAAACGTATAAAGCTCGGAGAGTAAAGTGGCTAAGCAGTTTGATGTAGTTGTTATTGGCGGTGGTTTAGCGGGAGCAAGCTGCGCGTTAAGTGTGGCTAAAACTAATCCCGCGTTAAATATTGCCGTTGTAGAAGCTAATCAAGTTACCGGCGACTACCACCCAAGCTTTGATGACAGAAGCATTGCACTTGCTCAGCAATCGGTAGAGTATTTACAAAGCCTCAATTTATTTGAACAAAATGCCCCTTACACCGCCGCAATCAAAAAAGTGAGCGTGTCTGATAGAGGCCACTTTGGCAAAGCGCACATTAATTGCGACGAATTTGCTAAACCTTCACTTGGTTACGTAGTAGAAGTTAACCCTTTTGGCCGAGCGCTCCACCTGCGTTTAACGCAATCAAATATTACGCTTTTGTGCCCCGATAGCGTAATTGCCATTGAGCAAAC
Source organism: Pseudoalteromonas sp. SR43-3 (assembly GCF_014163875.1). Classification (NCBI taxonomy): domain Bacteria; kingdom Pseudomonadati; phylum Pseudomonadota; class Gammaproteobacteria; order Alteromonadales; family Pseudoalteromonadaceae; genus Pseudoalteromonas; species Pseudoalteromonas sp. SR43-3. Next base: position 88,545 of record NZ_JACJEC010000002.1, on the reverse strand, counting down.
CCTGCACAGCAATACACTTACCCTGCAAAGCGGCGAGCAATTAAGCGCAGCGCTATTGGTTATTGCTGATGGTGCACAATCACCCACACGTAATTTACTTGAGCTTGGCTTTAATACCCAGCCTTATGAACAAGGCGCAATTATTGCCAATGTAGAAGTAGCTGGTGGGCATAATAATCATGCCTTTGAGCGTTTTACACAAAGCGGGCCTATGGCGTTATTACCCATGAGCAATAACCGTTATTCGTTGGTGTGGTGTATGAGCCAAGATCAGGTTGAACAGCACATGGCACTTAATGAACAAGACTTTATAAGTGCCCTACAAAGTGCGTTTGGTTATCGCGGTGGTCAATTTACTAAAGTAGGCATGCGCACGAGTTACCCGCTCGTTTACGGGCAAGTCGAGTCTTTGACTGCGCACCGTACAGTGGTTATTGGTAATGCCGCACATGCTATTCATCCTATTGCAGGGCAAGGTTTTAATTTAGGCCTTCGCGACGTGCAAGTACTAAGTAATTTAATAGCAAACAGCCAACACGGTTTAGGCAGCTATGCGTTTACACGTGAATATTCTAAAAAGCGCAGTGATGATATAAAAACCGTAATGAGCTTAACCGATGCACTTGTTAGGCTTTTTTCAAACTCATCGCGAGTGCTCGCATTGGGGCGCAGTATTGGGTTGTTTTCGATGGATTTATTTCCCGCATTAAAAGCGCCATTAGCCAAACAGTTAATGGGGCAAGTTAAACAAGGTAGGCGTTTATGAAGCAAGCACAGGTTTGTATTGTAGGTGGTGGCTGCGTAGGGCTAACACTAGCACTTGGATTGGCAAAAGCCGATATAAGCGTCGTTGTACTCGACGGCGCACCAACACAAGCGTTGCCAACTGACGAATATGGTTTGCGCGTAAGTGCGCTAAGCATTGCAAGTCAAACCTTGCTTGAGCAATTAAATGTATGGCCAGAAATTATCGCACAGCGAGCGTGCGCTTATACGCATATGGACGTACGTGATGCCGACAGCTTTGGCAAAATAGCGTTTGATAACAAACAACTTGAGCTTGATCATTTAGGCCACATTGTTGAAAACGACATTATCCGCTACGCGCTTATAAAAGAGCTAGAGCAACAAAGCAGCGCAACACTAATGTTTGATACGCAGTATCAGCAAATACATCAAAGCGAATCAGATGTATTTATAACGCTTAAAAGTGGCGAGCCAATTATTGCAAAACTGCTGGTGGCCGCTGATGGGGCAAACTCAGCTATTCGCAAACAATTTAATATGGCACTTAGCTTTAAAGATTACGATCACCATGCGCTAGTCGCAACCGTAAAAACCAAAGAGCCGCACGAAAACACCGCACGCCAAGTGTTTTTACCAACCGGGCCGCTGGCATTTTTACCTCTGAGCGATGCAAATACCCATTCAATAGTATGGTCTACTAGCCCAAACCACTGCGATGAGCTGCTTGCAATGGACGACAGCAGCTTTAATAAAGCCGTAATGGCAGCCATAGATGGCCAATGCGGGCTGTGTGAAGTGCAAAGCAAACGCGCTGCTTTTCCACTTAAAATGCGCTACGCCCAGCAATGGGTTTCAGGCAAAGTGGTACTCATTGGCGATGCTGCACATACAATCCATCCACTTGCAGGGCTTGGTATGAATCTAGGCCTAAAAGATGCCGCTTATTTAATTGAGCTACTCACAAGTGATAGCAAGGAGTTTGCAAGCTCGCGCACACTTCGCGATTACGAACGTACCCGTAAGCTCGATGCGCAAAAGCACATAGCCATGATGCAGGGGTTAAAAGAGCTATTTGAAGGTGCAAACCCGGTTAAAAAACTTATCCGCGGAGTAGGGCTATCATTAGTTGATAATTTAGGCCCAATAAAACACCTGTTCGCCAAAGAAGCGATAGGAAAGTGATGTAGGTTGAGTGAAACAAAACCCCACGAGAAAAGCGGTTTTTTATTAAAATAAATTAAGTACTTACTTTGTATGTTTTTTCGGTAAACTTTGTTATTTTTACATTAAATATAATAAAAAGTTTTTACTAAATTTTAAGGAAGAAATAAATGTTAAAAATAACACTCTTATTTTTTTTATTAACTGCGTCTGTAGTTCATGCAAAAGATAAACCGTGGGAGTCTTACGCTAAACTTCCAATGGTAGAGCAACCACAAATATCGCCAAATGGAGAAATGATAGCAACACTTTATAATACTGCTGAAGGCCCTACTATCAGTTTAGCTAAATTTCCTAGTATCGAATTCAATATATTAGCAAGTCTCAAAAAAGATAAAGACAGAGTCGACTTTATTCGTTGGTCAGGTAATAAATATATCATTGTTTCTGCTAGTTACCCTGAATATGTCAATGGTCAATACATGAGAGTTTCAAGGTTATATTCGATCAATGTTGAAACCAATGAAAGTAAAATGCTAACTACGCGACGTTTTTCTGAATATAAGTGGTATAGATATCAGAGTTTCAGACTCGTTTCCTCACTTAAAAATGAGCCAGATTTCGCGCTAGTGTCAACGTTTGATGAAAAAGATAAAGCTTATTCTGTTTTTAAAGTTGAATTAGGTGATTCTAGTTTTGATAAAATTCAGAGGAATAAAGAAAATATTGGAAGTTGGTATGCAGACCCTAAGGGAGTTTTACGCCTGGGGATCGCAATTGATAAAAAAGATGATAAGTTTATTGCTTCAATATGGTATCGAGCAAAGAAAGATGAAGCATTAAAAATGATTCATACCCATATATTGGGTGAAGATAGTACTTTCTCCATCCAAGGCCTTAATGAAGATGGTACAAAAGCTTACGTCCTTTCTGATCGTGTATTAAACAGACAAGCTTTATGGTCATATGATATCGAGTCAGGGGAGTTTGAAGAGCTTGTTTATAGCAATGATAAATACGATATAAATAATGCAATCGTTAATAGTGAGGGCGATTTTATAGGGGTTGGCTACTATGATGATTTCTACAAGAGCCATTATTTTTCAGAGGTAGACGGTAAGCAAGAGCTTATGGTTACTAATTTATTTGGTGATAAGCAAGCTAGTATTGTTAGCCGTAGTAAAGATAGAACACGAATTCTTGTAAATGTAATAAGTGATTCAGTCAGCCCTACTTATTATTATTTTGATTTAAACACAAAGAAGGGCGGCGCTTGGTTATCTAAATTTCCTTATTTAGCACGTAATAAATTTGTACCAGTGCAAAACTATAGCTTTAAAGCGAGTGATGGAGCTGAAATCTCAGGCTATTTTACAAAACCAGAAGGGATTAAAACTCCGCCGCTAATTGTTATGCCTCACGGAGGACCGCATAGTCGAGACTACAAATACTTTAATCGAGAGCTTCAATATTTAGTTAGTTTAGGTTATGCGGTATTGCAAGTGAACTTCAGGGGCTCAGAAGGTTTTGGTAGCGCTTTTGAAACTGATGGTTATTATCAGTGGGGTAAACGTATGCAACAAGATGTATATGATGCGATGGATTGGGCTACTAGAACCGGATTAACATCAAAAAATAATGCATGTATTTATGGCGCAAGTTATGGTGGTTATGTTGCATTAACAGCTGCATGGCAAGAGCCCGAACGCTTTAAATGCATTATTAGTATTTCTGGAATATCGGATCTAAAAGGGTTAGTTGAAGATGAAGAGCGACAAGATGCCTACCTAGGTAATATTGTTGATATGACTGATAGTAAAGCCGTTGATGCATTATCTGAGGTTTCGGCAATCAATATGATTAACCGAATTAAAGCCCCAATTTTGCTTATCCATGGGACAAAAGATACGAGAGTTGACTATCGACAATCAAAATATTTTTATGATAAAGCAAAGCGAAACCTAGATATAAAGTATGTTGAAATTGATGACGGAACACACTTTTTTGATGATCCAGAAAGCTTAAAAGTACAATACAAAGAGGTTACTGAGTTTCTTAAAAAGCATTTGTAAGTAAATCAAATGAGCTTTTTTATTCAAAACCGATGTTTAGTTTAAACATCGGTTTTTTGTTTTTAACTAGTTTGAAATAAATTTAGAGCTGCTCATTTTCACGCGAGCGTAGCTTGTAATTACTATCGTTAGCTAAAAAGTGCTTTGCGTTAAATCAGTTACAAATTCTTTTGTGCTTCATTCACCATATCTTTGAGCGCATCAATTAACATTGGATCTCGCGAGTTTTGCTTAGCAAGTTCTAATGCGTGTTTCATACTAGTGACGGCCTCTTTGAACTGCTTATTTTCAGTATAGCCTTGCGATAAACGCATGTGAGAATAGGCTGCATTTGGGTAATGAGTAGTAAAGTGTTTAAGCGTGGTAACAGCTTTAGCTGTGTTACCAAATTTTTGCTGGCTATGAGCAAATTCTACATATACATCTTGTGGAATTTTAAGCTCAAACCCATATTTATCACTCAGTGCTTGGTAGTAACCTGTAATAAGCGATACATCAGCAAATCTTCCGTGCTCGTCAGTAACGCTAAAAATTAGGTCGCCAAATAAGTGAATTAGGCTATCGCTAAGCGCTGGTAGTATGGTGCCCATATGACTAAAAGTAGGGTAATGCTTATATTCCCATTTTAGCTGTGTGGGCATTTGTTGCTCTAAATTTACTAAAGTATTTAATACACCTGTATAAAAGCGTGACCCTTCACTTGCTACACTAATAAATAACGATTGACCGCCTTTAGGGCTTTTAGTGTATTTTATAATATTATTTTTTAATTCTTCATCACTCCACCAACTGTTTGGGCTTATAGCTATATAGTTATTAAATAACTCAGGCTGATTAACTAAAGTATAAAGCGCTAAAGTACCTGCATTAGAGTGGCCAATTAACGTGTTGTAGCCGTTAGTTGAGTAGTTAGAATTTATGTATGGCATAAGTTCGTCAGAAACAAATTTCAAAAACTCGTCAGTTTGCCCCGCTTCAGGCCATTTATTTTTTACAAAGGTTTGAAACTCAGTTTTAGGCTCACCATCTACTTTAGGTAAGTAATCACGAACGCGGTTAGTTGTATCAATACCAACAAGCAAGGCATTAGGTATCTGCTCGTAATCAACAAGGGATTTAATAACACCAGACGCCGTATGAAAGTGCTCAACACCATCAAGTAAATAAATAACATAAAGCGGCTGATCGTCTTTTACAGTGTCAGGTATGAAAATTTTAATGGGTCTGTCTTCGTTAAGTATTTTTGATTGCAGAATGACTTTTTTACCAACGGTTATGTCAGTTGTATTGGTTTTTGCGTGGCTTAAAAATGGTGTACTAAAAGTAAGTATTAATACAAGCGATAGTAAGAGCTTCATAAATATCCTTATTTAATAATGTATTGCTTAATAATTGCACGGCTTTAAGCTTGAGTAAATACTTATATTTTGAGGCAGGTGTTAGACTTAAGTAATTCAAAGCTGCGCTTTTTTATGCGCGCAAGCTTGGCGTATATGATAAATATTAAACTACGAGTTTAGCTTTTCCTTTAGGCCTAAGGCTTGCTAACGGGATGAGCGAAGCTCGCAATAATTGCCTTTAAACTCTTATCTATAAAAGCTTAAAAAACCTGCTTGCTTAATTATCCGTCTAAGCGTAAAATGCGCGCTCATTTCGGCTTTTAAACTATTAATTCCTTGCCTTAAACCGACCGGCCGAAACGGTAGAAGGCTCTATTAACCGTAAGGAATATCCATGCGTCATTACGAAATCGTATTCATGGTTCACCCTGATCAGAGTGAGCAAGTAACTGGTATGATCGAACGTTATACTGGTTCTATCACTGAAGCTGGTGGTACTATCCACCGTCTTGAAGACTGGGGCCGCCGTCAACTGGCTTACCCAATCAACAAGCTTCATAAAGCTCATTATGTTCTTATGAACGTTGAAGCACCTACTGAAGTAATCAGCGAGCTAGAAACTACTTTCCGCTACAACGATGCAGTGCTTCGTAACTTAGTTATGCGTACTAAAAATGCTGTAACTGAAGCGTCTCCTCTTGCAAGAGAAGAGAAGAAAGAAGCACCAGCTGCTTAATTGTTTTGAGTCCTAGCATGGCATGTAGTCAGCAGTTATTATAATGGTTAGCCCATATATGAATCAGCTGGTTATATCTGGGGTAGTTTGTAAAACTCCCAAGTTTAGCCAAAGCCCTGCTGGCATCCCGCATTGTATTTTTGTTGTAGAACATAAATCAATGCAAACCGAAGCAGACCTTAACCGTAATAGTTATGTGAGGCTTCAGGTAGTTGCCAGTGGAAAGCAAATGCAACAACAGACTCAACATTTGCACGTTGGGCAGGCATTGCAAGTGAGTGGTTTTTTAAATCGCCACGAAGGTCGTAACGGCCTTAGCCAATTGGTTTTGCATGCTCAGCATATAGAAAGAATTATTTGAGGAATTAATCTCATGGCACGTTATTTCAGACGTCGTAAGTTCTGCCGCTTTAAAGCGGAAGGCGTACAACAAATCGATTACAAAGATCTAGCTACTCTTAGAAACTATGTTACAGAAAGTGGCAAAATCGTACCTAGCCGTATCACAGGTACTAGCGCTAAATACCAGCGCCAGCTAGCAACTGCTATTAAGCGTGCTCGCTACTTAGCCCTTCTTCCATACACTGACTTACATAAGTAAGCAGCGGATTAACAGTTTTTAAAAGGTGTAGAAACATGCAAGTTATTCTACTAGATAAGATCGCTAACCTAGGTAGCCTAGGTGAACAGGTTGTAGTTAAATCTGGTTTCGCACGTAACTTCCTTTTCCCGCAAGGTAAGGCAGTTCCTGCGACTAAAGCTAACATTGAAACGTTTGACGCTCGTCGTGCAGAACTTGAAGCGAAAATCGCTGAACAGTTAGTTGCTGCACAAGCACGCGCTGAAAAACTAGAAGCATTAGCAGAAGTTACATTAGTATCTAAAGCTGGTGACGAAGGTAAGTTATTCGGTTCAATCGGTACTCGTGACATCGCTGACGCTATCTCAGCTGTTGGTGTTGAAGTTGCTAAGTCAGAAGTTCGTTTGCCTCTAGGTACTATCCGTGAGACTGGTGAATTTGACGTATCAATTTCAGTTCACTCAGACGTAACGGCTACTATCAAAGTAATCGTAATCGCTGAAGCTTAATTTTTAATTAAGCTAAAAAAGCCGTGCTATTAGCACGGCTTTTTTGTGCCTATAATTTGGCTAACTTCATTAGTTGAGGGCACAGTTAAATAATACCAATCCGCAATAATACTTAATCATTTTGCGGGGCTAAACGTGTCGCTACCTGTGTTAAAAAATTCTCATTTACGACTGCATGGATGCAGAAGGTAGAGCAATGCAGGAGCAATTGCCGAGAACAACTAAATAGCGAATTTTTTGTCTAGCTATCAACACGTTTTTCCATCCTCAAAATAGATCACTTAATTAAGCGAATTGGTATAGAGCCTCGTATAAGCCCCTTTTTTATTCAATTATTTTTTCATTCCTTTTAAACCTTTTCGAACTGTCATTACGTCTAACTTATCAATACACTTAAATAGCAACTCAACAATAATAATTAAAAGGCGGCATCACGGATGTTACACGTTAAACCCGAACCAACGCCTTTGTGCGAAGCTGCACTCATTGAGCGAGTTAAATCGGGTGATCAAGGCGCATACACAACGCTTTATGAGTTACATATAAAACGAGTATACGGTTTATGTTTACGCTTATTAGCAGACCAAGAACACGCCGAAGACGCCGCCCAAGAGGTATTTGTACAGGTATGGCATAAAATAGCATTATTTGATGGGCGTTCGCAGTTTTCTACTTGGCTATATAGTGTTGCCAGTAACGTAGCGATAAGTTACCTGCGTAAGCAAAAAAACTGGTTACAAAAAGTAGTAAGTATTGAACACAGCGGTATGGATGAGCAATCAGCTAACGACTGCAAAGGCTTAAATGGCCTCGATAAGTTAATAGTAAGGCTTCCTGAGCGCGCACGTATGGTATTTGTATTATTTGCTATTGAAGGTTACAGGCACGAGGAAATCGCGGAGCAATTAGGTATGGCTGTTGGTTCAAGTAAGTCACAATATCATCGTGCTAGGCAGTTATTACAAGAGTGGTATGAAAATGAGTAAACCAAACTTTAACGACTACTTAAATAAGTCATTAAACACGCTTGATAAAGAAATTACGCCACAAAAAGATTTATGGGCGGGGATTGAGCGAGCAATTGTTAATAATAAGCAGAACCCAAACAGCACTATTAGTTGGCCAAAACTAACGGCAATAGCAGCGTGTACTGTGGCTGCTTTAATTGCTGTTAATATATTTGTTATAGCACCTGAACCACAGCCCGTAGTGGCTATAAGTGATTACTTTTCGGCTCAAAAAAATAGTTTGTTAGTTGAATACGAAAATAAAGAAGCATTAACCACTAACTGGCAAGCGCAACTACAAGAACTTGAAGATGCTGAGCAAGCAATAAAGCAAGCTCTTGAAAACGAACCACAAAACCAAGCGCTACTGACAATGTTAGCGCAAATATATCAACAACAACTTGATTTAATTAACAAGGTGCACGCGCCACGTTGGCAGCACATTTAGGAGTACGATATGAAAGCGATTTTATTAGGACTGAGCTTATTTCCACTGGCGGCATTTGCGGGTGAAAAAATAGATAAGCAAATAGACGTACCAAGTGGCGGCACTATTTTTATTGAAAACCAACGCGGTGATATACATATTACAGGCTGGGATAAAAACGAATTTAAAGTATCTGGCGAGCTTGATGATAAAGCACAGGGTTATGAGCTTAAAACAAGTGGCGATAAAACACAGTTTATTGTAAAAATGCCCCGTAAATCAAATTGGGGTAATAGTGGTGACGGCTCAAACCTAACTATATTTATGCCTAAAAGCAGTAGTTTAGAGTTTGCTGGCGTTAATGTATCGGTGACTGCAAAGGAGCTTAAAAACGGCGCAGAAGTTGATGTGGTTAACGGCGAAATTACGGTAGATGATATTACTGGCAACATTAAGCTCACCACTGTAAATGGTGATGTGAACGCTGAGAACTTAAACGGGAATATTCAGTTTGAAACCGTAAATGGTGAAATTAACGATAGGCAATCAAGTGGTGAGCTGCGTTTTAGCGCTGTTAATGGTGATATTAAATCAACTTCAAGCGCTAATGATGTACGCCTTGAAAACGTAAATGGCGATATAGAATTTACGCTATCGGCTATTAAAAACCTACGTATTAATACGGTCAATGGCGAAGCAGAAGTACAGATTAACGAGCTTTTAAAAGGCGGTGATGTACGTTTTGAATCAGTAAGTGGTGATGCCGACTTTTATTTCCCACAAAGTGTATCAGCAAAGTTTGAAATTAAAGCCCATGCTAATGGTAAAATCATTAACAAAGTCAGTAGTGACAAAGTCAGTAAAGCTAAATATGGCCCAGCCAGTGATTTAGAGTTTAGTATTAATGGCGGTAATGCAAATGTTGAAATGGATACCATAAGTGGACGAATAGAGCTTCGTACCAAATAACACTCATTCCCCATCACGATTACAAAAAGCAGGAAAGATTTCCTGCTTTTCTATTTGCACAGCCCCTGCAAGTCGATAGAATAGAGCCATTCAATTTTACTACTGTGAAGTTATGGCCAAACCAGATAAGCAAGTCGATACTCTTAAAGTTCCTCCCCATTCAATAGAAGCTGAACAATCTGTTTTAGGTGGCTTAATGCTTGATAACCAAGCTTTTGACCGCGTAGCTGAGCTTGTTGTATCACAGGATTTTTATACCCGCACGCACAAGTTAATTTTTGAGGCGATGACGGCACTTGCTGAGATTGGCGATCCGATAGATTTAATCACTATTTCTGAAAGTTTAGAAAAAAATAATAAACTTGCAGGTATTGGGGGTTTTGCTTACTTAGCCGAAATTGCTAAAAATACGCCAAGTGCAGCCAACATTGATGCCTACGCAAACATTGTACGTGAGCGTGCTGTTGTACGTGAAATGATTGGCGTGGCAAATGAAATAGCCGAAGCGGGTTTTAATACCGAAGGGCGTACTAGTCACGACCTACTCGATTTTGCCGAAAGCAAAGTATTTAAAATTGCCGAGCAACGTACAAAAAGTACGGAAGGCCCGCAAAGTATTCATAACATACTCGAAAAAACCGTTGATAAAATAGAAGAGCTTTATCAATCGCCACAAGATGGTGTAACGGGTGTAAGTACAGGTTATGCCGATCTTGATAAAATGACGACGGGCCTGCAACCGTCTGACTTAATTATTGTTGCAGCGCGTCCTTCAATGGGTAAAACCACCTTTGCGATGAATCTTGCAGAACATGCCGCAATGACTCAAGACAAACCCGTGCTAATTTACTCGCTAGAGATGCCTTCAGAACAAATTATGATGAGGATGTTAGCGTCTCTTGGCCGTATTAACCAAACTAAGGTACGTACAGGTCAGTTAGATGATGACGATTGGGCGCGACTTTCATCAACAATGGGCTTGTTGATGGAAAAAGGCAAAATGTATGTTGATGATGCCTCGGGCTTAACACCTACCGATGTTCGCTCTCGTGCACGTCGTATTGCGCGTGACCACGGCGGCATTAGTATGATCATGGTCGATTACTTGCAGCTAATGCGCGTACCTAGCCTTGCTGATAACCGAACACTTGAAATTGCTGAAATTTCGCGTTCACTTAAATCGCTAGCAAAAGAGCTAAAATGTCCGGTTGTTGCGCTTTCGCAGCTAAACCGCACGCTAGAGCAACGTGCCGATAAACGCCCAATTAACTCAGATTTACGTGAGTCAGGGTCGATAGAGCAGGATGCCGATTTAATCATGTTTATTTACCGTGACGAAGTTTATAACGAAGACAGTACCGATAAAGGTATTGCCGAAATCATCATAGGTAAACAACGTAACGGCCCAATTGGTAAAGTGCGTTTAACATTCCAAGGTCAATTTTCTCGCTTTGATAATTACGCGGGACCAGCGGTAGATGACGATTACTAATGCGCTTAGCGACTGCTGAAATTAACTTAACGGCACTTGCGCATAATTTAGCGCAAGTTAAGGGCTTTGCACCTAACAGCAAAGTGATGGCGGTGCTAAAAGCAAATGCTTACGGGCATGGATTAGTAACGATTGCGCAGCATTTAAATAATGCTGACGCATTTGCTGTGGCACGTATAGATGAAGGGCTTGCCCTTCGAGCTGGGGGCTTAACAAAACCAATTGTTTTACTAGAAGGCTTTTTTAACAAAGCCGACTTACCGATTCTGCTCGCCAACAATTTTCAAACTATTATTCACGATGAGTACCAATTAGCGGCGCTTGAAAAAGCAAAGCTAGATGCACCAATAACATGCTGGTTAAAAGTAAATACAGGTATGCATCGATTAGGTATTGCGCCAGAGCAGTTTGAAGCCTTTTATAGCCGCTTGCAAAAAACACCTAACGCTAAAAATACCGTTAATTTAATGACCCACTTTTCGTGTGCTGATGACGTTGATAATGCTAAAACGGTTCAGCAAATTACGTTGTTTGATAATTTAGTGAATGGTATTGACCAAGCGCATTGTTTATCAAATTCGGCTGGTATTATTGCCTGGCCGAGCGGTCATGGCGATTGGGTGCGTCCTGGGCTTATGTTATATGGTGTATCGCCAATGGCAAATAGTATTGGGCAGCAACACAAATTAAAACCAGTTATGCGCTTAACTACGCGCGTAATTGCAGTGCGAGATGTGCCTGCTAATGAGGCTGTTGGGTATGGTGGTCGTTGGAAAAGCGATAAACCAACCAAGTTAGCTGTTGTAGCTATGGGTTATGGCGATGGTTATCCTCGGCATGCTAAAGAGGGGACACCGGTAATAATTGGTGAGCAGCGTTATGGTATTGTAGGAAGCGTAGCTATGGACATGATCAGCGTTGATATAGGCGCTAATGAGCATAATATTAAAGTTGGCGACAGAGTCACTATGTGGGGCCCTGAGCTTCCAGTTGAAGAAATAGCACTGTGCGCTGATACTATTCCTTACGAGCTATTATGTAATATTACACCACGCGTAAGTTATGAGTATCAGCCATAGTTAGTTTTTAGCGTACACCAATTGAGTATAATTACTCTTTTATAAAGTAAATGTCGCTAAAGCCCATACGGGCAAATTCTTGGTCGCGAAAGTTACGAACAGAAGCAGACCCTTTTGAGGTCATTTCTATTTGGCGTACCATGTTTAAGTAATTTGTTAAATCAATCCCCTCGGCAGCAGCAATAGCTTGATACATGTCGTGGTATTTATCTTTTGCGAAGTTAATTTCGCGCGGTTGGTTTTTAAATGTATACGTTATTCTGCGTGCCATAATAAGCTCAGTTAAATTGAGTGTTAGTATAATTTTACACTGTATTGAACTGGCATTGAATGATTTGTTTAAATCAAATAATTAAAAAGTAGAGTTTAAAATGAAATTATCAGTAGAGATCAGTAAATATCCACTTCACCAAGATTACATTCCGTTTATTAAAGGCTTTATTGACCGCTTAAACGAATACGAAAATTTAAAAGTGATTACTAATACGCTATCAACGCAAATTTTTGGTGATTATGATTTAGTAATGCAGGTGTTAAATACCGAAATTAAGCGCTCATATGAAGAATTTGGTAAAGCTATTTTTGTATGTAAGTTTCTCTCTGGCGACTTATCGCCTGAATAATCTATAATACCAACCTGCATAAATCTTTGATCAATTTAACGAATTAAATTGCACTATAACGTCGTTAAAAATTTTTTATTTAGAACAACTAGATACAAAAATTTTGCCTAGTTCTAGCGTAATTTTCTTAACGTTAAATAGACCCCGTATATAAGCAGATTGGTATAACAAATGGCGCAACTAAACGGTGATTGCATAATATGGACTTTTTAACACAAACCTTAAGCGGTTTTACAGCAATGTCGCATTGGGAATACATTGCGGTAGGATTGTCGATGGCGTACTTATTATTGGCAATAAAAGAAAGCTTATGGTGTTGGCCGGCGGCATTTTTTAGCACGCTCATTTATACAATTATGTACTGGAATGGCGCATTGCTCATGGAGTCGTTACTTAATTTTTATTATATGTATATGGCTGTGTTTGGATGGGTTGTATGGAGAAAAGGCAAAGCTGAAAATTTAAATATTACATCGTGGTCGATAAACCGTCATGCTGTTTTAATTAGTTTAACAACCGTAGCTGCAATTACAATTGGTTACGTTATGCAAAACTATACGCATGCCGATTTTGCTTATCTTGATAGTTTCACAACGTGTTTTGCCGTAGTAACTACTTACTTAGTTGCTAAAAAAGTCCTCGAAAACTGGCTGTACTGGATTGTAATAGATGCAGCTTCCATGTATTTATATTATGAAAAAGGCTATTACCCAACGCTTGCGCTCTTTATATTTTATACCATTATGGCCGCGTGGGGCTTTAAAACTTGGTACGAAGAGTACGAACAAAGCCAAGCTAAGCCGCTAGCTCAGCTTTAATTAATGATTGAGCATAATCAGCTAGTAAAAATGTGTAGGGCGTTTATAGAGCCTACTAGCGTTACTTCAAGCGAGCGACTACTCAATGGTTTTAGTAACGATAATTTTTTAATACGTACCAAACAACAAGGGTATTTATTAAAGTGTTATAAAAGCCATTGGCCAGCCATAGGACTTGAAGCACAGCGTTTTTTAAGTGAGCTTAATATATGTCCTGCGCCTGTTTGGCTCGATAAAAAGAATAGCCGTGCGGTATTTAATTATATTGAAGGTAATACAGCGCAATCGGATATAACGCTTAGCTTTATTAATAAACTTGCTCAAGTGCACAATTACAAAGTGTCTACTGCGCCAATGGATATAGCTAAAGAGCTGCATTTTTATCAAAGCACCGGCGTATATACGCAATATAAACCTCAAATAGAGCAGGCACTCAAAGTAGTTGCAGCCATACAATTTGATGAAGGCTTTTGTCATAATGACTTGGTAAAAGATAACATTATTGTAAATGCTTCGGGCATGTATTTAATTGATTTTGAGTACGCGCAAACTAACGATGTATATTTTGATTTGGCAGCCCTTGCAGTGAGTTTTAACCTTAATGAGCAAAGTAAAAAAGCGCTGTTAAACAACTATAAAAATAGCGTTGATAAAAAAAGCACGTTTTACCCATCAATAGATAAGTTAAATTACTATAAGCTGTTTTTTTTGGTGTTATGTATTGCTTGGTATGAGGAGCGCAGCATAACTAGTAAATCTATAATGTTACGTGCGCAGCTAAATAAACTTGTTACTAATACTTTTTTATAAAAGTTACAAACCACCAAAGCGTTCAGCGAGCTCTTTGTACTTTGTTACTTCGGCCGCATCAAATTGTGGTTCGCCATTCTCGTCTTCAGATTTAGCAATTAATAAACTTTCTCTAGAAAGACGTTTTACACGCTCTACTTTTACACCTAAAAACTCAGCGACTTGCTCAGTAGACATTAAACTCATTATTATTTCCTCGTATTAAACTAACCCTCACAGCGACAATCATAATTTTAATGTTACTAAACCGTTACTGTTTCTTATCTAATAAGAATAAATAGCGTGTTTTTAAGCCTTTGTGAAGTGTTTTATTTAAAAGAGTTTAATTAATAAGCATATAAGCTGATCTTACTGGTATTTATTTAAAGATCTCTTTATCATTGCGGGTGCTAAAGCACTGATATCGCGAGTTGGTGTGGCGGCAACAAATGTGCTCTCGTGGTGAAATGGATATCACGTGGCCCTCCGGAGGCTGAGTTGTAGGTTCGATCCCTACCGAGAGCGCCATTTGCTTTTATATGTATTAATTATCCTCTCTATATTACCTAGCTTCTTATTAATTACTCTTGTATTTAAAAATGCATTTACTGCAAAAACTTTGAAAGTTAATTTTAAAAACAGCTTTCTAGTTATTTATACAATGCAAAATTAGCATCCAAAAATCATGTTGTAATTATTTGCATATAAGTTTTAGTGATAAATGAGGAAGACCGATTTAATGTTAAATAGTCAATTAGAGATACTAGCTCAAGGACACGCTTATCTTGAAGGTGTAACTAAAGAGGACTATTCCCAAGTCATCACTCCTAACTTTATTAGCTCGGCTGGAGCTCATATGCGACATATTATCGATCATTATCAATCTTTAATGACCGGCTTTAGCACGCAAAAAGTAGATTATGATTGCCGCTTAAGAGGAGGAGATATTGAAAACTCTCCAACTGCTGCAATAAAAAAAATTGCCGAAATAACAACGTGGATTGAACAGCTAAGTCCAGATGATTTTAATAAACCGTTATCACTTTCAAGCGAAGTTTCGATTAAAAGCAAAAATGTACAAACAGTAACCACATCACTTGCGCGAGAGCTTATTTTTGTAGGCAGTCACGCTGTGCACCATTACGCGATGATTTCACAAATTTCTTTTGCTCAAAAGTCGCAGCTCGATAAAAGCTTTGGTTTAGCAGCAAGTACAGCTACTTTTTTAAGAGAAAATAGCCAGCCAGCACAACCAAAATCGATGCAAAATTAAAATGTGCACGTTAAGCTACTTTTTAACTGATGATGGCTACGAGCTATTTTTTAATCGCGATGAGCAAAAAACACGAGAAACGGCAATCGCTCCAAGTAAGCACCAGGGCAATGCAATTTTCCCCATTGATCCGCAAGGAGGAGGTACTTGGCTTGGGGTATCGCATTTTGGGCAAACACTCGCATTATTAAACGATTACCAAAGTGTATTTGATATAACTGCGGTAAAGCATAGTAGAGGTTTGTTAATCCCTCATTTACTGAGCAATAAAGCCCCTGCATTGTACCAATTACAAAACATGGATTTATCGGGCTACGCGCCTTTTAAGTTATGTATTTTTCCGGATGGACTATCGAGAAATAACAATAACGTGGTTTTTGTTAGGTGGGATGCAAAGCAGTTGATCCACTGCCAAGTTGAACCACTTGCTACGTCATCAGGTGTTGAGCTTGAAACGGTGACACAAAAGCGTAAACAACAATTTAAGCAACTTATTGATTTAAGACATCCTGAAAGTGAGCAGTTTTTAGCGTTTCATTACAGTAAAGCCGAACAAGGGCAATATGGCGTAAATATGCTAAGGGAAGATGCAATGACGGTCAGTATTAGCCATATTAAAGTTGGTAACACTATACGTTTTAATTATTTTGATAAGCAGTCTCAGCTCATTAGTAGCATTGGTTGTTTAAAAGTGGCTGCTGCTTAACTAAATATTTTTATAGCTGTTACATAACTAAAAAAGTCGACGCAATTAATAGCGTCGACTTTTTTTGCTCAATTTTTACCTGCTATATTAATACAGCAGGTAAAAATTATAAGTGATTTATATAATCATCCTTTTTATCACCAAGGTAGAGCTTAAGTAGCTTTTCAGGCGCACTTGGTAGGTGCACACTTAAAAGTAATCCTGGCGTGTGATTAAAGTTGCTATCAATGCCCATGCAATGAAATTGAGCGCCTAGCTTATGGTATTGCTTTAATAAAATCGGTATGTCTTTTTTATCTTCTTCTATTCCCATAACCAATGCTGATACATGGCCTATGTTTAACGTGTGGTCATTAATAAAGTCTTCAAACTCTGGGTGGAGCTTATTATTAAAAGGGGTATTGGCGCTAACACCTTGTTTATTATTAACCATTGCATGGTCAATAATTGCAACAGAACGAGGGTCATAAAGTTTACTTAATGAAACAGTGCCATATAAAGTCCTATAGCGTGGATTTTGCGCCATAAACGCACCAATCCCTTTAAATAGCAGCAATAAACCATGGTAACTGCCCTGATGCTTTTGAACTATAAACGATCGACCCATTTCTAAGCACGGCTGTTGCTGATTAATAAAAGAAGGTTCAAAGTTAAACATTTGCGATAAATAAAGGGCGCTCACGTCGCTATTTTTTTGTAATAAATCGGTTTGTCCTATTCTATAAGCACCAATAATTTCTTCATTTTTATGATCAAAAATAAACAAATGCATGTAAGTCGCATCAAACTTATCTGTGTCGCATGGCTCGCCACTTCCTTCGTTTAATGTGCGAAAGGTTATTTCTCTGAGGCGTGTTATTTCCGTAACGCAATTAGGTATTTGCTCTTGGTAGCCGTAATAAACTGAGTAACCTTTAAAGTCGACTAAATGCTGCTCGCTTGGCAAGTTTGCAAGCTCATTTTTCATTTTTGTTTTATCAACTTCCTGCATAATAGCTTTGAGCTGTGTTGATTGGTTATCCTCTTGCCAAGGCGTTACAAAGCGCTCATCGTTTAAGTAACACTGCAAGCGCGCAAGTGCGTTTATGTCGTCAGTTTTTTCAAACTTATTTAATAATTTGGGTGTAAGTAAATTACCAGCGCTTAAGCTAATAGAGCTTTTTTGAATTTTAAGTAATTCGCGTATTAGCATTAATAATCTAAATCGGTAGTAAACACGCCCCAAGTTATAAAAGGTTGAGCTATTCTGGCCGCTAATAAATACAGGCAATAAAGGGGCTTGTGTTTTTAAAGCTAGTTGAGCGGCTAAGCGATTCCATTGCCCGTCAGTTACACGTTGTTTTTCTGATTGAAAAAATGACACTCTTCCCGCAGGAAAAACCACAAGTAAGCCATCATTTTTAACATGACTAAAGCACTGTTTTATTGCGCTGGTATTAATGGCTGCTTTTGGTTTTAGTGGGTTAGCAAAAATAAAATAGTCTTTAATTTCTTTAAATATTTTTAAACCCACGTTAGCCATTACTTTTGTATCGCTACGATAATGGGTGAGTAAATTTGCAATAATTACGCCCTCAATCATGCCATAAGGATGATTACATACCACTATGCAAGGGCCATGCTTTGGTATTTTGTTAATAACACCTTGTGCACCAAGCACATTAATACCTAATACATTTAACAACTTTTCACTAAACTCTTGTTTATCTAAACCCGATAAATTATTAGAGAGGTATATATCACGTAGCTTATTGATGCCCAATAGGCTATCGAGCAGCGGAGCGGCTATTTTTAGTATATGACTCAAAGGAGAAACGGTGCTTATTGCCGCTACACTTAAGTTTGATACGGGGTGGTTTAATTTTGTCATATACGTTGATGCTCTTAAATTTTTATAGCTGTTGTGTATATTTAGACCGAGAAAAAACCACATTATGTTCAAATTAGGTTAATTAAGTTTGTTTAAAAGCGTAAAAATAATACTCAAATAGTCTTTTAAGTGCTAAATGGTTGTAGGTTATTAAGAAAATAGAAGAGGGTTTTAATTATCCATAAAATAAGGTTACCCACTACAGCTAATAAGAGTGATACAGCAAGTAATCCTTTGTAGTTATATATCACTACTTACAACTCAAAAACTAGACTTTTAAGCTTAATTAATGCTATTTAAGGTACATCTACTTTAAATGTAAAAAATCTCACCTTTATGCTAATTACTTTGCCTGTGTCTGAGCTCACCCCTGGTATGTACGTTGATAGCGTTACTAAGCAACACGAGGGGATCAATAGCATAAAAATTAAGACCAGTGGCTTGGTGCGCGACAAATCTATTATTAAGCGTTTAGTGTCTGAAGGGGTGCTCGAGCTGCTTATAGATTTTACTAAAGGTGATGCGCCAGTTCCTGCCAAATATAAGCCCCAAAGCGCACCTAAAACATCTAATAACCAAAAAAAAGTAGAAAAAACACCTATAGCTATTTCTATCGAACAGGAGTTTGCTAAAGCGACTGTAAATTACGATCAGCATGGCCGAAAGTTACAATCATTATATGGCGATTTAACATCTGGCCTGAGTGTTAATATAAAAGTGCTTGATGAAATTGCCAGCGAGATAGTCAGCTCAGTTTTTCGTAATGCTAACGCTATGACTATTCTTACTCGTATAAAAGACAAACATAGCTATAACTGGCGGCATATGATCAACAGCGCCATTTTTACTGCTGTATTTGCTAAATACTTAGGGTATGAAAAGGCTGTTGTACAAGAGCTTGCAATGGGGGCGTTACTTCATGACTTAGGCCAAGCTAAATTACCGCAGGGTATATTTTCCAAGCCAACTAAACTAAGTAATAACGAGCTAACAGCAATTAAAAAGCATGTTGCCCAAGGTTTAGGTTTAGTTAAAGGTGAGAAGGGTATAACTCCCCTTATGCTCGATATGATAGTAAATCATCATGAGCGTTTAGATGGCTCTGGTTATCCGCGAGGCCTGCAGGCTGAAAAGTTAAGTCGCCCGGCGCGTATAATGGCAATTGTAGATGTGTACGATGCTATGACAGCCGATAGAATGCACCAAGAGGGTGATGAGCCTATTAATGCATTACGCTACTTATTAGCCAATAAACACTTGTTTGATGGTGAACTAGTACAACGCTTTATAAAATGCTTGGGGGTCCATCCGGTAGGAACTATTGTAAAATTAACGAATGAACGTTTAGCCTTAGTGCTTGAGGGGAACGTATTAAATCCTATTAAACCTAAAATTAAGCTATTTTATAATGCTAAGCATAATCATCATGTTACACCTAAAGACATAGATTTAAGTGAGCACACCCAAGAGCTTAAAATACTAGCGAGTGTTAAGCCTCTTGATTATCAGATTAATTTGTCTCGCCTGCTAAAAGAGCATTTGTTGAACTAGTTTTACTGCATTGCCTTTTTTTAGTTTGTTTTGCAGAAATAAACGCACCCAAAAAACAACTCCCCATCAGTGTTAGCCATAGCAAAGTACCTAACTCTACGTGCAATGCAAAACAACACAGTCCTAAAGAGATCAACGCATTTAACATTGCCCCTAACCAATAATGGTTTACGGGGTTATCGCATTGCCCTGCTTGAGTGCATGCGCAGTAGTTTGCTTTGTAAAAGCAAAATACACTCGCCCCACAAAATATTAGCCCTGTAATAATAAATAAAATGATCACAGTTTTACTTCCTTTGCGATTTTATAGTGAGTGTAATTTGCTATATATTTCAAGTCAATCTAAATGATAATTAATTACAATTAGAGCTTTAACTCTAATAACACATTTCTCATCCGATGAGTTTTAAATAGTTGTTAAAATGTCGTTAAATAACATGTTTTTTGCTGTTTTTTGACGCATTCATAGAGTTTTTTACAAAAAATTAAGGTAGTGTAGCAAAGTTTCAAATCCTAATAACAACACACATAGTACCCAGACAGTCAGTTTGGTTAAGGACTCAACAATGAAATTTTCTAAAACTCTTATTGCAGCTTCGCTTGCATTTGTTTCAGCTGATAGCTTTGCAGCTGCGTTTCAATTATCAGAGCAAAATGCATCGGGTTTAGGCCGTGCATACGCTGGTGAAGCTTCTATCGCAGACGATGCGTCTGTAGTTGCACGTAACCCAGCACTAATGACTTTATTTAAAGATAAACAACTAAGTGTTGCTGCTATTGGTGTAATTCCAGATGTAAGTATTGAAGGTGAAAGTACTAATAACGGTATTGACCCAAGTGCATTAGATGACGACAGCATTGCACCAAGTGCTGTAGTACCTGCTGTTTACTTTACTATGCCTTACAACGATAAAGTATCGATTGGTTTTGGCGCATTTTCTAACTTTGGTTTATCTACAGAGTTTAACGACGAATACGTTGCTGGCCAAATTGCTGGCGAAACAGAAATCTTTACTGTTAACCTTAATGCAAGCGTTGCTTATAAAGTAACTGAGCAATTCAGCTTTGGTATTGGTTTAAACGCTATTTATGCTGATGCAACTGTTATTCGTAAAGTGGGTGCTAATGCAAGCGGTATTGATTTTGGTGCTGATGCTGTAAACCTTCAAGGTGATGATACTGGTTTTGGTTTAAACGTTGGTTTAATGTACCAGCTAGATGATAACAGCCGTTTTGGTTTTAACTATCGTAGCGAAACAGACATCACATTTGATGGTGACTTCTCAAACGATCTACCAGCAGCTATTGGTGGTACAGGCGGCGCTAAGCTACCAGGAGCTGTTGATCTAACACTACCAGCTATTGCTGAGTTTTCTGGCTCACATCAGTTAGATGATAAGTTAGGCCTACATTACAGTGTATTATGGACAGGTTGGAGCAGCTTTGAATCACTAGAAGCACAAGTAACGTTACCAACTGGTGATAAGTTTGTTGCGTTTGAAAAGCAAGAGCAGTTTGATGACTCTTTCAGATACTCTGTAGGTGCTGATTACCAATACAACGAAGATTTACTACTTCGTGCCGGTGTTGCATTTGATGAGTCTCCAGTATCACAAACGCACCTATCAATCTCTATTCCTGATACCGATCGCTTTTGGTTCTCGTTTGGCGGTAACTACACAATTGATCAAAACTCTAACGTTGATCTTGGTGTAAGTATCATCCGTGGTAAAACACAAACGTTCACAGAAGCTGATGACTCGGGCAGCCAGTGGGGCTTCGAATCTAAAGGCCACGCGGTATTACTTGGCGCTCAGTATAACTACAAGTTTTAATGTAGAAGTGTCTCGTGGTTAATCACAGGGCACAAAAAAGCCGCTCACTTTAATTAAAGTGAGCGGCTTTTTTAATGCCTATTAAATAGTGTTAATAGGCATTTTATGAAAGCTTATAAACTTTCTATTTTAGTTTTTTGCTCAAGTAGCTTAGTTTTAGCATCGCTAAACTCAGCCAGTTTTGCATTTTCTTTAGCAAGTACCGCTTCAGGTGCGTTATTAACAAACTTTTCGTTAGCGAGTTTGTTTTGCACTTGTGCTAGGCCTTTTTCTGCTTTTTCGAGTTGCTTATTAATACGTGAAAGCTCGGCTTCTACATCAATTAAGCCCGCCATTGGGATCATGATCTCAAGGTTGCCAACATAAGACGTTGCACATGCAGGTGCGTCGTCTTTGTTTTCAAGCATTGTAAACTCTTCAATTTTTGCAAGTGATGCTAAAAATGATTTGTTTTCTTCAATACGGCGCACGTCGTCGCTTGATGCATTAGCAAGTAATACGCTAAGCGGTTTACTTGGGCTAATATCCATTTCACCACGAATATTACGAATAGCTAAAATGAATTGTTTAACCCACTCTAAGTCGTCCATCGCTTTAGCATCAACGCTTGCTTCATTATATACAGGGAACGGCTGAACCATAATGCTGGTGTTTGTTGTTTCAAGGCCTGCAAGAGGTGCAACACGTTGCCAAATAGTTTCAGTGATGTACGGCATCATTGGGTGCATTAAACGCAGTAAGCTTTCAAGTACGGTAATAAGTGTATTACGTGTACCACGTTGCTGTGCTTCATTACCTTTAAATAATACCGGCTTAGTTAGCTCTAAGTACCAATCACAGAACTGGTTCCAAGTGAATTCGTAAAGCGTGTTAGCAGCTAAGTCAAAACGATAGTTATCAAGGTGTTCAGTGTATGTTTTAACTGTTGACTCAAATTGACCTAAAATCCAGCGGTCAGCTAATGAAAGCTCTTTTTGTGCATCGTTTGCAAAACCACAGTCTTGCTCTTCTGTATTCATTAATACGTAACGGCTCGCGTTCCATAATTTATTACAGAAGTTACGGTAACCTTCAAGGCGGTTCATGTCCCAGTTAATATCACGACCGGTAGATGCCATTGCAGCAAGTGTAAAGCGAAGGGCGTCGGTGCCGTGTGCCTCAATACCGCCTGCAAATACTTTACGCGTATCTTTTTCAATTTTAGCGGCAAGTTTTGGCTGCATCATGTTACCAGTACGTTTTTGTACTAGGTCTTCAAGTTCAATGCCGTCAATCATGTCTAGTGGGTCAAGTACGTTACCTTTTGACTTAGACATTTTATCGCCGTTGTCATCACGTATCAGACCCGTTACATACACGGTTTTAAATGGAACTTGTGGTTTGCCATTTTCGTCTTTTATAAAGTGCAGCGTCATCATAATCATACGCGCAACCCAGAAGAAAATAATATCAAAACCAGTTACCAACACGTCAGACGGGTGGAAGGTTTTTAAATCATCGGTATTTTCAGGCCAACCTTGTGTAGAGAAAGTCCAAAGTGCTGACGAGAACCACGTATCAAGTACGTCTTCGTCTTGGCTTAGTGTTACGTTATCTGCAATGTTGTTTTCACGGCGAACTTCGGCTTCGTCGCGACCAACAAATACATTGCCTTCACTGTCGTACCAAGCTGGGATACGGTGACCCCACCAAAGCTGGCGTGAAATACACCAATCTTGTACGTCGTTCATCCACGAGAAGTACATGTTTTCGTATTGCTTAGGTACAAATTGAATGTCGCCGTTTTTAACAGCGTCTTTTGCAGGTTCAGCAAGTGGGGCAACACGTACATACCATTGGTCGGTAAGTAGTGGCTCAATTACCACACCAGAGCGATCGCCGTAAGGAACCGTTAAACCATGGTCTTCAATTTTTTCAAGTAAACCTAGTTCTTCAAATTCTGCCACAATTGCTTTACGCGCTGCAAAACGATCTAGGCCGTGCAAGCGCTCAGGTATTGGTGCATCAAACTCAAGCTCTTTACCGTCAAAGGTGTATGTTTCACCTTGGGTAAGAATAGCGGCGTCTTTATCGAAAATGTTGATCATAGGCATTTGATGACGCTTGCCCACTTCGTTATCGTTAAAGTCGTGCGCTGGGGTTATTTTTACACAGCCCGTGCCTTTATCTTTATCGGCGTGTTCGTCAGCAACAATTTTAATACGACGATTAACGATGGGTAATAAAATCTCTTTACCGATTAAATCTGTGTAGCGCTCATCATCAGGATTTACTGCAACACCTGAGTCACCCAACATGGTTTCAGGACGTGTTGTTGCTACTACTATGTAGTCTTTTCCGTCTTGTGTTGTAACGCCATCAGCTAATGGGTAACGTAAGTTCCACATGTGGCCTTGCTTGTCTTTGTTTTCAACTTCAAGATCAGAAATAGCCGTGTGTAATTTTGGATCCCAGTTTACTAGGCGCTTGCCTCGGTAAATTAGGTTTTCTTTATGGAGGCGTACAAACACTTCTTTAACAGCTTCAGATAAACCATCATCCATGGTAAAGCGTTCACGATCCCAATCAACCGATGCGCCAAGGCGACGAAGCTGCTTAGTGATAGTACCGCCAGATTCTTTTTTCCATTCCCAGATTTTATTAATAAAATCTTCGCGGCCTAAATCGTGGCGTGTTTTGCCTTCTTCGGCATACAGTTTACGCTCAACCAACATTTGCGTTGCAATACCTGCGTGGTCAGTACCTACTTGCCATAATGTGTTGTTACCTTGCATACGTTTAAAACGCGTTAGGGTATCCATTATTGTATCTTGGAAGGCGTGGCCCATGTGTAAGCTACCAGTGACATTTGGCGGCGGGATCATAATTGAATATGGTACGCCTTGGCCAGATGGCTTAAAGTAGCCTTTTTGTTCCCAGTCTTGATATAGAGACTGTTCAATATCTTGCGGATTGTAGGTTTTATCCATTACACAGAACCTTAAATAAGTACTTAAATTAGTTGGTTAGTTTGCCTGATTGGCTAGCTATTAATATCTTGCGTGGTGAGATTGGCACCGAGTTGGCGTAGCTTTTTAAAACGCTCGCGGGCTGCTTGCTTAGCAGCTGGTTCTACGGGTACAAAATCAAAAACTTGGTTAAACCGACGAATGTAATCCGGTAACTGAGTAGCCAAGTTAATTAAAACTTTACGATTGCCAACAGGTGGCGTAATACCAATTTCTACAGGTGCGCCGCCTTTAGGGCCTTCACCTTGTAAATTATGTGGCACAAAACTATCTGGATCGAATGCCCAAATTATTTCATCAATGGCACAGGCTGCTTCGTTATCGTTAACACAAATAAACACACGCTGCCCATTTCGATACTGATCGGCCGCAATTTGAGCTGCCAATGCAAAATGATCGTCAGCCTTCGCTTTAGACTCATCTTGTTGCTTTAGAACGAAAAATTTAGCGTTCATGTTCATTGTATCGGGGTTTCCCATGACATTGAATGTATACCAAATTGATATACACAAATTAAGAGGCAGATTTTGCCATATAACGGGGTTTGCTTCAATTAATACACAAATAAATAAGGCGCCAAATGGCGCCTTATAAATAGCTAAATAGATTATTAATCGTGCGTAGCTTCGCTTACACCCGCTCGATTTAATAAATACTGAGTAAGCATAGGAACAGGACGGCCCGTTGCGCCTTTTTTAGCGCCACTGCGCCACGCTGTACCGGCAACATCTAAATGTGCCCAATTATACTTTTTAGTAAATTTAGATAAGAAACATGCCGCAGTAATAGTACCCGCAGAGCGTCCACCTAAGTTCGTAAAGTCAGCAAATGGGCTTTCTAGTTGATCTTGATAGTCATCCCATAACGGTAACTGCCATGCACGGTCGCCACTTTGCTCAGACGCTTTTAATAAATCGTGCGCAAGTGGGTTATGGTTTGATAGTAAACCAGTAGCATGCGCGCCAAGGGCTACAATACACGCGCCAGTTAGCGTTGCTACGTCAATAACCGTATCTGGATTAAAGCGTTCAACATATGTTAGTGCGTCACATAATACTAAGCGGCCTTCAGCGTCGGTGTTTAATACTTCAACTGTTTGCCCTGACATTGTTGTTAAAATATCACCTGGACGATACGCATTTGAGCCAGGCATGTTTTCACAACCCGCTAAAACACCAATAACGTTAATCGGCAATTGCATTTGTGCAAGTGCACGCATTGCGCCAATAACGCCTGCTGCTCCGCCCATGTCGTATTTCATTTCGTCCATGCCTTCGCCTGGTTTTAATGAAATACCGCCTGAATCAAACGTTAGACCTTTACCAACAAGTACAATAGGGGCTTGGTCATCAGCGGCGCCTTTGTAGTTAATAATCGACATAATCGATTCGTTATCACTACCTCGGCCAACAGCTAGGTAAGAATTCATACCAAGTTCTGCCATTTGCTTTTCGTCAATAAGATCAACAGTGATGTTGTCAAAATCAGTTGCCAGCTCTTGTGCTTGTTCACCTAAGTACACAGGATTACAAATATTTGGTGGCATATTAGCTACGTCTTTACATAGCTTACTACCTGCTGCAATGGCTAAACCATGCTCAATAGCGCTTTCGCCAATAGTTAGTTCGCGTCGTGTTGGTACGTTAAACACCATTTTACGCAGTGGACGGCGAGGGTCTACTTTTTTACTTTTCAGTTGGTTGAACGTATATAAGCAGTCTTGCGTTGTCTCAACTGCCTGACGTACTTTCCAGTAGGTGTCGCGACCTTTAACGTGTTGCTCTGTTAAAAAGCAGACTGCTTCCATAGAGCCCGTTTCATTTAAGGTATTAATAGTTTTAGAAATGATTTGTTTATATTGCTTATCATCAAGCTCACGCTCTTTACCACAACCAACAAGCAATATGCGCTCGCTTAATACATTAGGTACATGATGCAATAATAAAACTTGGCCTGGCTTACCTTCTAAATCGCCACGGCGAAGTAAATTAGAGATATAACCATCACTAATTTTATCGAGTTGTTCACCAATGGGGGATAACCTACGTGGCTCGTAAACGCCAACCACAATACATGCGCTGCGCTGTTTTTCTGGGCTACCACTTTTTACGTTAAATTCCATTGTTACTCCTGGTTTTGAGTCGTTTAAGTTACTAAGTTGGGGCTAAAAAAGTATTTTCTAGTCTTATCTACGTAACTTATGTAAGGATAATTCTTATTTTAGCTGATTTTGTTAGACTCTTACTGTGTAATTGAACTTTATATGCTTAAGGGCTACTAATGCAACATTATATCGTGCACTTAGGTAGGATAATTAATTTTGATGGCTTATAATAATAGCCTATTTGCCGGTATTAATTGGGTAAAATAGCTATTTAACTATTCAATTCTCACTATCGTAGTGAAATTCCATGTTTAACAGGGGCGAGCATTGCTAATTTTCCGTTATTTAACCGCTGAGGTTTTAAAATCGCAGGTCGCCGTATTTTTAACTTTGATGACAATATTTTTGTCACAAAAGTTAGTTGGTATTTTAGGTGATGCCTCTGAGGGCAGCATTCCTGCTAAATTAGTGCTATCGATGATTGCACTAAAACTTCCACAACTAGCCTCGCTAATACTTCCGCTGAGTATATTTTTAGGCATTATTTTAGCCTACAGCCGTATTTACGCCGATAGCGAAATGACCGTACTTAAAGCCTGTGGCGTAAGTGAATGGTATGTTGTGCGCGTAACACTTATATCAAGTGTAGGGCTTGCTATATTAGCCGCAGCACTGACTATGTATATAGCGCCGTGGGCAAGCGAGCAAGAGTATCAATTAAAAGAACAAGCCAAAGCCGATGCGGGGCTATCCGCACTCAGAGCTGGGCGGTTCCAAGAAACCGGTAACGAAAAAGCCGTGGTGTTTATTCATAATATTGAAAAGGGTGGCAAAGAGCTCAATAAGGTATTTGTTGCACAGTTACCCGATAGCGAAAAAGGCAACCTAGCGCGCTTAGTATATGCAGAGCAAGGTGTTGTGGTTGAAGCCGTAAATGGTGAGCAACAGCTCGTGCTAACAGACGGTAAACGCTACGAAACAGATGGCACAACGCCTGCACTTAACTTAACAGAATTTGATGGTTACAGCGTACAAATACGAGAACAAGAAATAGAACACCAACGCCGTAAATTAGAGGCTGTGCCAACTAACCAATTATTGGCTATAAATACTCCTGAATCTATTGCTCAATGGCAATGGCGACTCGCTATTCCGTTATCAATTCCGCTACTTACCTTACTGGCAGTACCGCTAAGTGTGGTTAATCCTCGCCAAGGTAAATTTGCAAAACTAGTACCTGCTATAAGCTTGTACTTAGGCTATTTTATTTTACTAAATGCCGCTAAATTTGCAGTTGAAGATGGCAAAATTCCGCCTTCAATTGGCTTGTGGTGGATTCATCTAAGTGCCTTGTTTATAGGTGGATTATTAATTATAAAAGGGCGACCGTTGGGCGCTTGGCTTAAAGCCGTTGTAACTAAGCGGGAGTTAGGCTCATGATGAAAACGCTTGATTGGTATTTAGGCCGCAGTATTTTACAAACTACCGGCTTTGCATTGTTGGTACTTGTTGGTATTAGCACCTTAATTAAGTTTATCGACCAGCTAAAGTCGGTAGGGCGTGGCAGTTACGATTTAATGACCGCAATGCTTTACACGCTTTACACAATACCTGGCGATTTAGTGGTGTTTTTTCCGATGGCTGCGCTAATTGGTGGCTTAACGGGTTTGGGGGCACTTGCCTCAAACAGTGAGCTGGTAGTGATGCAAGCGGCTGGTATGTCGCGCTTACAAATAATTGGCTCTGTGATGAAAACGGCCATATTTATGGCTGTATGCATGATGGCACTTGGCGAATGGGGTGCACCTGAAGCGCAATTACACGCCAAAGAAATGCGTAACCAAGCAATACATGGCGGCGATGTATTTAACACACAAAAAGGTGTATGGGCTAAAGACGGCAGCAATTTTATTAATATTGAAGATGTTGACGAAAACGGCAGGCTCAATGGGGTACACATGTACCACTTTGACAAATCGTTAGAGCTTACCCAAATCACTAAAGCAAAAGATGCACTGAGCCGAAAAGATGGCTGGCTACTTCGTGACGTAAATAAGGTTATTATTACTAGCGAAAAAACCACAACAGAGCAATTACCTGAAGAGTTTTATTCTTCGCAATTGACCGCTGAAAAGTTAGGAGTTGTGTCGGTAAAACCAGAGTCACTTTCATTTACTGGGCTTTGGTCGTATTTAACTTACTTAGAGCAAAACGAACAAGACACTAGTACCTACGAGCTTGCACTGTGGCGTAAGCTTATGCAGCCTGTATCTGTAGCGGTAATGCTGCTGGTGGCGCTCTCGTTTATATTTGGCCCACTGCGTACCGTTACTATGGGCGCACGTATTATTATGGGTGTTGTAACGGGGATCGTGTTTCACTTAACTAATGAAATATTTGGCCCTGTAGTTATGGTTTACCAAATACCTGCCATTATAGGGGCGGTATTACCTAGTATTATATTTATAGGCTTTGCGACATATTTGATGAATAAACGGGTATAGAGTACCTATTCAAAGTATGAAAAAGGGTGACCAGTGGTCACCCTTTTTGCTTTTTAATTACCAGTTTTGGAAAGCAGGTATTAATCAAGCTCACTATAAATACGTCTGTTTTCTTCTTTAGTAAGCGCAATAACTTCTGTTTTAGAGATGTAGTCTTGTAGTGCTTTTTTGTTTTTAAAATCGACTAACACCACCAAATTACCTAAACCGATTAAAGCGCTAACGCTGCGGATAATTGATTGCGGCCAGCTAATTAAATTACCTTCAAGAGTTTGTACTTTTAAACGCCATGCACGCATGCCAATGGTTTGCCCGCTTTTAGTCCAAAAGTAGCCAAAAAATACTAAGCTAACAATAATTAAAAGAGCGGTACGAATACCCGAAAGAAGATTTGAATTTTGAATAAATGCAGATACATCCTCTGCGCCATTTAAACTAATTACATCGAGAGAAATAAGCCCCTGTACTGCAAATAAATACAGCACTACAGTTAACATCGCAAACGCAATAATGGCTAACGTATCGTAGACCAACGACGCAAAACGGCGCCAAAAACCAGCACGTGGAAACTCACCCGACATAAATACACTCTCACTATTAATATGCGAGCTAGTTTAACAAAAAAGCTTACAAATACTAAGACATGTTAATGTTTAGAGAGAATTGATTTTATTGCTGTAAATTACTACCTACGGAGGGGAATGAAAAAGACCCTACTATTTACAGTAAGGCCTTTTAATTTATAGCGAGTTTAACCTAGCTTAATGGCAAGGTATTTTATGTCGTCACCACTTATTTGCGGTAAAAAATAAATATCGCCGTATTTAAAATACTGCTGTGAGTTAATGATTACGGCCTGTGCAGCCTGAGGCAGTGAGTCGTAAGTTTGGCCCAAGCTATAGTCATTCACATTACCCACTTTTATTGCCTGATTAAGGCGAGTTGATGGCTCATCAACAACCGTATAACCATCATTATCCGCAATGTAGTACACATTTTGATAAGTGTAGTAAGTCGTATTATGGTGTTTAAAATGCCTGTAATTTCTTGGAAGCGTATTTATACGCAGGCCTCTAGGTGGTTTAACAACATGGTAGCCTCTTTTAGCTTTACGGTAATAAAGGCCGTCGTTAAACGTAAACGAAATACCATTAAATCTGATTGATGCGCTATTGCGTGGTAAATGGTTTATAAATCGATTTTGTCTGTAAGGGACTGAATTATGATGGCTTGTTAAGTAGTTATATTTTCGCTGGTTGTAGCGGTATTGTTCACGCTTTTCCTGTTTGTACTTAGCAAGTTTACGTTTTTCTTGCTTACGGTCTTCTCGTTTTTCTTTTTTATGCTCAATACGCTGCTTTTTTTCATGGCGGCGTTCATCGCGTTTATATTCAACACGTTTGTCGTGATCGCGTTTAAAGCTTTTATCATTCTCTCGCTCGTTTTGTGCTCCAAGCGCAGAGCCTGATACTGCGCCAATGGCGAGCAGGGCAGGTAGTAAAAAAGTAAATTTCATAGTATTGCCTCGTTTATGTTTTTACATAACTGGGTTCAATACTAGCGGCTCAAACTGAATGTTAACTGACATACAACAGCAAACGGAGTTATGCTTACAGCTTTTTACATTTTACTGACGGTTCTTGACATAATCTCTAGTTTTTGACGATTATAGGAACGTTTTAATATACCAAAATGATTAGTCGTGTCATAAAAAATGGCTATTAAATTAGTAATTAAGCCTTCCTTGGCTTTGCTGGTTAATTACTTTTGATAAAAAGGATAATCGCTATAACCTACTTCAGTACCGCCATACATAGTGGCTGCATCAGCTTCGTTAAACGTCCAATTATTTGCTATACGCTCTGGTAAATCAGGGTTAGCTATAAATGGGCGACCAAATGCAAATAAGTCACCGTAACCTTCACCTAAAATACGCACTGCTTTTTCTACTGTGTATTTACCTGCATAAATAATGCGCCCTGAAAATTCAGCTCGGACTGCTTTATAAAATTCTTGTGGTAAATCGGGAGCGTTATCCCAATCAGCTTCCGCAATCGATAAGTAAGCAATACCTGCTTGCTCAAGCACTTTAACGGCCTGGATATAAGTGTGATGAGGGTTTGATTCAACAAGTCCTAAATACACTCGTGTTTCATCTGTGCTTTCAAATAAAGGAGCAAAGCGAACACCTAAACGATCAGAGCCTACAACGTCACTTACCGCTTCAACTATCTCTTTTAAAAAGCGCAGGCGATTACTAAGCGTTCCACCGTATTGATCGTCACGGTTATTAGTATGCTCAGAAATAAACTGATTAACTAAATACCCGTTAGCACAATGAAGCTCCACACCATCAAAGCCAGCTTCTAAAGCATTGCGTGCAGCTTGAGCGTACATGTTTACCAGTTCACCAACCTCAGTAGTACTTAATGCACGAGGCTCACTTGGGTCCGCCAATGCGCCTTCACCAGGTGCGGTTTCAATAAATACTTTTACATTGTCAGCTGCAATGTCTGAAGGGCCAACCGGTTTACCTGAATTTGGTTGTAGCGTGGTGTGCGATACGCGCCCTACATGCCAAAGCTGAGCAAAAATAACACCGCCTTTAGCGTGTACTGCTTGTGTTACTTTTTTCCAGCCTTCAATTTGTGCTTGCGAGTGAATACCTGGGGTCCAAGCGTAACCTTGCCCACTAGGTTCTATTTGTGTGCCTTCGGTAACCATAAAACCAGCCGATGCACGCTGCGAGTAATACTCAGCCATTAATTCATTAGGAATATTGCCAGGCTGAGTGCTGCGAGAGCGAGTAAGAGGAGGCATCACAATACGGTTTTTAAGTGTAAAAGGGCCAAGCTCAATTGATGAGAATAAAGGAGAGGTATTAACTAAATCTGATTTCATTTTAAATTCTCTTATAAAGCAAACAAAGGCTTAAATAGTGGTTAAGCAACATTGGCAGCATAGAGATTTAAGGATACAATTTGAAACAACATTTTTTTGTGCAGCATACAATTATGAATGGTATCAGTCGGCTCGATATAAAACAGTTAAGAGTACTCAGTAGCTTATTAGAACTGCAAAATCTTTCACAAGTAGCCAAAAAAATGGGGTTAACGCAACAAGCTATTAGTGAGCAACTACGAAAACTACGAGACTTATTTGACGATAGCTTGTTTATTCGCCAAGGCAATAACATGGTTGCTACTCCTAAAGCGCAAGGGCTCAAGGCACCTGTTAATAATATTTTAAAGCAATTAGAGTCGTTACTAGAGCCCGAGCAGTTTAGCCCGCAAACTTATAAAGGTGTGTTTACCATAAGCGCAACCGACTACGCCACGCAGGCCTTATTGCCGCAATTATTTAATATTACCCGCCGCGAAGCGCCAGGTTTAAAGCTGATTGTGCGCGACTTTGCATCAGATAACGTTAATCAACTTATAACGGCAGGCGAGCTTGATTTGCTGATAAGCTTTCCAGAATTTATACCCGACAACCTTTCTTATATCACCTTGTTTGAAGAACAACATTTGTGTATTACCGGTATAGGTAACACTACTTACACTGAGCCTTTGAGTTTGGCGCAATTTGCAAAGCATCCACAGCTAGTGGTGTCGCCATCTCGTGCAAATTTGCGCGGATCGCACGATCAGTGGTTTGAAAGCCAAGGGCTAAAACGTAATATTGTAATGTCGGTACCAAGTTTTTCTGCGGTGCCCGACATTTTACATACAACCGATATGCTCGCATTTTACCCATCAAGATTATTACCAAACAGCAAAGTTAAACAGCTAAAAATAGAAGCTCTGCCCCCTACATTTAAAGTAATAGCCGCATGGCATCCGCGTACTAATAGCAGCCCAATTCATAAATGGTTGATAGAGCAATTACAAAACTTATAACGATATAAAACATCTAAAGTGACTACTTTTTACTGTTAAATTAGCAACCCAATATTTAGATTAAATCATTTAACCCCTCCTTAACCCTCGACCTAATAAGCTATGTGTAATAGTACGAATTAGGCATAGTTAAATGGTTTATTTTAAAAAGCACTCAACCGGTTTTTTACTTGCACTTAGTTGCACACTTGCTGCATGTAGTAGTCAGCCAAGCTATCAAGGTAATAGTACTGAGCAGTCGCTAAAACAACATACAAACTGGCAGTACACGCAAAGTAACGCACAGCAAGTAAATTACATTACCGATTTGGTGAATATAGAAGGGCTTGATTCGCTTATTGAGCAAGCTGTTACTAATAACCCATCGTTTAATCAAGTGCATGTTGCATTAAAACTAGCTTATGCGCAGCGTGATGTAACTGCTGCAAGTCAGTGGTTTAGTGTAGATGCAGGATTTGACGCGCAGCGCAGTAAAACCGAAGGCACGCAATACAGCTCATCAGTAGGTATAAGTTGGGAAGCCGATATATGGCAAAAAATTGCTGACAACGTAGCCGCGCAAGATATGACTATTGCCAGTAATCAAGCTACTTATCAAGGCGCTAAAGACACCTTAGTAGCCAGCGTGATACGCACGTATTTAAACATTATTTTGCAGCAAAATTTGCTCGATATAGAGCAACAACGTTTAGTTGTTTTACAAAATAATGAGCAAAGTATTGTAGAGCGCTACCAATATGGATTAGGTGATTTAGAAGCGCTTGATACCGCCCGTACTAGCACGGCATCTACTCGCGCAACCATTGCCGATTACCAAGAACAAATAGCAAAAGCAAAGCGTGCTTTAATGCTAATTGTAGGCACTGATAAACTTCAAAACCTGCCAAATACATTAACACTACCAAGCGTTATTGAGCCATTAAGTACATTACCAGAGCAAGATTTAGCGCGCCGACCTGACTTACAAAGTGCCTATTACAACATTCAGGCAAAGCATTACTTGGTTGATGTATCGTACAAAGAGCTACTACCGAGTATTTCGCTTTCGGCATCACTGAGTGATTTTGCAAGCACGCCAAGCCAATCATTATTAACCAGCCCAGTGTGGAGTTTATTAGGCAGTTTAAGTGCCCCTTTATTTGAAGGTGGAGCACTGCGTGCGCAAGTTGATATTGCAAAATTAAATGCCGAGCAAGCGTTTTGGCAGTACCAAGATACGCTGCTAAGTGCTGTAAACGAAGTTGAAAATGCACTCGGGCAGGAGCAATCATTAACCGAGCAGCAACTGCAAATTAGCAATGCACTTGCTAGCGCTAAACGCAGCTTTAGTAACTATCAAAGTAAGTATCAACAAGGTTTGGTTGATATTTTAGATTTGCTAACAGTGCAACAAAAAGTATACGACCTGCAAGCCCAGCTTAGCCAAATAAACTACACCCTTTTAACTAACCGCATAGATTTAGGCCTCGCTTTGGGCCTTGGAGTATCGTCATGAAAATTTCGCCAACACCGGTTGTTGTAACGCTTGTTGCTATTGTTTGTATAGGGCTTGCTATTATGTATAACGGTCAAAAAATGGTTGAAAAAGCAAATAGTCCACAACCAGCCGCTATTAAAGCTATTGCCCCAAATGTATCGGTAATTAATGCAGCTCCGAGCACTTATCAGGCTTATGTTAGCGGCCACGGTGAAGCTAAAGCGCATTGGTCACTTAGCTTAAAAGCACAAGTTAAAGGCGAAGTAACCAGTATGAGCGAGCAATTTTCGACCGGTAACTTAATAACTAAAGGGCAGGTGTTTGCACAAATTGATGACACCGAATACTTACAAGCTCTAGCTAGCGCAAAAGCAACATTGGCTGATGCAAAACTAGCACTGCAAGAAGAACAAGATTTAGGTAATCAAGCAAAACGTGAATGGGATCGCTCAGGCGTTACGCAAGCGCCAAGCTCGCCGCTTGTATTTAGAACGCTGCAGTTAGAAGCCGCGCAAGCTACGCTCGATAAAGCACAATATGCACTCAAAACCGCACAGCGTGATGTAAATAACACCCAGTTAAGTGCACCATTTGACGCTGTTATTTTATCGCGCGATATAGATTTAGGTACTTATGTGAGTATTGGCGATACGCTTGCCACGCTAAACAGCACTGACAAAGTAGAAATAACGGTGCCGCTTTCATTAAGTCAGTGGCAAAACCTAGCAAATAATAAATTAGGTGATGTTATTTTAAGTGATGTAACCACTAATACTAAATGGAACGGTTATATTGCACGTTTTGAGCAACACCTTGATGACAGCTCGCGCCAACGCAGCGTAATTGTTGCCTTAGATAAACCGTTTGAGCAAACAACGCCGTTACTGCCTGGTACATTTTTAGCGGTAGAAATTGCCGGTAAGCAGTTAACTAACGTAATAAAACTGCCTGCTTCGGCGGTATCTCAAGATGGCTTAATTTGGTACGTAAATGATCAAAATAGCTTAGTAAGCACACACGTTAATAAAGTATTTGAGCGTGGGGATTACGTATATATTACGCCAGTAGATGGTGCTAAAAATCTAAAAGTGGTGGCGCGCCCACTTGTTAGTTACTTAAACGACATGAAAGTAAATCCAATAGTTGAGGAGATACAATAATGAGCCCTCATCAACCACCTCAATTACCCAGCAATAATAACCCGCTGCACGGTATTATTAATTGGTTTGCAAATAACTCTGTTGCCGCTAACTTATTGTTAGTTAGTGTGATTGTAATGGGTATTATGTCGCTTACGACTTTACGTAAAGAGGCTTTTCCGAGTTTAGAGCCAGATACTATTTCGGTATCGGTGGTTTACGACAGTGGCGATGCATTGCAAGCCGAAGAAGGAATAGCGTTAAAAATAGAAGAAGCGCTCGAAACCGTATCGGGTATTAAACGTATTACCTCTACATCCGATGCTAGCGGCAGCCATGTAAGCATTGAAAAAAGTACTGATTACTCACTCGATGAGTTACTTGTTGACGTTAAAAACCAAGTTGACGCTATTAATAACTTTCCGGCAGATGCTGAGCAACCTGTTATTGATAAAGCCCGTAGGCAAGATCATGCATTAACGCTGCAACTTTTTGGGGGTGCAGATCGCCATACATTACAAAACCTGGGTGAAAAACTTAAAGCCGATTTATTAGCGCAATCAGGCATTAGCGACGTAGAGCAATCGGGTGTGCTCGACCCGATGATGTCCATAGAAATCGACGAAGGTAAATTACAAGCGTATGGCTTAACTATTAGTGATGTAAGTGAGGTCATTAATAATGAGTCATCAAGCCCGCTTTCGACTAGTTTGCGCGATAGCAGTAAAATTATACGCTTAAAAGCCGCCGACCAAGCTTACTGGCAGCGCGACTTTGCCAATATTGTATTGTTAACAACCGCATCAGGCACACAAATTAAGTTAGGCGATGTAGCAACCGTTACCGACTCATTTGCCGAAGATAGCAACTCATTAAGCCGTTATAACCAACAAAATGCCGTAGGCGTTGAAATTTTAATGGGCGATAACAGCGATATAACCACCATTGTTGAACAAGCTAATAGCGTAATAGATAAATGGCACGAAAGCGGTTTATTACCCCAAAATGTAGAGCTTGAAAGCTGGCACGACAAAAGCACCATGATCACCGAGCGTTTATCGCTACTTACTAAAAATGCGGTGACCGGTATTATTATGGTGTTTGTAATACTTGCCATATTTTTAAATGTACGTGTAGCACTGTGGGTGGCTGGTGGCTTGCCGTTTGTATTTTTTGGCACGCTTTATTTTATGACCGATGGCTACACCGCACTGACCATAAACGAAATGACCACCTTTGGCTTTATTATGGCGCTGGGCATAGTGGTAGACGATGCCGTTGTTGTAGGCGAGAGTATTTACACCACACGTAAAAAGCATGGCGATACATTAAATAATACAGTTTTAGGCACCATGAAGGTTGCTGTGCCAACAATATTTGGGGTGTTAACCACGGTGGCTGCGTTTGTGGCGCTTTCGAATGTGTCAGGTAACTTAGGTAAAATTTACTCTCAATTTGCCACTGTAGTGACTATTTGTTTACTGCTTTCAGTTGTTGAATCAAAACTTATTTTACCCTCGCATTTAGCCCACATTAGTACTAAACGCCAAGTTAAAAAAGGCTTAGCAGGTCTGTGGTCAAAAATACAACATGGTGCTGATAGCGGCTTAAGCTGGTTTAGCAAAAACATTTACTGCAAGGTTATTGAATTTTCACTGCGCTTTAGATACGCCGTAGTGGCTGCGTTTATCGCCTTTTTTATATTAGTTATTGGCATGCCGATGACAGGCACAGTTAAAGTTGGTTTTTTCCCAAGTATTGCAGGCGACACTGTAACAGCCGATTTAGTTATGCAAAACGACGCCGCTTATGGGCAAACAAACACAAACTTATTAACGCTTGAGCAAAGTGCATTACAAGCAGAGCAAAACTTAATGACTAAGTTGAGCTCTGACAAAAGCGAAATAACCAGCCTACAAGTCATTAGTAGCAGCGACACCAGCGGTGAAGTAAGTGTTGAGCTATTAAACGAAGGCGCTTTTACAGCAAGCGAATTTGCTCAAGAGTGGCAGCGCGTAGCAGGTAGCCTTGAGGGCAGTAAAAAATTACAAATTTTAGCCACGCGTAAAATGGTTGATAACTTTAAAGTTGAGCTTAAAGCGTGGGACGACGAAACCGTAATGGCGGCGGGCGTACTATTTAAGGAGCGCTTACAAAATACCGCAGGCGTTAACGGAATAGACGACAACTTAAACCCAGGTCAGCCACAGCTTAAATTTACCCTAAATGCACAAGGGCGCGCGCTTGGCATGGATACAGCCAGTTTATCAAAGCAAGTACTGCAAGCCTTTGGTGGTGCAGTTGTACAGCGCTACCAACGTAATAAAGACGAAGTTAAAGTACGTGTACGCTACCCAGAAGATGCTCGTAAAACACCTGCCGATATAATGCAGTCGCGTATTCGCCTACCCGATGGCACGGTTGTCCCTTTAGTTAACGTAGCCACAGTAAGCAGTGAATATCAGCAAGATGAAATAACCCGCATTGATGGACTTCGTGCAATTTATTTAAGCGCACAAGTGGATAAAAACGTGATTGCTCCAAACGAGTTAGTTGCTAACTTAAAGCGCGACTTAATTCCTGAGTTAACACAGCAATTTCCTAACTTAAGTGTGTATTTTGCAGGAGAGGCAGAGCAACAAAGCGAAACCACCAGCTCAATGAGTACTATGTTTGTAGCAGCTTTATTAGTTATTTACGTGTTGCTGGCTATTCCGCTTAAATCGTACATTCAACCTATGTTGATTATGGTAGCAATTCCGTTTGGCATTGTGGGCGCTATTTTAGGACATTGGTGGAACGACTTAACCATTAGTATATTGTCGTTAAATGGTATTTTGGCGCTCAGTGGGGTAGTTGTAAACGACAGCTTATTACTTGTTTCACGCTTTAACGAACTAGTAAAAGAAGAGGGCATGAGCACGCACGATGCCATAGTTGAGTCGTGTACGAGCCGATTACGTGCGGTATTACTTACCTCAATTACGACGTACGCAGGCTTAGTGCCGCTACTTAGCGAAACCTCAATGCAGGCACAGTTTTTAATTCCTGCTGCGGCATCACTTGGCTACGGTATTTTGTTTGCCACGGTTATTACCTTAATACTTATACCGGCATTATTGATGATTCAAACCGATGCTAAACGCGGTATTGATGCTGTGCTAATATCGCTAGGTGCTAAAAATAAAACGCAGGAAGTAGCCTCTTAATGATAAACGTACTACTGGTTGAAGACGACATAGATTTGGCAACCACCATTGTTGATTATCTCGAAATTGAGTCAATAGAGTGTGACCATGCAAGCAATGGCGTAATGGGTTTAAATTTAATAGAACGTAATCAATATCAAATGATTATATTAGATGTAAACATGCCCAAAATGGACGGTTTAACCATGTGTAAATCATTGCGTGAGCAAGGCATTGATATACCTGTATTAATGCTGACAGCGCGCGATAGCCTCGACAATAAGCTTGAGGGGTTTGCAGCCGGTAGTGACGACTATTTAGTAAAACCATTTGCGATGAAAGAGCTAGTAGCGCGGGTTCAAGTATTAGCAAAGCGTAAAAGTGGAGAGGTTAAGCGACTTACCTTTGCTAATTTAACACTTAATTTAACCGCGCATACAGCAACAGTGGCTGCGCACAGTTTAAAGTTATCACCCATTACTTTTAAGTTATTAGAAGTGCTTGTACGAGAGCAGCAAAAACCGGTAACCCGACAGGTAATTATGCAAGCAATATGGGGAGACGATCAGCCAGACAGCAATAGCTTAAAAGTGCATATTCATCATTTGCGTAAACAGCTAGAGCAAGCGCATTGCCAAGCCGTACTAGAAACAATACCCAGTGTAGGGTTTGCGCTAAAATTAAAAAATGGGACACAAGCATGAAAATTAGACCCAGCCTGAGGTTGTATTTTTTTGCCACCATGGTGCTTTTAAGTTCATTAATGGCAATTGGTTTTTCGTTTTTAAGTGTTAATTATTTTATTGATGGCTTAGACCGAGGGTTAAATGGCGTAATGCATGCGCTTTCGCAATCTACTGAGGTTAAAAACGGTGAACCTGCAGAAATGATTGGCTTTAAAATAGCGAGTCGCTGGGAAGACATGCCAAGCGAAATTCAGCAACGCTTTACAAAGCCTACAGAGATTGGCGTACTACAAAAAAGCAAAGTAAAACCATCGTTTTTTTCAATGCCGGAAGACCTCTATTTTGTAGCGTATTTTCAAAACCCTGCAGGGGAGCCCCGTTACGTATCACGTATTATGCTTGAAAAAGAGCGCCTTAAAAAACAAAGCTCACCCGATAAACCTATAAAAAAGTTGGCATGGATAGCGTTAACAGGGGTAACGGCAATTGCTTTATTTACCTTCTTTTTGTTTATGGTAATGAAAAAAATAGCTAAACCAGTAGAGTCACTACGCGGTTGGGCTAAGTCCCTAAATCAAAATAATTTACAAAACACGCCGCCCGACTTTACCTATAACGAACTAAATACCTTGGCAACGCTAATACGCAGTAGCTTGCTTTCTGCTCACGACAGCCTTGAGCGAGAGCAGCGCTTTTTAAGTTATGCGAGCCACGAGTTACGTACGCCAATTTCGGTTATTCGCAGCAACGTTGAGTTACTTAACCGCTTAAGCGAAAAAGCACCTTTAAGCGATAAACAACACCTTACACTGCAGCGAATAGAGCGCGCCGGTTTAACTATGAGCGATTTAACTGAGACGTTATTGTGGCTTAGCAGAAATGACGACCAGCAAAGTGCACCAGAGCCTGTAAACCTAGCCGAAAAAATAACGACCTTGAGTAACGAACTCGATTATTTACTCAATTCAAAACAAGTTGATGTACTTATAAATACCGATAACCATAGTACAACTATTAATACCGAAGCCACCGCATGCCACATTGTGCTTACTAACTTAATACGTAATGCGTATCAGCATACGCAACAAGGGCAAGTGCGAATTACTCAGCAGGGTAGCCGTGTGATTATAGTAAATAGTAGCGCACAAACTGATATGCCACACGCGACTAATAACACAGACAAGCCAGCTAATATTGGCTACGGTTTAGGATTAGAGTTAAGCGAAAAAATAATAAAACGACACGGTTGGGTATACGAAGTAAACGACATGCCTGGGCGTTATGAAGTGGTGGTCGATTTTAGTTAATACGCTTTTTTTAATACTTAACCTGAACTCTGGTTAAGAGATTTACTAACATATTAAATCATAGTGATATTTAAATTTATTTTATCTAGCCAGAAATTTTCAGTGAAAACAAGGCGAAATTACGCGTCAATAGCTGGTCTATTGCAAGTAAATTCAACGCAGTTAGCGCTGAAAATAGCTGCTTGAGATAGATTTATTATCCAGAGTTT
This sequence comes from Pseudoalteromonas sp. SR43-3, assembly GCF_014163875.1. Classification (NCBI taxonomy): domain Bacteria; kingdom Pseudomonadati; phylum Pseudomonadota; class Gammaproteobacteria; order Alteromonadales; family Pseudoalteromonadaceae; genus Pseudoalteromonas; species Pseudoalteromonas sp. SR43-3. The sequence continues at coordinate 47,440 of NZ_JACJEC010000002.1, read as the reverse complement.
AGGTTACTTAGATTTAAAATGTAAAACCGCGCTAGGACATTGTAAAGGTGACTTATATGGCTTTTGACGTCTATTTAACTAATTAATAAGTACATTGGTACTGCGTTAAATACGCCAATACCAATGCTTACAATATTGAGTTTAGAGCTCAGAGCTTAGTCCACTGAGTTCAAACTTATAAATCGCTGCGCCAACCCATACCAGACTCTTCCATTAAACGCTCGTACACGCCTTCTATGTTAAGTGGTAACCATGCATCAAACTGTTTAAAGTCACTAAATTGGTCTAATTTTACATTTTGTTTAATTTCGTCAAGCGTATTACCGGCTAAAACGCCTGCGGTTACTTGGCTATACAAAAGCTCTAAATAACTTAAGTAACGCGCTACATCTGCTTTACTGCCAATATCGGCATGTCCGCCTACAAAAGTATTAAAGTCATATTTGAGTACCGCTTGAGTTGAGTTAATCATGCCTTGAATATCGTAACTCCACAGTTTTTGCCACGGCATTCTGCCAATAACAATCCAATCAACCACAAACAAGGTTTTTTGCTTTTCGAATAATATACTAACCGAACCACGACCATCGTTTGGACCATGGTAGTTAAGCTTTACTGTTGAATCACCAAGGGTAAGTAGTAGCTCGTTATCAAAAGTAAGGCTGGGCATTACCGTTTTCATTTGTGTGTTTTTAATATCTTGCGCGGCGAGTTTATGCGCCACAAAAGTGGTGTGCGGGCTTTTGAATACTTCGGCGCCGTAAATATGATCGCTGTGATTATGGCTATAAATTACATACTTTACCGGTACGTTATAGCGAGTTTTAATTTGCTCGTTTAACCAGATGGCGGCTTTTTTGTTAAGCGGGTCGGTAACAATTGCACCCTCAGGAGTGATTAAAAATACTGAGCGGTGTCTGTCGTCTATAAAGCGGTGTAAGCCATCTCCTAAGTCTTCTATTTCATAGGCTTGTGTGGCAAAGCCTATAAACAATAGGGCTGTGGTTAATAGTTTTTGTAGCAAGCGGGGCATACACCATTCCTTTTTAAATTGATTAAATTAATAACGCTATTAAAAGAAGAAAGCATTAAGCCATAAAAAATTTCAGTTGTTGGTTAAATTAAAGCTTAAGTAAAAGGATCAAATATAAGGATGAAATAAAAAGCCATTATAAAAATGGCTTTAGATAGCTTGGTTGGGTTTATCTTTGTGTTAGTTGTTGGTTTATTTCTTCAAAGATACTGGCATCGTCTATGGTTGAAGGTATTTGTAGCTCTTCGCCATCGACTAGTTGGCGCAAATTTTTACGCAGTATTTTACCCGAGCGAGTTTTAGGTAACCTATCTACGCTAACTATATTTTTAAGGCACGCAATAGCGCCAATCTGATTACGAACACTTAAAACAAGCGCTTCTTCCACGTCGGTACTTGAGCCCATAAAATCATTTTTAAGCACGATCATTCCCATAGGAAGCTGCCCTTTTAGAGGATCGTTTACACCAAAAACAGCGCATTCAGCAACAGCAGGGTGCGCGGCTACTATCTCTTCCATTTCGCCGGTAGAAAGCCTATGGCCTGCTACATTTATAACGTCGTCGGTTCTGCCCATAATAAATAGGTAGCCGTCTTCATCAATATAACCACCATCGCCAGATAAATAATAACCTTCGTATTCATTTAGGTAGCTTGCTTTAAAGCGCGTGGTATCTTGCCAAATAGTTGGTAGGCAACCTGGTGGAAGTGGCAGTTTAATTACCACGGCGCCTTGCTCGTTAGCTGCGCATTCATTGCCATCCATATCTAATATTCGCACGTCAAAACCTGGAGTAGGGACGGTAGAACTACCAGGTTTTGTTGCTAAGTACTCAAGCCCTACAGGGTTACAAGCAATAGCCCAGCCGGTTTCGGTTTGCCACCAATGATCGAGCACTGGCAGTTTGGTTTTTTCTTTAAGCCACTCGTAAGTGGGAGGGTCCAACCGCTCGCCTGCTAAAAACAAACGTTTTAAGCTAGAGGTATCGTATTGATTAAAACCATCGGCATTTGGGTCTTCTTTTTTAATCGCTCTAAATGCAGTGGGGGCACTAAATAATGCATTTACTTTATATTCTTCAACCACGCGCCAAAATGCACTGGCGTCGGGTGTTTTAACCGGTTTACCTTCATATAATACGGTCGTGCAGCGATACATTAGCGGCGCGTAAACTATATAAGAGTGCCCAACTACCCAGCCAATGTCAGACGCTGCCCAAAATACGTCGCCGGGCTTCATACCATAAACGGTTTCCATGCTGTATTGCATTGCCACTGCGTGACCACCATTTTCGCGCACTACGCCTTTGGGTGTGCCTGTCGTGCCTGAGGTATATAAAATATAAAGCGGATCATCTCCATTTACAGGCACCGGATCTGCGCTTGCAGCCGTTTGCATTGCTTGAGTCCAATCTATGTCTCGTTTAGGCTTAAGAGTGGCGGTTACTTGTGGACGCTGATAAATAACGCAGTGTTCTACTTTGTGCGTAGCTAAGTCTATTGCGTTATCAATAAGTGGTTTGTATTCAATAACGCTGTTTACTTCAACACCGCATGAGGCGCTAAGTATAAGTTTGGGCTTGGCATCATCAATGCGTACAGCTAATTCGTGTGCAGCAAACCCACCAAATACCACCGAATGAATAGCACCAAGACGAGCGCACGCCAACATACCAATAACAGCTTGTGGGATCATTGGCATATAAATAACAACGCGGTCGCCTTTTGTAACACCTAACGATTGTATTACGCCTGCAAATCTAGCAACTTCTTGTTGTAGTTGTGAGTAGCTATAAGTTTGCTTTGTATTAGTGACTGGGGAGTCGTAAATAAGTGCAGTTTGCTCGCCAAATCCGGAAATAACGTGTTGGTCTAGCGCTAAAAAACTGGTGTTTAATTGCCCGTCGCTAAACCAATGGTAAAGCCCGTCGTCGTCTTGTGTGTATGCTTTTGTGGGGGTTTTGTACCATGGAATATTTTTACTTTGTTCGAGCCAAAATTGGGCTGGGTTTTGCTTAAAGGCATTATATTGCTGTTTATATTCGCCTGACATGTAAGGCTCCTAAAGCTAAATTTGTGTGTGAGAGACCTTACAAAATGTAGGCTTTTTTTAGCAAGCAAGCTATTCGACCTTGGTCGGTTAAAAGTTAATCAATACACTGGTTTTAAAAATACAAAATTGACAACACAAAGCGTGTGGTTCAGCATGGCGGGCAGTAAAAATAAGAGAAAACACGATATGAGTAACGTAGTAAGAGTAGGGGTTGCAGTTATCATAAAGCATCAAAACACAATTTTACTAGGTGAGCGCATTGGCGCGCATGGTGCTAATACATGGGCAACACCTGGTGGACATTTAGAGTTTGGTGAAAGTGTTGAGCAATGTGCAATACGAGAAGTGTTTGAAGAAACAGGTTTAAAGGTAAGTAAAATTACTAAGCTTGATTTTACCAATGATATTTTTACAGCAGAGAACAAGCACTATATTACGCTGTATGTAAAAGCTGATTTTGAAGGCGGAGAGCCTGAGCTTAAAGAGCCTAATAAATGTTTAAAGTGGCGCTGGTGCGATATTAATAACCTACCAACGCCACTGTTTACATCACTAAAAAATTACTTATCTGAGGCTGTACTAGCCTAGTTATTTTGTTGGCGGTGTCGCTGGGCTTAACGCAAGTTTACTAAAGCTTACTTGAGCGTAATCGCCATTTTGTTTATCTGTAGACCAATCGCCAGTACCTAAACAACCTGGGTACCAAATACCTTTCGCGCTTTTAGTACTACATTGGTTATAAGCGCCGGCTTTAAAGTAATGCCAATCTGCAGCGTAACCATGTGGATGGTCTTTTTCGTCCACTTTGCCATAAGCATCTACGTTATTACCTAAGTTAATAGAGTAGTTAACGTCTTCTTTGCCTTGTGCGCTAAATGTAAGGTGCATAACATTTTTATACACATTGACCGTGTAGCTAAATTCTTCACCTAGTGCAATACCGGCACTGCCAGGCTCGTTAGGGTTTTCCCATGTATTACCCCAAACTGGGTAAGTAATGTCTTTACGGTCAGGATTGGTTTTAGGTAAGTTACGTTCGTAGTTCCAAAAAACTGAGCCTGTTTTATGCCCTGGCCATTTTTTGTAATATATTTTAAGTGGCTCATTGCCCCAGCCATAACCAAGCTTGGTATCAATAAGTGCCTGATCTTTACCTGCGTGAATTTGCCCTACAACAACCGAGTAAGCCGCTTTTTTATCAGGATCAGTTGCACGTAGCGCAACGTGATCTACTTTTAACGTTGCTTCCATTTTTCCACCAACAGAGCCAAATCGGTCAGATAGCGGGTGAACAGCTAAAGCAAAGTTGTTTTTAGAGTGTTTAGTTTTAATTTTAGTATTTGATCCACGGATCATTTGTCTAAGTTCACTACGGGTATTAGTAGAGTTAGCACTTGTAAGCGCTTTATTAGGCGAGGTAAATACCATGTAGCCTTTATCATCAAGATAGAAAAAATCAGGGTGTGCGTAAGTCTGAATTTCTTCTACATCTATTTCATCAATTTTACCGTCGTTGTTTAAATCAACTGGTACATTTATTTTCCAGTGTGATAAATCAAACTTTGTTGCAGGTACCGGCGCATCGCTTTGCTGATTAGTGCTTTGGGTACTTGAACAAGCCGTAAAAAGTAGAGGTGTGATAACGGCTAAAGCCGTAAGTTTAAATGTGGATGTATTTTTTATCATTATTGTCTCTGTGTGATGAAGTAAAAATTGCGCGGTACAGGCGTCGCTTAACCTCAATCTAACATACCAATTTAAAAATTAAAACTTACCAATTTGTAGTTTTTTATAATTAATTGTTATTTTAATGACGGTGTTTTGGTTAACCAATAGGGTTGGTTAACGTTATTATGTTATTTAAAATTGTTAAACAGAGGTGTTTTTCATCATATTTGGTAGCGCTTGATGTTTGCTAATATACTTATTTAAATAGGTTTAATTTATAGAAGGAGGAAGAGGGAGTTGCCACTTTTTTAAAATGGCTTGGTATTCGCCACTTACTTTTATAGTTTTTAATGCCTGCGAGATTAAGTTTGCTGTTTTATCGTCAAGCTGATTATTAGCAGCAAAATAGAGTATTGAAGGAAAATCAGCTAAATGAAGTCGTTTAGTTATTAAGTCTGGGTCGAGCCCTGACATTTTTAGTTCATTATCTAAGGTGAGTGTATTCATAAGGACAAAGTCAGTTCTACCCTTATAAAGCATTTGCCATGCCTGCTGATAATAACTAGCTAGTATTAAATTTTTATCTTCTTCAAACCCCATCTTTATTAAATATTTGGCACTCAAATATCCACGAATAGTGCCTACTTTATAAAATTTTGCATGATTTAAATGAGTTACTTCGTCTTTATGGCTTTTTAAACTAACTAGGTAGGCATCAGTAAAGTATACCGCTCCTAACCATTTAAACTGACTTTGCCTAGCGGGAGTTTTTAATAAAGAGAGCATAATTGTGTTTGGATTAGCTGCTAGCTGATGAAAGGCTCGTGCCATTGGCATTATTTCAAATTTAGCTTGTAGCTTTGCTTCTCTTAAAACAGCCTTAGCAATATCAACGGAAGCTCCGTCAGCTTCACCGCTTTTGTTTTTAAAATGGTAAGGGTGTAAATCTTCGGCAATAAAAGTAAGAGAGCTTACTGCCCTTACATTACTGCAAAAAATAAAAACGAAAATGAAAACTACAACACGCAGATACATAAGAGAATCTTTCTAACTACAATACTTTGAGTTTAAAGGGTCTTGTCTGAAATATATACTCAAATGTATAAAATAAGTAAATGAATAGGTATGTAGAGAGTCTATTGCATAATTAAAGAAGTGAAAATTGAACGTGTATTGAGTAAAGTTTTATATACCCACAAGCGCTGTAAAAATAATTGAGCCCTTGTGGGTATATGCAATGATTAAAAGTAGTATTGAATTGCAAATTTAGCCGATGTACTACTTGTATACCATTGTTGGTTTTTAAGTTCAGTACGTATAGATAAATTACGTGATAAGGAGTAATTCCACTTTATTGCAAAGTCACTGTGTTTATCTGCTTGGCCATCTATTAACCATGTTATGTTTGCTGTAAGAGCGAGTTTATGACTGTTATTTATTTGCCATATTGCACCAGCTTCACTACCAATGCCTGTTGTTAGGTTGTCTGTTATGTCACCATTATTAAATTCAACTTGGCCAAGTAAATAGCCGTGTAACGTGTTTGGGTTACCGATTGATTTTCCGTATCCACCTTTAGCAAACCAACGACCTTGTTGAATATTATTATTAGGCTGACGATCAAAGCCCATTTTAAAGTTCCAAGACCAGCTATCAAACACGCGGTTATCGGGTGCAAGTGACATAGCATCTAATAAATAAAAATGCTCAAGTCGCGTGTTACCCTTGTCGCTTATGGCTCCTTCAATATCAAAAAAGCTAATTTGAGCACCAGGAATAAATCCAGCTGAGCTATCTAATAAATCATGGTATGCAAGGCGATACGCAAAGCTTGTTAAGTCACTTTGATGGGCGTACTCAGTTCTTCCAAGCGTTACTTTAGAAGATCCATGACCTTGCTCTGGAGAAGCAATAGGACGACTTGGCTTAGTAAATGGCGAAGCTACTTTATATTTGCTGCGCATTAGTAGTAGCTTAGTTAGTCGCGGTGCAATTTCTTCACGCTTTAATGCTTTATCGTAAAATTCAAAATTTAACCATTCATACGCCATTTCTAATATTGCGACTAATTGCGACTGTGAGTAATTACGAGTATTGAGGGAGCCACCTTGCATTAACTCTCTTGCATCATCAAGTTGTTCGTTAGTCATTTGAGTAGAGTAATGGTAAAGCTTAGTGCCAAAAGCAGGGCGGTAATTAGGAGTTTGTAGTAAGTTGTTATTTCTTAGTACTGCAACGGTATCTGATGGAATAGCTTGCATATTAAATGACGATGTTAAATCAAGGTCCTCTTGTGCGAGTTGTAATAATGCAAGTAATTGGTAAGAGCAGTTTTCATCAATAAAAAAGTAATCAAATGTAGCTGATTGTAGCTCCCATAAGTGCAATAAAATAAGCTCTACTTGTGGCTCAGATAAATTAAGTTTGTATTCCCAAATATCACGAGATTCTAAATCATTATATTCGCGTACTTTTTTATAGTACGGCATAAGCGAAAATTTACCAGGATAGCTGCCAATCAGGCCTTTTAGTGCGTACATAGCTGCATTGTCTGAGCCGTCTGGTTCTGCTGCAAAATTAACCGCAAATGCGAGCAACTCTTTATGGCGGGTCTGATCTTTTGCATCAATACGAAGTAAGGTGTGACCAAACATTGATGATGGGCTATTCATAAATGCAGTAGGAAAAACTAACGTAACCCCTTTTGGGTTTATTATTTTTTGCCACGCCTGAAGCTCTGGGCAATTAAGCGCGGGCCAGTTATTTTTAATTTTTGTTTTTAGCCATTTATAGCGTGCTGGAAACCGACAGCGAGATTGTGTTGTTTTTGGGTCAGTATTTTTACCACTAAATGCGGCTATAGTGGCTTCAAGTTCGTCCAGTGGACTTGTTTTACCTATAGGAGATAAAAAAAACTCAGCACTATCTACTTCACTTTTCCAACCACCTAATGTGGCCCCACGGTAATGACCTAATTTGAGCCAGTAAGGGTCGGTTGCTAAGGTGTCATTTTTAAAACTTTGAGCGTTTACGTAAGTACTAAACAGCGCAATTGATAAAACAAAGAATATTTTTTTCATAATCACTAAACAATAAAAGCCGCTAGAGAAATACTCCAGCGGCTTTATTTATACGTATAAAACCGGCTAATTTAGCTGATTAAGAAAGAGTATAAGAAGCAAGTTGTGCGTTATTTGCAAGAACAGTGTTCAGGTTTTCTAAAACTGTTTGCGAAGTTACGTTTTCAGAAGTAAATACTGAAGAAAACTGTGCTTGAGCAAGCGCGTTGAATGCTGCTTTATCTTGATCTGCAACACCCCAAGCTTCAGCTAGAGTAGCTAAAGTTTCGCCTTCACCTTTTGACATATCACGAGCAAGTTGCTCCATGTTACCGTCAATGAATAAAGCAATTTTTTCTGAAGACGTTACTGTACCAGTACCATCACAACCTAAAGTACCAAAAGTGATACCAAAAGTTTGGTTACCAGAAGTACCGTTTGTTGTAGCGCCTAAAATTTTAACGCCTTTACCTTGCTGACCTGCAAATAACATAGAACCAAGACCACAACCAATATCTTGGTCAGCCATTGCGTTTGAGAAAGGAAGTAAAGATAGAGCTGCTACTGCGATTAGTTTTTTCATTTTCATAAATCCATATATGATTGTCTTTATTTAGGGTAAATAAAGTTCGCGAAAGATTCTAACAGACTTGCAAAGAAAAAGAACAGCTTAAAACATGAATATTTTACACTCTAATTTTTCTACTATTTTAAAGCGAATGCTGGGAGAAACTAGACCAGTTCAATAATTTTTTATTGAACTGGTGGCGGCTTTTTACTTCTTGGGGCACCTAACAAAATACAGGTATGGCAAATACATACAGATAAAAATGCACTAATACCTAGTGCACCACCGTAGCCGTCAAGTTTTGGTACAAGAAATTCAAATAATATTGAAAACAAAACAGATGAGCTTGCTACCGTATAAATACCAAAACGATGCGGGGCGCTCATGCCAATAAATGTACCGCCAAAAAATATAATCGCGTATAAATCGGGGTTTAAATTCAATGCGCTAAAAATTAAGTAAGCAATAATAGAAAGTGAAGAGGATGCTCTTATACCATCAAAGCGACTATGTTTAGCTAAGTAAAACGTTAAAAAAGCACCAAGCAGTACAAGTAATGGGTATTCAATACTCATAGTACGATTCCTTTAGCTAATACAAAAAGTGCCACGCTTGCAAAAGCGACACTGCCAAGTTTGCCACCAAAGCCTGTAAACATATTCATAGTAAGCACATACAAACTTGAGCCAATAAGCGAAATAATAGCAATTTCCCAGTAACTGGTAATTAAATGGGTTGAACACATACCGGCAAAACTACCAGCATAAATTGCAGCATAAGGATGGTTTTTATAACGCGCAGGAAAAGGAATAAAAGAGCCAATAAGCCCCGTTAGCGCGGCAGAAATTACTAAAGGCAGTGCAAAAGTAGTGTGCATAGCAAAGCAAGCTACAAAGCCTAAAAAGAAAGTAATGAATTTTAAAAGTAAGAATTTAATCATAGCGGCGCATTTTAAACTAATCCTTTTGCGCTTTCTAATACTCTCTAACAAATAAATGTTATAAGTAATTACACATTTAAAAAGCGTGTTTTTTAAACGACTCTTAGGTATTAAATATGCTTAATAGCGTTGCTGTTAATGTTCTATAAATCACAAATCATGTATAATGGCGATAATTTAATGTATTAAAGTGTTAACCAAGGGTTATTTATGTCTAACTGTTTGCATCTGGCTATTCCGGCTGGCGATTTAAAAGTGGCTAAAGCGTTTTATTGTGACGTACTAGGCTGTAAAACGGGTAATAGTGAAGAAGGTCGCTGGGTAGATATAGATTTTTGGGGCAATGAACTTACCTTACACCAAAGCGTTGAGCGCCTACCAACAGTTCGCCATGATGTTGATATGGGAGCCGTAGCAGTACCTCACTTTGGTATTCACTTATCTGAAGATGAATTTAACGGGTTAAAAACACGTATTGAAGATGCGGGTATTGAATACCTAGATAAACCATACCGCCGTTTTATTGGTGATGAGTTTGAGCAAGAAACGTTTTTTATTGAAGATCCAAATGGCAATGTGCTTGAAATGAAAACCATGGTAAACCCAGAGGTTTTATTTAAAAAAGTATAAATGCTGTTGCTTAAGTTAAGCTAAAAAACCACTTCAATAAGTGGTTTTTTTATAACTATTAATCAGTGTTTTGATAAATTAGTTAATATTTACAGGTAAAAAAATTACGCTACATACATGATTTTTATTCACTCTACAATATAAGTATAGACACCTAGACTTAATTTCAGCTCTCATATTTTATTGTTATTTATGCTGCTTAAACTCATAATTGCTCCTTTGCTTATTTTACTAATAACATTCGCCCAAAAACGCTTTGGTAGTTTTGTTAGCGGCATAATTCCTGGTTTGCCTATTACCTCTGGCCTATTTCTTATTTTATAGCATTAGAACAAGGTAAATTATTTGCAGCTAACTCAGCGGTGGCCTCTCTTTATGGTATGAGCGGTATAGGCTTATTTTGTTTTAGTTACTTGGTTGTTTCACAAAGATTTGGAATGCTTAAATCGCTTTTTACAGCGTTGAGTATTTGGTGTGTATTTAGCGTTATTACTTTATTTTTACCAGTGAATATTATTGTGGCGAGGGTGATTTCGCTTTGTATTTTACTCGGTTTAGCTATTATCTCTACAAGGCTAAATATATCAGTTGATGCAAAACCATTAAATGCCCGCTGGGAGCTTTTGGTAAAATGATATTAGTGACGGGCTTTATCGTACTTGTTACGTTTATATCACAGCATATAGGGTCTGCGTGGAGCGGTTAATCTCTACCTTTCCGGTTATTTTAGCGGTAATGGGCAGTGTTGCCCATTTTAGTGACAAACAAGCCTCAACGTTATTTACTATTATTTTTAGCCACTATATAAACCGTAAGCCGTTTGCTAAGCCGGCTACGGTTTTAAATACTTAAAGTTAGCCATCAACTAAAGTGAGCGGCTTTACTTTACGCTGTAGTTTTTCATGATACATAGCGGTGTCGCCGGCTTTTAAAATTTCGTCAATATTTTTAGGAGACTCACTAAATACGCTGCTACCAATGCTTGCCTTTATAGCAATAGACTGGTCGTTATGCGTGATGGCGAGTTTATCTAACTCTATTTTTAGATGGTGTGTTTTTGGGCTTACTTGCGCTTTGCTGTAAAAGTGCGCAAGTACTACAAATTCATCGCCGCCTAAGCGGCCGACTGCATCGCTGGTGCGTACAATACTTTTTAAACTGGCGGCTACTTTACATAAAGCTTCATCGCCTACGGCATGCCCATAATTGTCGTTTATCTGTTTAAAGTCATCTAAATCTATATACATTAAACATAAAACTCCGCCTTTTTTTGCATGCAGCTCAATCAGCTCTGATGATTTTTTACCCCAGCCACGGCGGTTTAAAATGCCACAAAGGTGATCGTAATCGGCTTCGGTTTCGGCGCGTTTTTGTGCGATTCGCATACGGCTAATACGCCTAGAAACAGCTACTGCTAGTAAAAATGACTCCACAGCGAAAGCCAAAATAAATCCGTAACGTTGCATAAATGGGCTTTGATTAATAAGTAATACTCTAAATATCATGCTTACGAGCACCAAGCTCAATGCTACAAAAACAAGCGTTGCTTCGCGTATTCCTTTGCGAGCCTGTTGTGCCGCTAAAACAAAAATAACAGTCACAATAATTAATGAGCCGTAAGCCATGATGTTGCCAGCTATTTGCCAAATCAAAGTGTTACTGAACAATATTTTTATTAAAGAAAAGCACATAACAATACCGGCCATAATTTTTAAAATCTTACTTGTTTTTGGCCATCTGTTGTTTAGTTCAAGTAATGCGCACATAAACCATGTAGCACTGAGTACTGTTAAACCTATGCTGAGTAAGTACAAATCAAATAGGAGTGATGAAACGTGGTCAGTTATAAATAAATAGAGTTGGCCTTCTTGAAGCAAAATAAAGCTGCCAATACAAAAAATATAAGCGCTGTATAGCTTAAATATCTTGTCGTGAAGCCTGTAGCCCATTATAAATACGTAAAAAATGAGTGTGATACACAGCCCATAAAAAGCACCCATAATGAGATTATGTTGCTGTGTTTCTTTAAAAAAAACTTGTGTATTTTGCCACTTAAAGCGTGGTGTATAGTTAAGTTTTGACTCAACTGTAATAATGGCTGTAAAGTTTCCTGAGTCCATTAAAAATGCCACTTGTGCCGATTTTAATGGCTGCTTTATTACACCGTTTTGCTGCCATGTAAAATCATCAAGACCTGGGCGCAAAAACGAAAGTACGCCGCCACGCTTTAACAAGCAGTTAAGCTGAAATTGGTTTGTACCGCGTTTTGCCTGAAGTTCAGAAGTTGTATTAGGTTGTAAAGATGATGGAGGGGACTGACTATTTAAGGGGGTAATATCGCAAAAATCGCCTGCATTGCTATTAAATGCTATTAAGTAAATAAAAAAAAGAAATACGTATTTAGCACCTCCGTGTAAAATATTAGGAACTGTATTTTTATGATGTTTTTTGTCAGCCATAAGCACTTCCAAGCTCAACTACATTTTTTTATACTAGCAGAGCCCACCTATTTAGCTATTAGTTAATTAGTTAAATTAACTGTGTAATTGAGTTAATACTTCGCTAGGTGTTTTATTAAAGTGGCGTTTAAATTCGCGGCTAAATTGCGATGGGCTGGTATAGCCAACCTTTAATGCAGCTTCGTTGGCTTTACTTCCACTAGTGGTTATAAGTTCTTTAGCCTTAGCTAAGCGTACTTTTTTTAAATACTGTAGAGGGGATTCAAACGTTACTTGCCTAAAAGCACGATGAAACGACGATACGCTCATGTTTACATCTTCAGCTAACCCTTCAACCGTAATTTGATTGGCATAACTACTGTGCATAGTTGAGAGCGTGCGGGCGATACGTGCATAATGCCCATCATGCATAGCAAGCCCTATTAAAGTATGTCCTTGTGGACCACAAAGTACGCGATATACCAATTCTTTTACTATATCCTCGCCAAAAATGTCAGCCTCAATGGGGTTATTTAAAACAGCTAATAACCGGTGAGTAACGAGCTCCATTGCTGTATCTAAAGTTGCCGACTGTACTGCGCCAATTTGTGCAGAAGACGATGATGCTGAAAGAGGCTTATGCTGCATTATTTGATTAACGAGTTTGTGTAGCATTGCAGGGTTTATATCTATGGCAATGCCCATAACGGGTAAGTCGTTATCAGTAAATGCTTCACACTCTAATGGCACCGGTACGCCAAGGACTAAGTAGTCGCCTGCGCCGTATTTTATTTGATGTTCAGGAAAGTGAATTATTTTATGACCTTGCCCAACAATAATAATACCTGAGTTATATATAAGCGGCTGGCGCGGCGAGCTTTTAGTTGCTCGATGAAAATACACGCCTGGAATAACAGTTTCCATGGTGCCTTCAAAGCTGAGTAATTGGTTATGCTCGGCGTATTGTTGCAACATATTGGCTATGGTGGGCATAAAAGGCATCTTTAATTGAGTGTATTTTGCGTAAAATAACAATGTTGGTAGTTTTAGGCAAGCTTTTGCGAGTTATTGGGCTTTTTTTATGTTTGTTTTGCTACTAATATGCACTCATTGGAATTTAGCTTAGCTAGTAACTAAGCATTCTATTTAGTATTTAACCGTCACCTAGGAGCAAAATAATGAAATTTAGCTACGTAAATCCAACTCTTATCCAATTCGGTCAGCAACAAATTGCGGCACTATCTGATTTGATCGCAAAAGATCAAAAAGTACTTGTAGTGTACGGCGGCGGTTCAATTAAAAAGAACGGCGTGTACGACCAAGTTGCAGCAGCACTTGAAGGCTTTGACTGGGTTGAGTTTTCGGGCGTTGGCGCTAACCCAACAATTGAAGTGCTAGACCAAGCAGTAAAAATTTGTAAAGAACAAGATATTGACTTCGTATTAGGCGTAGGCGGCGGTTCAGTGATCGACGGCGTTAAATACATTGCCGCATCAGCCGTTTATGATGGCGAAGGTTGGGATATTCCTACTGGTAAGCATACTATTACTAGTGCATTACCAATCGGTGCAATATTAACATTGCCTGCAACGGGTTCTGAATCTAACCAAAACTCAGTTGTGAGCAAAGAAGCAACGAAGCAAAAACTACCGTTTGCATCACCAGAAGTACTTCCTAAATTTGCGATTATGGACCCTGATGTAATGAAAACATTACCGCAGCGCCAACTTGTGAATGGCTTAGTAGATGCATGGGTTCACACCTGTGAGCAGTACCTAACATTCCCTGAAACAGCATTAGTTCAAGAAGGTTACGCTGAAGCACTTTTAAGAACGCTTAAAACTTTAGGTGATAACTTTGAAAACCAAGATGACGCATGGCGTGCAAACCTTATGTGGGCTGCTAACCAAGCACTTAATGGTTTAATTGGTTCTGGTGTATCGCAAGATTGGGCAACACATATGATTGGCCACGAGCTTACAGCGGCTTACGGTGTTGATCATGCACGTTCACTTGCTATTGTTCAGCCTTCTTTATTACGTAACCAATTTGCAGTTAAAAAAGCAAAGCTTGAGCAAATGGGTAAAAACGTATTTGGTCTTGAGCAATCTGAAGACTTAGCAGAGAAAACAATTGCAGCAATTGAAGCGTTTTACCACAGCCTTGACGTAGCGACCCAGCTTACTGAACATGGCGATGATAAAGCCGCTGCTATTGACAATATTATTGGTAAACTTGAAGCTCACGGCATGGTTGCTCTTGGCGAAAACCAAGCTATTACGCTAAAAGAAAGCCGCGAAATTTTAGAGCAAGCGGTTGCTTAATTTTCAAAGCTAAGCGATTACTTAAATATACTAGGGCGTGTTGATCTTTGGTGGGTGAATTTGCAGCAGTATGTTTGGTTTTTAGGCAAGGCGGAGCCTATGTAGTGTGGTTATTCCCCATGAATAGGCGATAACGCAGCATAAATACCAAACATGCGCTGCCCTTTGGGTTCTTTCTAGGGACGATTAACTCTTTGTTGCTCGGTTTTTACTTAGCCCACTAGGTTACAAACCTCGCGCCGCGATTTAATCGCCCCTAGATTGAACAAATTTCAATCCACAAAGATCAACACGCCCTAAGTAATACGTTAATAAAAAACCGTCAACCTTTGGGTTGGCGGTTTTTTTATGGATTATTATAAATACTGCGTTGCTAATTAACCAATAAATTTCGTATTAATGTTTTTTAATGATGATAGTAAACTGTGCTCAACGGTTAGGAAAAACCTAACGATTAAATAAATTTAAACAGGACTAAAACTCATGAAATTACTAAACACATTACTTAGCTCAAAAGCAGGCGTAGCAGCATTAATTTTACGAGTACCAGTTGGCCTTATTTTAGCGGCGCATGGTGCACAAAAGCTATTTGCTTGGTTTGGCGGTTACGGGCTTGAAGGTACAGGCCAATGGATGGCGAGTATTGGTTTAGAGCCTGGCTATTGGTTAGCAATGATGGCAGGTAGCGCTGAGTTTTTTGGTGGCATTGCATTAGCAATTGGTTTGTTAACTCGCCCAGCTGCTGTAGTTGCCGGCTTTACTATGCTGATTGCTATTTTTAGCGTACATATTAGTAATGGCTTATTTATGGCAAACAATGGCTATGAATACGCATTAACTTTACTAGTAGTAACTGTAGTTTTAGCAATTCAAGGAGCGGGAAGCTTTTCTCTTGATAACGTATTAGCTAAAAAGCTCGCTAATAAATAGAGTGTGTTAATTAAAAAAATAGCGGCCAATTTGGCCGCTATTCTTGTTTAAATTATTCAGCAGATAATGTTAAAGAATAACTGTACTGCTTTTGCTCAAGTAAATATTCTTTATGGGTACTTGGGCTCCATGAATCATCGCCACCAACCCCCATATGTTGATGATCAATGTGTACATGTACGCAATCATCAGCAATGAGTTCGTTAGTGTGTTTCGCTTGCGTTAACATACTTTGCGAATACTCACTGGCGGCAAATAAAAACGCACCGGTTACGGTTAAATTATTAATACTCAGTAATTGGCAATCACTACGCACGCCGTTATCGGTTGGGAAAATATACGGGGTATGTAGCTCATTTAAACTTAAGCTGTAATAACCTAAACGTGCTGCGGCTTTGCGATCTGGGTAGTTTTCAAAAGGCCCTAAACCACGCCAGTTTACTTTTGTATCGCTTTGCTTGTTAAGCGTTGTACTTAGCCCTATACGCGGCATTGGCGGAAGTGTATCGTTTAAGTGCACATCAACATTTAAGCTAATATTGCCGGTATTATTTAGTGTATATAGCCATTGTGTTTTTGCTTGTAGCACGCCGTTAAATTCATAATTAAATACACAAGTAATACGTATATCAACGCTTGATTGAACTGCGTGAATTGAGCTACATGTGCGCTGCCATTGCCCTATACCTGCACGTAACCAACGTGCCTCCCATGCATTAGGGTCTAGGTTATCTACTTCGCTTACGCCTATGTCGTTATCAAGCGGGGCGCGATAAAAGTTATCAACCAGTGGGCTACTAATAACCTGAGTATCGTTTTGTAACCACTGCTCTATAAGCCCTGATTGCTTGCTAAAAACAAGTTTAAACTTATCGTTTTCAATACTTAGTTGAGAGTCGGTTTCGTTAACACTTGTAGCGCTTTGCTCTGTAGTTGGTGCAAATGATTCACTGTTTAAATTATTACTATTTATAAGCTTAAACTGCTCGGTGTTTAATACATGCTCGGCACTTGCAAAGCTACAGTCGTTAATTAGTGCTACATCTAAATTAAGGTGGTATTGCGCACCTTGCTCAAACGTTGTTTTAGTTTTAATTGTTAACGTGTGTGTACTTTGCGGAGCAATATTAAGTATATGCTCGCCTTGTTCAACACAGATGCCATTTTGCATTAACTGCCAAACGAGCTTTTCGTTATCTGTGTGTCTAAATACATAATCGCTAAATACATCAACGGTAAATTGGTTTTGAGTCTGCTCGCGCAGCGTAAATTGTAAATGTTGCTGGCTGTATTTAGCTTCAAACAAGCTTGGATGCGGTGTGCGGTCAGGGAATAATAAGCCGTTAATACAAAATTGGCGGTCGTTTAGTTCATCACCAAAATCGCCGCCGTAGGCCCAGTAATGCTCACCATTTTCATCAGTTTTAGATAAACCTTGGTCTACCCAATCCCAAATAAAGCCACCTTGCAGGCGAGGGTATTCTCTAAATGCTTGCCAGTAATCGTCAAAGCTACCTAGGCTGTTACCCATTGCATGGGCGTACTCACATAAAATAAGTGGGCGCGTTTCACCCGGTAGGCTTAGCCATTTTTTTATTGAATATTTTGGTACGGCGTCATCGGCAACATGTGTATCTACACGGGCATACATAGGGCAAATAATGTCGGTTGCTGTGGTATTTGCGCCGCCACCTTCGTATTGCACTGGGCGAGAAGGGTCAAAGCTTTTTGACCATCCGTACATAGCATCGTGGTTGGCGCCGTGTCCGCATTCGTTACCCAGTGACCAAATAATAATAGAGGCGTGGTTTTTATCGCGCTCAACCATTTGTGTATAGCGCGACATAAATGCGCCAGCCCACTGCGGATCGCTTGCCAAACGCCCCATAGGAAACATGCCGTGGGTTTCTATGTTTGCTTCGTCCACTACGTATAAACCTAGCTCGTCACACAGCTCGTAAAAACGCGGGTGGTTAGGATAGTGAGCAGTACGTACAGCATTAAAGTTATTTTGCTTCATAAGCTTAATATCTTCAATCATATCGGCGGTAGTAACTGTATGGCCGTTTTCTGGGTGGTGTTCGTGGCGGTTAACACCGCGAATTAGTAGCGGTTTGCCGTTTAAGCAAAGCTGCCCGTTAAGCATTTCCACTTTTCTAAAACCAATGTTATAGGCTTCAACATCTACTGTGTTGCCTTGCTCATCAAGCAGGCTTACAACGCAGCGGTATAAGTATGGGGTTTCGGCGGTCCACTTTTTAGGGCTTTGTATATCAATGGTTTGAAATACAACATCGCTCCAGCCGCCTTTTTCATCAACGCGTTTATTGTTAGTGCTTTGAATTTGTGGCTCACACAATGCTTGCTCATTATCAAAAACCTGTACTGCTACTTGGTAGTTATTTGGCGCATTTATCGCGGTTTTTATATGTAGCGTTGCATCGCGATAGCAAGCGTCTAAATTGGGGGTTATAAACACATCACGTATTTGGTTTTGTGGTTTTGTAAGTAAGTTAACATCGCGAAAAATACCGCTTAGCCACCACATGTCCTGATCTTCTAAATAACTGCCATCGCTCCAACGAATAACCATAACCGCAATACGGTTAGTACCTGCCACTAACAGCTCGCTTAAATCAAATTCGCTTGGTAAGCGGCTATCTTGTGAGTAGCCCACCCACTGACCGTTACACCAAAGGTGAAACGCCGAGTTTACGCCTTCAAAAATAATATGGTTACGCTGCGCTAATTGATCCGGTGTAATAGTAAACTCAGTGCGGTAGCAACCTGTTGGGTTATCGCTTGGTACAAATGGCGGGTTAACTGCAAATGGGTATTTAACATTACAGTAAATTGGTTTATCAAAGCCGTGTAATTGCCAGTTAGAAGGCACTGTAATGCTTTGCCAGTCTTTGCTTAGTGTTTCACTTAGTAATGACTCATCAACCGCTTCGGGTTTATCAAATAATTTAAAATCCCATTGGCCGTTTAAACTTTGTTTTTGTGATTGTGTGTTAGTACGGGCATGGTCAACGCTTTTAAATCCATTGAGTGGGCTGTGCGCTTTTACTTGATTAACTTGTACTGAAATTGGGTTTTCCCAATCACGGCGGTTAATTATGTGTTGTAGTGAGTTCATTGGTATCCTATTGCATGTATGGCAATTATAGTGGCTTAAATATAGCTAAAATAATGCGTTGAGGTTATGCTTAAAGCTCTCTTTTATTTATCCAAAACTATCATTTTAAATTATGCGCAACACTATTGTAGATGTACTTGATATTGGCCCAGAGTGTACAGAGCGGTTTATTGATTTAACCACGCTTTCGCAAATGCCAAACCTTGAAATAGAGCTGGCAGGTTGCTCTAATTTATTGGGTGACTATTGTGTTGCACGTACTAACCCGCTCGAACACACTCTTTTTTATACTTTGGCTGGTCAGGGCACACTTAAAACAGTTAATAACCAATACTCATTAACTGAAAATAGCTTAGCTATATTGCCTGCAAGGCAAAGTTTTGAGGTTAAAATAGCAAGCGAAAAGTGGGATGTGATTTGGCTAAACCTTGCAAACACTAAACGTTGGCAACATTTAAATTTAGCACAGGCTAAGGTATTAACTAATCAGCAATTAGCGCCATTACATTTAGCTATGGAGCTTTTATATAGCGAAAGTAACGCTACTTTGCGCGAAGGTGTTATGCCTATTTTAAGCCACTATTTAAACGCTACGTTGCAAAGCGAGCCGCAAATAGGTGGGCAAAACAGATTAACCAGCTTGTTTTTAGAGGTAGAAGAGCGCCTGCAGTTTGATTGGACAATAGAAGTTATGTGCGAGCACGTGCATTACTCAGCACCGCATTTACATAGGTTATGCCAAGCGCAATTTGGTAAAAGCCCTATGCAGCAGCTTATTTATTTACGCATTAAACGAGCTAAAAGCTTACTACTAAATACTCGCTGGCCTGTTGCCCATATTGCTGCTTACGTGGGGTATCCTAATATATTTAATTTTTCTAAACGGTTTAAAAAATCAGTGGGTGTATCACCAAGTGAATTTAGAAAATAACGTAAGCGGCTCTCTACATTTGAATAAATTTAAGGTATTGTGCGATTTCTTAAATTGCATTTTAGAGTTTTTAGGTAGGTAATGCGCTCAAACTACTTTTTAGTCGTGATACTTTTAGTGCTTGTGCACAGCTTTATTAGCTGTGATGCGGCGGCGTATCATCTGCAAGAAGAAGTTGATCATGCTACGCATGTACATTCTCAAGCAAATGTAAACGATGAAGATGCGCAATCACCTACTGAAATACATGCCCATCAGCATTGCCACTGTGGTTACTACAGTACGCTAAATCACTCTATAAGCCCTGAGCAAAGCCAAGCTACACTGCCTGCGTGCTACAGCGGTTTAAACTATCCACCAGATGTTCCGCCACCAAATTTTTATAGCTAGTTTTTAATTTTAAACACTTTGTAAATAACTGCCTGCGCCTGTGCACTATAAGGCTAGTTATGTACATATTTAGGTTGCTTAATTGCGCTTGTTTTTAAAATAGGCGTAGTGATTAGGTCAACTCTGTTTGTTAAAAAACGGACATGCTATATGAACAAAAAACCACTTATGCTGGTGGCGCTACTGTGCGCATTACCTGCAATGAGCGTTTTGGCAAAAAATGAGCCTCAAAACGTATTAACGCTAAAGCAAGCGCTTAAAAATACCGAGCAGCAAAATGCTGAACTTAAACGCTACCCGTATCATCAAAAAATATTAACGGCGCTTAAAACCCAAGCTGCGCTTTCACCTAATCCTGAGCTGAGTTTTGAAGCTGAAAATTTTTTAGGAACCCACGGCTCCCATGCGTTTTCGGGGGCGCAGTACACGCTGGCTTTAAGCCAATTAATAGAGCTGGGTAATAAACGCCAAAACCGCATTAACTACGCCACGGCAAATATAAAAGCGCAAACAATTGAGTATAAAAATACTCGGTTAGCACTTTTAGCAACCACCGCTGAGCGCTATTACCAAATACTTAAATTTCAGGCGTTAATTGCTTTAAATAGTGAGCGTAAAAACACCGTTAAGCAGGCACTTAACGCAATTGAAAAACGCGCTAAAGCGGGTGCAGCCTCAAGTGCTGATGTAACCCGCATGCGTTATGCATTAAGCCAAGTAGATTTAAATACGCTGATGCTAAATAGCGAATTTGAGCGTGCGCGCTTAGCTCTAACCGAGCTTTGGCAAGAGCCGCAAGTGAGTGATTACTATGCTGGCGATTTATCACAAATAGCTGCTGTTAAAAGTGAAGCAGTGCTACTTGATGCGGTAAATACAGCACCTGAATTTGCACTGCTACAACAGCAATATATGCAGCAAACGGCTAATTTGTCGCTGCAACACTCAAGCGGGCAAAGCGATTTAACCCTGGGTGGTGGCGTGCGATATAACCAGCAAACTGATGCCAGCTCGTTGGTGTTTTCTTTTTCAATGCCGCTGCAATTAAGCAATTCTAATAGCGGTAATATTGAGGCTGCAAAGCATCAACTTACGCTACTCAATGAGCAACAAGGTCAATTACGTATTCAGCTACGCCAGCAAATACGCACGCTCTATGCGTATTATCAAGGTAAAACTGCGCAGGCACAGCTATTAACACATCAAGTTATTCCACAAGCACAAACGCTTATAAAACAAAGTTTAAAAAGCTATCAACAAGGGCAAATATCGGTGTTGCAATTGCTAGACGCACAGCAAGCTTTATTTGATTCTAAACGCGCACTTATCAACATCCATAGCGAGCTATATCAAGTGCTGCTTACCCTTGAGCGTTTAACTGGCCAACCTTTAATTGAGACTCATCAATCATGAATAACACTCTTATCGCATTATTTATAACGCAATTATTTACACTCCCATTTTTAAGTAGCACGGCTATGGCATCTGATAGCCATCACGAAAAAGGTCACGAAGAAGGCCACAAAGACGAACACACACAAAAAGGCCCACACGGCGGATTTTTACTAACCAATAACGCGCTTGATTTAGAGCTTAAGTTAACCCAGTTTGCAGGTAATACCGAGCTGCGAATATATGGGTTTAATAACGATAAAGCTGTGGATATAAACCAGTTAGACGTAACCATAAACGTGCAACGTTTAAGTGAAGAGCCACAGCTTATTCGCTTCAAAGCTGAAGATGACTATTTAGTAAGTACCGTGAGCGTAAACGAGCCGCATTCTTTTAAGCTTGATGTAATGGCACGCTATAAAGGCGTTGAAATAAATTATCATTATGAGCAAGAAGAAGGGCGTGCAACGCTAAGCTCCCAAGCAATTGAACGCGCAGGAATTAAAACCGAGATAGCAAAAGCAGGTAGCGTTGAACTAACAGATACTCTATTTGGTGTTATAGCACCCACCGCGCACGGCACCGTTGAAGTAATGGCGCCTTATACCGGCTTAGTTAACGATATCTTTGTAAGCATTGGTCAAAACGTTAAAAAAGGCGATAAGCTTGCCAGTATAACCAACCGCGAAACACTGCAAAATTACACCATAAAAAGCCCAATTACAGGCGTTATTACCGAGCAATATTTAAAGCGCGGTGAGCTTGCCAATAGCGCATTAATGCAAATAGTAAACCTTGAAACCGTATGGGTCGAGCTCTCGGCTTTTCCTGAAAATATTGAAAAGCTCGCCATAGGACAAAGCGCAAAAGTGTACGATTTACATCATCATTTAAATGCGCAAGGTGAGGTGTTTTACATAGCCCCGATGATGAGCGGCGGGCATATTGCGCGTGCGCGAATCGAGCTTAAAAACCCTAATGGTCATTGGCGTCCTGGTATGCATGTTAATAGCGACATTAGTACTGCAAAAGTAGATGCTGCAGTGCGAGTAAAGGCTACAGCTGTGCAGGAATTTAACGGCAAACCTAGTGTGTTTATTAAAAGCGGCAATGTATTTGAAGTACGCCCTGTAAAGCTTGGTGCTAAAAACAGCGAGTGGGTAGAGGTACTTGAGGGGCTCTCGCCAAATAGTGAGTACGTAACGCAAAACAGTTATGTAATTAAAGCCGATATTTTAAAAAGCGGCGCAAGCCACTCACACTAGGAGGCAGCATGATTGATTGGATAGTTTCTTTTGCGGTTAAACGCCGAATGATGGTGCTTGCGCTCACGCTTTTATTTGCTGGGTTTGGTGTATACAACACACAAAATTTAGCCGTTGATGCCGTACCCGATATAACTAATGTGCAAGTACAAATAAATACAAAAGCGCCCGGGTTTACCCCGCTTGAAGCAGAGCAGCGCATTACCTATTTAATTGAAACCGCTATGGCGGGCATACCAAAGCTTGATTACACTCGTTCGATTTCGCGTTATGGACTTTCGCAAGTTACCGTTATTTTTAACGAAGGCACCGATATTTACTGGGCGCGCCAGCAAATATCAGAGCGCATTCAAAGTATTCGCTCAGACTTGCCAGCCAATATTGAGCCAAACTTAGGGCCAATTGCCAGCGGGCTAGGGGAGATTTTTACTTACTCTGTGCATGCAAATAAAGGCGCATCAAAAGACGATGGCACGCCATTTAACGCAGAGGATTTACGTACTCTGCAAGATTGGGTTATTCGCCCGCAGCTATTAAAAGTAAAAGGTGTTACCGAAATAAACAGCCAAGGTGGCTTTAAGCGCCAGTACCAAGTAGCCCCCGTGCCTGAAAAACTACTCGCTTATAAGCTCACGCTAAGCGATGTAATTACTGCACTTAAATTAAATAACAGCAACCAAGGCGCAGGGTTTATAGAACGCTTTGATGGGCAATATTTAGTGCGCTCACCAGGGCAATTAAAAACCATTGATGATATAGCCAATACTGTAGTTGCTAAGCGCGATGATGCACCAGTACGGATTAAAGATGTAGCAAATGTGCGTTTAGGTAAAGAGCTTAGAACCGGCGCTGCTACTTATAATGGTAAAGAAACCGTGCTCGGCACCGCCATGATGCTAATTGGCGAAAACAGCCGCGTAGTGGCAAAATCGATGGCAGATAAACTCAAAGCCGTACAGCTAAGCTTGCCTGAAGGTGTTGTGGTAGAAGCAGTTTATGACCGCACAACCCTTGTTGATAAAACCATAGACACTGTAAAAACTAACCTGTTCGAAGGCGCGGTGCTGGTGGTTGTTATTTTACTGCTACTACTGGGTAACGTAACTGGCGCATTGATTACGGCAATGGTTATTCCGCTTAGTATGTTATTTGCCATTACCGGTATGGTGGGTAATCGCGTGTCGGGTAACCTAATGAGTTTAGGCGCAATCGACTTTGGTTTAATAGTTGATGGCGCTGTAATTGTGGTTGAAAACTGTTTAAGGCAACTTGGACTTGCGCAGCATAAACATGGCCGGCTACTTACATTAAATGAGCGTTTAAGTGTTGTAACCGCCGCTACTAAAGAAGTGTTTAGCCCTGCGGTATTTGGCATTTTAATTATTATGCTGGTGTATTTGCCGCTGTTTGCACTTAGTGGGGTTGAGGGAAAAATGTTTCAGCCAATGGCATTTACGGTTGTAGCCGCACTAGTTGGCGCACTTATTTTTGCTGTTACCTTTGTACCTGCCGCTATTGCGGTATGTGTACGTGGCAAGGTGAGTGAGAGCGAAAATGCGGTTATGCGCGGTATAAAAAGAGGCTACAAACCACTGCTTGGTTTATCGCTTAAGTTGCCGTGGGTAATGTTAAGCATTGCTGCTGTGCTTGTAATTGCACTTGGCTTTAAAGTTAAAAATATGGGCGCTGAATTTTTACCGCAGCTTGATGAAGGCGATATAGCCATGCACGCACTGCGCATTACCGGCACCGGTATTGAACAATCGGTAAAAATGCAAAAAGAGCTAGAGCAAGCCATTTTAGACATACCTGAAGTTGAAAAAGTATTTTCAAAAATTGGCACTCCAGATGTAGCAAACGATCCTATGCCACCTAACGTTGCCGACACCTTTTTAATGTTAAAGCCGCGCGAACAATGGCCTAATCCCGCTTTAAGTAAAGAAGATCTAGTTAAGCAAATTCGCCATTTAGTAAATGAAGTACCAGGTAATAATTATGAGTTTACGCAACCTATAGAAATGCGTTTTAACGAGTTAATAGCAGGCGTGCGCGCCGACGTTGCGGTGCGTATTTATGGCGATGATTTATCAACATTAAAACAGTATGGCGAAAAAGCCACAGCCTTGGTGCAAAACATTACAGGCGCAACTGATGTACGCCTTGAGCAAATGGAAGGTTTGCCTACACTTTCGGTAACGCCGCTTCGCGATCATATGGCGCTGTTAGGTTTAACAGTAACCGATATACAGCAAAGTGTAAGTGCTGCGGTAGGCGGTGTACAAACCGGGCTTATTTATGAAGGCGATAAACGCTTTTCGTTATTAGTGCGTTTAGATGAGCGCTGGTCAAACGATGTATCACAGCTTGCGCGTTTGCCAGTGGCCGTGCCCAAAAGTGCTAACCCCGACCTTGCATTTGTACCGCTTGGCGAAGTTGCAAATATTAGTATTGATAAAGGGCCTAATCAAATAAACCGCGAAAGCGGTAAGCGTAATGTTGTTGTTACTGCAAATGTAGAAGGGCGCGACTTAGCAAGCTTTGTAAGTGATGCACAAGCCGCTTTAAATTCAGATCTTAATTTACCAAGTGGTTATTGGATTGAATACGGCGGCACATTTGAGCAATTAGAATCGGCAAGTAAGCGGTTATCGCTGGTGGTGCCAGTTACTTTATTGCTTATATTTGGCCTGCTTTACAGTGCGTTTAATTCACTTCGTGATTCGTTAATTATATTTAGCGGCGTGCCACTTGCACTGACCGGTGGTGTGCTTGCGTTACTATTACGCGATATGCCGCTTTCAATATCAGCAGGTGTGGGGTTTATAGCGCTAAGTGGTGTCGCGGTATTAAATGGTGTGGTTATGCTGTCGTTTATTAAACAATTAAGAGCCGATGGGCTCAGTTTAATCGATGCGATACAAACAGGTGCACTTTCGCGCCTGCGCCCAGTACTTATGACTGCTTTAGTGGCAAGTTTAGGGTTTATTCCTATGGCGCTAAATACTGGCACCGGCGCTGAGCTACAAAGGCCGCTGGCTACGGTTGTGGTTGGCGGGATTATTTCATCAACCTTACTTACGCTATTAATATTGCCTGCACTTTATAAATTAGTGCATGCAAAGTTTAATAGGCATCAAGCAGCTTAGCCAGTTGAAGCTCAATACATAACGTAAAAAGCAGCTGAAATTTCAGCTGCTTTTTGTTGTTAAGTAAACTTTGCAGGTTAATTATATTGAAACAAGTTATCCCAGCGCTCATCCAAAATAGTTTTTGCGTGTTCCAAATTTATTGCGCTATACACATCATTAGTGCACGTTACTAAGCGCATACGCTCCAACTTTTCAAGCGCATCGCTAATTTCAAAATCAAGATCGCACTGGTATTTGCTTTTAAACCAATGCTCTATTTGTTCATCAAGCGTTTGGGCGGTTAAGCCGCTTTCTGATTTTAGTAAAAACGTATACGCAAGCAGCGCTTCTTTTATATCTTCTTCTTCGGCGGCGTCTATAAGGGTGTGAAAAACACCGGCGTTGTTATCAAGGTTTTTAAAGTAGAGGTTATCGCTAAGTGCTTTCATAAATTTAATTTTACGGTTTTTAAACTTACTCCATTCTCTAAAAATAAAGCTGCCAAATACCCCCATGCCAATAGCAAAGGTAATAAAGTGTTGTTGCGTCATTTCGACAGCTTCACTTCTAAAGCCACCCCAAAAAGCAAACAGAGCAAGCAATAATAAAATTGATGCACCAAGCTTAGTTATAAGTACCACCGCACCGCCAATTAAAGCCGATGAGCCAATAATTGCTTTATCAATAGGGCGCATGCGTACTTCACTGTTAGGAAATAGCATTTCGAGATCGGCTTTTGGCACATTTTGAAACAGCTTAACTATGGTCGAACTTGGCTCAAACCCTAAAGGCGTTTTATTTTTAGCTTCAAAATAAGCACTATCTTTAAAGCGAATAAACACGGCTACTCGGCCGTAATTAGTAAAGTGCAGCGGTTTTTTACGAAGGCCCCAAAAGCTGGTTATGGTTTCGGTCAGTTGCGACTCGCCACGGCGATAAAAAACCACTTCTTCAAAGTCATCAAATTCAACCTCAAGGCGCACTTTAAATAGTGACTCTTCGTTCAATGCATCTTGTAAGTCTTCATTGGTGATCACTTCAAAGTTAGCTGCATTAAGTACCTTAGCAAAATCTTTAGCAAAATCACGTTGGCACTGCGCTTTTTGATCCTCCGATACTGGAGCTAATGATCGCGTGTCACTGTTGGGATCAAAAGGGGCGTAGTTGTTTTTAAGTGATTCAAGTGTTGCGTGGTAATCGTAATGAATAAGGCTTGCTAGTAAATCGCAAAATTGTTCAAACGATGTTTGTTGTGTGTTGTTATTGAGCTCTTGGCTACACATATCAACAATATCTTGCTTTCTAAAAGGAATAAAACGCGCACTTTGCATAAACTTTAACTGCTTTGGTAGGTATTTAACTGCATTGACACATAATAAAATATTCTTATAAACATTGCTAATTTGTTAATAGTAAATAAGTTACGCAAGTAGTAGTGAAATTTTCAGGCTGTATTAACCTAATTATGTGATGATTAAAGCATATATAAATTTACTATCGCCTTTAAAAGGATTGAACATGGCCATTCAGAAAAAATTAAAAGAAAAAACACGTAAATTTATTGACTCTAAACACATGCTAACTGGTATTACTGTGGCGTCGTTTTTAGAGTCAACCATAGTGCCTATTCCACTTGAGGCTGTATTAGTGCCGTTAATGCAGGCTCGTCGTGAAAAACTATGGCTTATAGCATTAATGGCGACCTTGGGCTGCATAGTGGGTGCATTGTTTGGTTATGCATTGGGTTACTATTTATTTGATGCAGTAGGCGATTGGATTATTAATACACTTTCGAGCCCTGAGCAATTTGAAAACGTTAAACAAAAAATGCAAGATCAAGGCTTTTGGTTTGTAATAACACTGGGTATTGTGCCCATTCCGTTTCAAATAGCGATGCTTGCAGCGGGCGCGACTAAGTACTCTATTTGGTTATTTTTATTGGCCTCAGGTATTGCGCGTTCTATTCGTTACTTTGGCCTGGCTATTATTGTTTATTATGCCGGTAATGAAGCTGAGCGAATTATTAGTAAACATAAAACTAAAGCGATGATTGGCATTACTATTTTAGTGTTGGGATTGTGGGGACTTAGTACCGTAGTTTAAATTTGAGGGGGATTACGGTTTTCATCTTCGTGATGGTTTTTATTATTGTGCTATAGTTTTCAAATGAAGTACTGAAAAACCTAGCAATTAATATGATTGAAACAGTAAAACTTACCGTTAAACTTTCTAACTTTTATAAAATGCCTTTGATCAATAAAGTTTTAAGTTTAGCTTTATTGATCTATATTGCTATTTTTTCAGCCTACTCCCTAACTAGCTTTCCTCCCTTACAAGTTCAAAACAATGTGTACGGTTTTACTACCGATTTTATTAATTTAACTGTCATTATATTTCTGTTTTGGATGGTTCAATGCTCTGAGCTATCTAAAAAAGCATATATTTTTTCTAGTTTTGGTTTATTACTATGGAGTATTGGCACCACGGCAGACGTGCTTGATGAGTTAGTTGTACAGCCTTACTGGGTAAGTGTTTATTTTGAAGACTTATGTAGAACCAGCGGCATGCTTTTAACTTCTTATGGTTTATTTAAAACTATGCGCTTTGTACAAAGTATTAATAACCGATTAGCGCGTGAGCTCATTATTGACGATTTAACCAAGGTACATAATAGACGTTATTTTTATCAGCACGCTAAAGGTGCTCAGCACTCACCTTACGTTATTTTAATTATCGATATAGACCACTTTAAAGCAATTAATGATGAGTTTGGTCATGATGTTGGTGATGTAATGCTTAAAGAACTAGCAACTAAATACGACAATGCTTTTACGCACCAAAACAAATTTGCTCGCCTCGGTGGTGAAGAATTTGGTGGCTACTTGCCTACAAATAATATGACGCAAGCGTGTGATTTTTCGCAGCAATTAATTGACCTTGCGCACACCATAAATATTCAAAACTCTCGTCACTTAACAGTAAGTATAGGTGTTGCAATGCAAACGCCTAATGAGCCTTTAGATAAAGTAATGAAGCGCGCTGATCAAGCTTTATATTTAGCTAAGAAGAGTGGCCGAGATCGTTTTGAAATTGCCCCGTAAGCGTTTTAATTATATAAAAACACGTCCTTATTGTTTGCACATTTACTACACATTTTAACGTTTTCGTAAGGAAATGTCAGTGAGGGTAATGCTTTGTAAATCATGAAATTAAAATAGAATGTTTGGGTCATAATGGGGATATTAATAATAAGGAATAACCTTAATGACCAACTCCCTTTTAAAAGCTGCATTACCCTTAAGTCTAATTACTATTTTGTCGGGCTGTGGCTCTGACGATAGCTCAAGCTCTACAGGTTACATCCAATTGTATAACGGCTCTTACAATAGCCCATACACACGTTTGTTTGTTGAAGAAACAGAGCGCTCAGGCGCTGATTTTGCTGATGTAACTACTCGCCATAACTACAGCACAGACACTTATGATGTAAGTTTTGAGTACCTAGATGCTAACGACAGCTATATAACAATTAGCGATCAAGAAATTTCTATTAAGGGTGACAAAACACAGTTAGTAGTAATGAGTGGTAACTTTGATGAGCCTACATTTACAGAGCTTAGCGTACCTATCTCAAGCGATACGGGTGAGTTTAACTTAGGGTTTTACAATATTGCAGGTGAGGATACTAACTACGATATTTACTTAGCAACTGATGATGGCGTATTTGAAAGCGCGACACTTTTTTCATCGGCTCAATATTTAAGTGAGTTAGATCTGCAAAGCGTTGATGAAGGTTATTACACTATTTACATAACAGAAGCGGGCAGCAGTGATGTTGTGTACGAGTCTTCATCTGTTTATTTATACGATGAAGCAAGTTATGTAGCAATGATCCGCCCAAGTTATGCAACAGAAGAAGGTGGTATTACGCTTGATGTAGTAACCGATAATAACTACGTTACTGAGCTTAAACACCAATCTGCTCTGGGGCAATTACGTTTTATAAATACCGTTGATGACTACTCGCCAGTAAGCTTTTCTGCTACACGCGGTACAACTGTAAACACAACAAATACAGTCGCTAGTGACTCTTATACCGATTATGTTGAACTTTCGCCTAATAGTTACAGCGTGGCGATGTACGATGAAGAAGGTACAAAACTAGCTGATAACTTTTTAATGACGCTAGAGCGCGAGCAAAGTGCGGTGGGTATTTTTTATAACGACGCAGATAACGGTTTACGTATGATGAGCGTTGAAGAAAATCTAACACCAAGCAGTTACAGCCATACGGTATCGGTTGTAAACCTAATTGAAAGCTACGCAGGGCAGTCGGTTTCAGATGTAGATGTGTACTTTACACTTAACGGCGAAACGGTAGACGACACTAGTAACGTAGTCGATGGCCTAGATAAGTATGACCAAGAAGAGCAGGTTGTAGATAACGAAATTTACACGGTTTATGTTGTTTACGAAGACAACGGCCAGCAAATTGTGCTTATTCAACAAAGCGATATGGACTTTACACAAGAGGGTAACTACATATTGATTTTAGAGCATGATGAAACAACAAGCTCTGGTTATAAGATGACCCTAGAGCGCACTATTACCGATAGTGTTGAATAAACCTAAACATATTAAGTAGCATAAAGCCTAAGCACTTTAAGTACTTAGGCTTTTTTATTGAACAAAATTTACCTACTCATTAATAATTAGGTACACTCAGGGCATAATAATTAATAAGAGTGTGCCATGGATGATTTAGTTGGGTTAGCCGTCATAGTAATACTGGTTGTAGTTGCCGGTGCTATTTGCGGCTTAATAGCGCTAGTGCAGTTAAATGCATTAAAACAAGAAGTTGCTGTTTTAAGGGCCAAAATAACACATCTACAAACACATAAATCGATATCGCAAAGTGAACCTCAAAGTGAAGCATCTACGGCTCAGGCAGCGCTTTCAAGATCAGAGCCAATTGCTCATAAAGCACAGCCAAACTTAACGTCCCAAAACGCGTCGCCACCTGTAATAAATCAGCTATCAGCGCCTCCTAAAAAAGCCAAACCAGTTGAAGCATCAGCCATAGAATTACTATTTAATAAATTACGCGCAGGGTTTGAGCAAAACTGGATGACCTGGATAGGCGCAATAGCGCTTGCGTTTGGGGGCATATTTTTAGCTAAATACAGCCTAGAAGCGGGATTACTATCACCTGTAATGAGGCTGAGTTTAGGTGGATTATTTGGGCTTAGCTTAATTGCAGCCGCAGCTTATTTACACCATAAACGCATTGTATTTGAAGGCTTTAATAATTACATACCCGCAGCGCTTGCAAGTGGTGGGTTTATTACTTGTTTTGCTTTAACGCTTTTAGCTTACAGTAGCTACGATATGCTTAGCCCTACCGTGGCATTTTTTGCGTTAGCTATTATAGCAATTAGTGCAAGCGCGATGGCGCTTAGGTTAGGCCCGCTATTGGCCGTGCTTGGTATTATTGGCGCTTACAGCGTACCAATATGGGTTAGCACTGGCAGTGGTAACTTATTTGCGCTGTTAATGTATATTGGCTTTGTAAGTTTGTCGGCTGCGTTAGTTGCACATAAAGTACAACGTATTTGGCTATGGTATTTACTATGGGTTGGGCACATTGGCTGGTATTTAGTTGGTTTTACGCTACTTAAAGCTAATACCGTTTGGTTAATGGGGGCATTAGCTTTACTTAGTATTGTAGGGTTAATTGCTATACCGCGCTTAGGTCTAAAACTAAATGTTATTGAACATCGCCCGCACAGTTTAAAACGCTTAATTAAAGTGCTTCCAGATCATGCATTACTACTCGCTTTTATTGCGCCCTTAATATTTACTATGTTGATCAGTCACTTTGATATGCAGTGGCAAGCAATCGGCGTGTTAAGTATTGTATTGGTGTTGTTTTTAGTCCTTAAAAATAGCCGTTGGGATATTTGGCAGGGCGTAGCGTTAGTTATTTCAACGCTATTAGTATTAGGCGCTGAGCGCACGCATCTTTCGCCAAATCTATTTGATGACGCCCTCTTTGTATTCAAAAATGAGTATGGTTTGGGTTTATTACTCGGGTTGTTACTTACCGCTTTTGGGCTCTATTACGGTAAAAAACAGATTAAGCGTTTAGCGTTTCATGTTACGGGGGCATTTAGTGCATTTGTAATGATAGCTACTTTATATACGCTTATTCCTAATTCTGCGTTAAGTACTGCATATCCACTTTGGGCCGTTGCATTGTTTGTAGTGGCGGCTATTTTAATAAAGCTCGCGCAGCATAATACAACGCTATTTCAGCGTTTTACTTATTGGGTAGGTGCTAATGCCAATATTACGTTAGCAATTACCATGCTATTAAGTGACAGCGGCCTAACCATTGCACTGGCTGTACAAGTATTACTTATAAGCGTACTTATTAAGCGCTATAACGTGCCTATGCCACATTGGCCTATAAAAGCCTTGGTTGCTGCGTTATTACTGCGCTTAACGCTTGCGCCTTGGACACCAAGTTACGATGCACTTACGGTATTTGGTTTGCATTGGAGTATTGTGGTTTATCCGTTATGTATTTCGTTATTTTTTGCCGCAGCTAAGTGCTTTGACTCATCAAAACTTAAAATATGGCTCGAAGGTGCAGCCCTTCATTGTTTAGCGCTTTTTATTACTACCGAAACAAGTTATCAGTTAGTAGGGCATTATCCGCAATTTGATTCACTTAACTTTTACGAACAAATACTCCTTACCTGTAACTGGCTGGCATTAGGGTGTGTGTATTTACACAGAGCAAAACTTGCCGGTACTTTAGCTAAGTTATATAAAGTGGCGGGTTTTGCACTTGCGGGGTTAGCAGGGCTTTTTGCTATTAAAACACTACTTGAGGATAACCCATTATTTGAATCACTTTACATAGGTGAGCTGCCAATATTTAACTGGTTATTACTATTGTGGTTAGTACCTGCAGGATTAACGCTTTGGCTGGCCAAGCTTGTAAAACCAATAAATGCTAAAGCTACGCCATTTATATTGGCCGTTGCAGGTGGCTTTATATTATTGGCAATAAACAGCTTTATTCGTCAGTACTGGCAAGGTCCTTACATTTACTTATCAAAAGGCGCAAGCAATGCAGAGCTCTATAGCTACTCTGTTATTTGGTTAGTATTGGGGGCGGGTACTGTTATTTTTGGGCATTTAAAAAATCAATTATTAATACAAAAAGTAGGCCTGGGCATACTAGCTGCCGTTATTGTTAAAGTGTTTTTAATTGATATGGCTAACTTGGAGGGCTTACTTAAAGCGCTTTCGTTTATTGGATTAGGGCTTTCATTGGTGGGGTTAAGTTGGTTGTTCCAAAAGCTTAGAAGCCGAGTAAATCCAGTTTAATTTTATGAACACTTTATAAAGCAAAGCCCAGTGAAGATACTGGGCTTTTTGTTTTACGCTATTACTTGATAGCTTTTAACTAGAACACTTTTAACTAGATCACTATGTACTGTGATTAAGCAGTGCCTTTAGTTTGCCCGGTTTAATTGGCTTACTTAAATAATGAATATTAGCGGCTTTGGTTTCTTGCTTAAGCTCGGTGTCGCGCACGGCGGTAATTAAAATAGCAGGGACTTGGCTTTGCCAAATTTCGCGCAGGGTTTTAATTAGCGTTATCCCATCGCAGTCATTGCCTAATTGATAGTCCATTAAAATAACATCGGGTGCACCGTTTTCTTTAGCATGCGCCAGTACATTATCTACGTTATCAAAAAGGGTGTAATTAGCTTGCCACTTTTTAAGTAAGCTTGCCATTGCTGCTAAATTTTCAGGGTCGTCGTCTACGGCAACAATATTAATTGCTGCACGGTTTTCTATTAGGCTGTTTGTAGTACTTTTTTGTTGTACAAACTGCTCGTCACCATAAGGTACCTCAATGCTAAAGCGGCTACCTTTATTTGGCTCAGAATGCACATCAAGCGGCAAACTTAATAAGTCAGCCATACGTTTTACAACACCTAAGCCTAAGCCTACGCCTTTGTTATCGCCCGACTCCACACGGTAAAAGTCGTTAAATATTTTGGCTTGCTCTACTTCGCTAATACCGGGGCCTGTATCCCATACTTCTATTCGTAAATTGTGCTTTCGGTTCCTGCAGGCAATTAATACACGGCCATTGTCGGTGTATTTAACTGCATTAGAGACCAAGTTTTGAATAATTCGGCGCAAATAGGTTATATCGCTGTGCACAATTTGTTGGTTTGAACGCACACTAAGCTTAAGGCCTTTATCACTTGATAAAATAGCGTATTCACTTTGTAGTGGCGCTAAAATATCTTCAATATAAAAGTGGCGAGGGGTAGGGGTCATAGCGCCTTGCTCAAGCTTAGCTATTTCAAGCAATGCCGACATTAAATGCACGGTTGAATCGAGACTGTCGCCTAGTTTTTCAAAGCTGTTTTGGTTAGTGCTGTCGAGCTGTTTTTCGTCAATAGCGGCAAGGTATAAACGTGCTGCATTTAACGGCTGTAAAATGTCGTGGCTCGCCAGTGCTAAAAAGCGCGTTTTACTGTCGTTGGCTTGCTCTGCTTCTCGTTTAGCTAAAGTAAGTGCTTGCTCGGTTTGTACACGACTATCTATTTGAGCTTGTAAGTCTTTATTAATAGTTTGCACTTCTTGAGTACGTGCTTCTATGCGATTTTCAAGATCCATGTTTACTTCTTCAAGTGCATTTTGCGTACTTATGTGGTTTGTAATATCCGAAAAGCTGGTAACAAATCCGCCATCGGGCAGCGGATTACCAATCATTTCGTATACTTGGCCATTACGACGGTGGCGAATAAAATGATGCGAGCTGCCATATTTTAAATGCTGTACACGTTTTTCTACTTGGCGTTCTATTTCCCCAGGGCCACATTCACCACGGTTAGCGTTGTATCTAATAATGTCTTCTATGGGTTGGCCTACTTCTAAAAAGCCTTCAGGGTAGCCAAACATTTCATTGTAGCGTTTGTTCCATGCAACGAGTTTTAAATCTTTATCAACAACTGAAATACCGTGGCTTAAATTTTCGAGTGAGGTAAATAACAGATTTTGATTAAATTGCAACGCTTGTGTGGTTTCGTCAAAAAAGTTTACAACTTCTTCAAACGCCATACGTTTACCCGACGATACCGTATGTATTAACGCTTGTGCCGACGATGCACCAAGCACGCCCGTTAATGCGCGTTCGCAGTAAGCTATAAATTCAGGCTCTGGGTGTGCGTTGTTATCGCTTAAATGATGGGCGAGTGCGTAATGGGCCAACACTTGTTGGCTGCGCTGAATACCTAGAAAGGTTTGCAGTAGTATTTTAAAGTCGTAAACGGTGGCTTTTACGTCTTTATTTAAGCGCCTTGATAAAATAGCCTGATCTTTAGGGTTAACAAAAGCAGCGGCCTGAATTTTATCAATTAAGCGCTCCTCAGCCCCAAGTGAAAAACTAATATAACAACCAATATTGGCAAACAAAGCTATCAAGGTTCCACGCGTTATAAGCGTTTGTTGCAGCTCGCTATCAAGGGTTGTGCCGGCATCGAGTATTGGCAGCATTAAAAATAGTATCCAGCAAATAAAGCCTGCGACCAAACCCGCATACACCCCATAAGCATGACCTTTTCGCCAATATAAACCACCCACAATAGAGGGCAGCAATTGGGTAACAAGTGAAAATGCGACCAAGCCCATACTGGCCAGTGCGCTACTATGGCCAAACCATTGCTGATAGAAATAGGCCAAAATTAATATGCCTGCAATAGCAAAGCGCCTTACAAGTAATATACGAGACTTATAACTGCTGGTAATTAAGTTACGTTTAAACTTTCTACGCAGCATTAACGGCAATACCACATCGTTTGAAATCATCGTGCTTAATGTAAGCGTTGCTACCACTATCATTGCGGTGGCGGCAGATAGTCCACCTATAAATACAAAAGTGGTTAAGAATGCATTGTCGTTAATTAGCGGTAGGGCAAGTACAAAGCTGTCGGGTGAATAGCCGCTGCCAATTTCAGGATGAATGGCCGCAGTCGCAATAGGTAAAATCATTGCGGCTGTTAGTAGTAAATACAGCGGAAAAGCCCAGCGAGCGGTAAGTAAGTGGCGTTTGTTTTGGTTGTCGACCACGGTTACATGAAACTGGCGAGGCAAACATATAATAGCCGCTGCAGCCATTAAAGACTGGCCAATAAAGTTAAAGCTAAAAAAGTTAAAATCGCTCCAGTGACCCCAAATAGATTCAGTTACTTTGTTCGTGGTGGCTTCGGGTAAATTAAAAAGTGTAAATACTGCAAGCCCCGCAACGGCAATAAGAGCAATAAGTTTAATCATAGATTCAAATGCAACAGCGAGCATTAAGCCAGAGCGATATTCAGTTACATCAACTTTGCGAGTACCAAAAAATATAGCAAATAAAGCCATAATTAGTGTGGCAGAAAGCGCGAGCATATCGCCGGATATTTTATTACTGTTTTGCAAAAGTAAAAAGCTTGTACTAAGCGCTTTTAATTGCAGTGCAATGTAGGGAATGGTTGCCAGTAATGCGATTACAGTAACCATTATTGCTGTAGTTTGACGTTTGCCGTAACGAGCTGAAATAAAGTCAGCAATAGTAGTTATATTTTGTTTTTTACTTACCAGTACCAGCTTACGTAAAAATCCTTGGCCGAATAAAAACAGCAACGCAGGGCCTAATAATATTGGCAAGTAACTCCAACTGCTGGTGGCGGCTGTTCCTACCGAACCGTAATAAGTCCAAGAGGTACAGTAAATCCCGAGTGAGAGTGAATACACAAATGGGTGATGGCTAATACGCTTTGCTAAAGGGGTTGTTTTATCGCCCCAATTGGCAAGCCAAAACAGCACACCTATATAACTTAAAGCAACAATAATGAGTACGGCAGTCATGTTGTTATTAAACCTTATTATTTTAAATAATCCCTCATCCCTATGAGGGATTAACACAATACCAGAACTGAGGTTAAGTGTGAGGGTTGAATTTAAAATAAAACTTTTATTTTATTTATATCTTACTGAATATTAACAGTAAAAATAAAACACCCTTGAGCATTAGACTAATGTCGCATTAATGACCAACTTATCTATTTAATCATAAAGCCAGCTTACAAAAACAGCCTAAGTAATTGAAATAATATAAAAATATATAAAACACGCTTGAATGATAAATACAGTTTACGTAAACGTTAACAAGCTGTTACGACTATGGTCTCAATTCAATATGTAACCAGCGTTGCTAAATTGGTAAGCGAAGATAAAAAACCACTCATCGCGATATTGCGGTGCTTAAAGGGGAAAACAAAAATGGCTTTTAAAGATGAAGAACAAGCAAAAGCTTATTGGGCAGAAAACATTTCGCTGTTATTTAAACTGTTAGCAGTGTGGTTTGTCGTGTCTTTTGGCTTTGGCATATTACTGGTTGATGTACTTAATGAAGTACGTTTTTTTGGGTTTAAACTTGGCTTCTGGTTCGCCCAGCAAGGCGCGATTTATACCTTTGTTGCTTTGATTTTTGTGTACGTTTTCAAAATGAATACGTTAGATAAAAAATACGGCGTAGACGAATAGGAGCTAAGCAATGGATGTTCAAACACTCACGTTTTTAATTGTTGGTTTAAGCTTTGCGCTTTATATCGGCATAGCAATATGGGCCCGAGCGGGTTCAACCAAAGAGTTTTATGTAGCGGGCGGCGGCGTACCTCCTCTTGCTAATGGTATGGCAACAGCTGCCGATTGGATGAGCGCCGCGTCGTTTATTTCAATGGCGGGTATTATTTCGTTTGCAGGTTACGATGGCAGTGTTTACTTAATGGGGTGGACAGGTGGTTATGTACTATTAGCCATGTGTTTAGCGCCTTACTTACGTAAATTCGGCAAGTTTACTGTGCCAGACTTTATTGGCGACCGTTACTATTCACGTACCGCGCGTTTAGTTGCTATTTTTTGTGCCATATTCATTTGTTTCACTTATATAGCAGGGCAAATGCGTGGCGTAGGCGTGGTATTTTCACGCTTTTTAGAAGTAGAAATTGAAACCGGTGTTTACATTGGTATGGTGATTGTATTCTTTTATGCGGTACTTGGCGGCATGAAAGGCATTACCTACACACAAGTAGCGCAGTATTGTGTACTTGTATTTGCATACCTTGTACCAGCCATTTTTATCTCGATGATGATGACGGGTCATTTCTTCCCACAAACCGGTTTTGGTGCCACATTAATTGGCAGCGATGGCGTGTACGTACTTGATAAATTAGATGGCTTAAGCGCTGAACTTGGTTTTGCGCAATATACCGAAGGCTCTAAGAGCATGATTGACGTATTTGCTATTACTGGTGCGTTAATGGTAGGTACTGCTGGTTTACCACATGTAATTGTACGCTTTTTCACTGTACCTCGCGTAAAAGACACACGTATTTCTGCTGCATGGACTCTTGTGTTCATCGCCATTGTTTATACTACAGCACCTGCGGTTGCAGCCTTTGCTCGCGTAAACATGGTTGATACTATTAATGGTAAAGACGGTAGCGGTACAGCTTACGCAGAAGCACCAGGATGGATTAAAAACTGGGAACGCACAGGTTTAATTACATTTGATGATAAAAACGGCGATGGCAAAATGTTCTACACGGCGGGTAAAATCACCGATCCGAACAGTGCTAACGAAGTAAATGTAGACCGCGACATTATGGTATTAGCAAATCCAGAAATTGCTAATTTACCAGCATGGGTAATTGCACTTGTAGCTGCCGGTGGTATTGCCGCTGCATTGTCTACAACCGCAGGTTTACTACTGGTTATTTCGACCTCCGTTTCGCACGATTTACTCAAGCGAACCCTCAAGCCCGATATTACCGACAAGCAAGAGTTACTTGCAGCGAGGTTGGCAGCCATGGTCGCTATTGTTATCTCCGCGTACTTTGGTATTAACCCGCCTGGATTTGTGGCATCGGTAGTGGCATTTGCCTTCGGCTTGGCGGCAGCGAGTTTCTTCCCAGCAATTATTATGGGTATATTCTCTAAAACAATGAACCGAGAGGGCGCAATTGCAGGCATGGTAACGGGTATTGGCTTTACCGCTGCGTATATCATCTTCTTCAAGTTTGTAAGCCCTGAGCTTAATAATCCTGAACATTGGTTTTTAGGTATTTCGCCTGAAGGTATTGGCTTAATTGGTATGATTATTAACTTTGTAGTAGCTGCAGTTGTTCTTAAATTTACTCAAGCTACACCTATTGAAATTCAAGAAATGGTAGAAGGTATTCGTAACCCTAAAGGGTCAGCTGAAGCGCACGATCACTAGGCAACATTTATAGATATAGTAAAAAAATATAAAGCACCCAAAGCCCGACTTTAGTCGGGCTTTTTATTTGTTTAATAAATAAGTACATTAGATTGGTACATCACCATTTAAAGAGCGAATACAATGAGTGTAGAACAACAAGAAATAGCCCAATACGTTTGTTTGCAAGCGCCTTTTACTATGCTTGATAGCAGCGCATGCGAATACTTTGTAAATCATCTTGATATTATTTACCTTACCCGCGAAAACCAAACTCAGTGGTTACAAAGTGAAAACCCTAAACTATTTTTAATTCGCTCTGGTTTGTACGACCTCGTTGATGGCAAGGGCGATGTTGTTACGCGCTTAGCGCAAGGTGACTATTTTGGTTTTCCTTCGCTATTAACCGGTGAGGCAATTCAAAATAGGTTAGAAGTACAAAAAGAGGGGATAGTGTATATGCTCTCTCAAACGCACTTTGATTTTTTACGCAGAGAATATAAATCGTTTGAGCAATACTTTGTACGCGCTCATGCTAACCGGTTGTTGTCATCGCATTATAAAAGTAAAAACGATAGCTGGTCGGAACGTAAAATATCAGAGCTGATGACGCGCACAGCAATTACGCTTACGCCCGATGCAAGTATTAGGCAAAGCGCTAAAAAAATGAAAGAGCATGGCGTATCGTCAATAATGATAACGCAGCACGCGCACTTAGTAGGGGTTGTGACCGACCGCGATTTACGCAACCGAGTACTTGCCGACGAGGTAGATCCACAAGACGCAGTAAGCAGTATTATGACCGCAAAACCTAAGTTTATATTTGAAAATAACCGGGTGTTTTCGGCGCTGCACTTAATGCTTAAATACAATATTCACCATTTGCCCGTGCTTGACGAAAACCATAACCCGATAGGGATGATAACCAGCACCGATTTACTGCGCCAACAAAAAAGTGACCCCGTACAGCTTATTGGGCGCATATATAAAGCGCACACTGTTACTGATTTAAAACGCTACGCTAAAGAAATTCCCGAACTTTTGCGTAGTTTTTCGTACAACATTGACGACATATCGCTAATTGGTAAATTACTCAGTGGTTTAACCGATGCGCTTACATCGCGCCTGATTCACTTATTTCAAGAAGAGCATGGCGCAGCGCCAACCAGCTTTAGTTTTATTTGCTTTGGCTCGCAAGCACGCGAAGAACAAACCCTGCATTCAGATCAAGATAACGGCTTATTACTCC
The DNA here is from genome assembly GCF_014163875.1 of Pseudoalteromonas sp. SR43-3. Classification (NCBI taxonomy): domain Bacteria; kingdom Pseudomonadati; phylum Pseudomonadota; class Gammaproteobacteria; order Alteromonadales; family Pseudoalteromonadaceae; genus Pseudoalteromonas; species Pseudoalteromonas sp. SR43-3. Next base: position 6,970 of record NZ_JACJEC010000002.1, on the reverse strand, counting down.
CTAACGACTTAACCACCGAGCAACACGCTTACTTTAAAAGTATGGGGGAGTTTGTATGCGAGAATTTAGTTGAGTGCGGCATTAGGCGTTGCCCAGGTAATATTATGGCAAGCAGTGATGAGTGCCGTATGAGCGTAAACGACTGGAGCGAGCGCTTTTTTAAATGGATAAAAAGCCCCACACCCAATGCAATGCTTAACTGTAAGATATTTTTTGACCTGCGATTTATTGAAGGTTCAAACGCTTTATACACGGCTTTTTGCGAGCAACTAATTCGTATATCGCGTAACGACTTATTCTATGCCGCAATGGCAACCGACATAAGCAGCAACAGCGTGCCAATTGGTTTATTTAATAAATTTAAAACAGAAAAAACAGATCAAAATAATAAATACATAGATTTAAAAAAACGCGGTGTCGTAATTATAAATGACATAGTGCGGTTATACGCTTTAAAAGCGGGTATTAGGCGCGCCAACACGCAAGAGCGGTTGGACGCACTACTAAAATATAAACTGATCAGCAAAGAAGATATATACAACCTAAAAGACTGCTGGCGGTTCTTAACGCAGCTGCGCTTGAGTACACAAATAAACGAAGAGGGCTTACCGAGTAATTGTATTAATCCTAATAAATTAAACTCACTAGAGCGCCATCAACTAAAAGAAGCGTTTTATCTTGTTAAACAAGCGCAGCAAGCCGCTGCGTTTAAGTTTGCTCGCGGCAGTTTATAATGATGGATTACTAACATGGTAAAAAAGCTGCTCACTCGGTATTTAAAGCGCCGTAAATTACTAGGCAAAAATGCCTTACAACAACGTTATTTGGTGATTGATTTAGAGCTAACTGGCCTTGATGCAAAACAGCACGAAATTGTATCGGTAGCGTGGGTGATAATAGATAACCAATGTATAAAAATGAGCGAGTCGCAGCACCTTATAAATAAAAACGTAAAAAGCCTTGAGCAAAGCCCTGTTTTTCATGGAATTAGCGATGATGCTATAGCAAAGGGGCTAAGCCTAAACAGTATATTAACGCAACTAAGTAGCCACTTTAGCGACTGTATTTTAGTGTTTCATAATGCCATGCTCGATTGGGGGTTTTTAAAAATAGCGCTTAAAAATGCCAATATAACTATACGTCCTAAACTCATAATCGACACACTGTATATTGAGCAAAAGCGCTTACTCCATCATTCAACTGAAATAAAACAAGATGATTTAACCCTTAATGCTTGCCGCACACGTTATGAGTTACCAAGCTATCATTGCCATCACGCACTGACCGATGCACAAGCCACTGCCGAGTTACTGCTAGCCCAGTGTCATCAAATAAGCCGTGGCAAAGAGTTAAAAGTAGGCGAGTTGATGTAGGTTGGCTGAAGGCGGGGCTTTATGCCGCGCGAGATAAACTCCCGCCTACAATAAAGAGCAGTTTACTTTTATTGTTATCCGTATAACTATAGGTACAGTTACGTAATCATTATCTAACTAATCACTTCAAGGACGATCATGAAACTCATCACTGCCATTTTCTTAACCTTATTCCCACTCATCACTTTTGCTAATTCAGGCTTACCTACAAGCCGTCAAATTTCGGTTCAAGGGACTGCAGAGGTGCTTGCCGTTCCTGATATAGCTAAAATACTATTTCAAATTATAAGTATTAAAAACGAACCTTTAGCAGCTAAGAACGATCTTGATAATAAAGTTAATTTACTAATTGACGGACTAAGTCAATTTGAAATAACTGCCGATGATGTAGTCGCCTCAAGTGTTAAAGTTGAAAAAACGGGTATGGATTACATTGAAACAGGGCATCAGGCTCCCGCTGAATACGCAGCTATAAGGATTTTTGAAGTAACACTTAAAAATATTGAAAGAGTGAATGATTTAAGTGATTTTTTATTGAATTTAAAAGTAAATGCGATTCAAAGTACTGAGTTTTTATCTTCAAAAGCTGAGCTGTTACAAGCACAAGCTGCACAACAAGCACTTAATAACGCAAAAGAAAAAGCAAATATGCTTGCTAACTCCTTTGATACAAAAGTGGGTGAAGTACGCACTATTAGCTCAACTCAAAAAAGTGTTTACAGTGGTTTTGGTGCAGCGGTTAAAAAAATAGATAGAGTAAATCCAATAAGCGATTCTTTTCCTAAAGCTCGCAAAAATTATCTACAACAAACGGTAAGCTTTAAATCATCAATAAACGTGGTGTTTGATTTAGAAATAAATGATTAAGTTAAAATTTTCATTTCAAATACATTTTCATAATGTAAGCTGGCTTTAAGTTTTTGATTAATTTGAAGGTAGCGATACTATGAGCGATGAAAGCAACACATTAAAAGCACAAACCGAGGCAAAAGTAGCCGCTGGGCGAAAAGGTAATCCTGATTTTATGAAAGGTGTTGATGAAAGTATTGCTCAAGCAAAATCCTTTCAAGAGGGTGCAAATGCACTTAATTTAGCTCAAAGTGCCCCACGCTTTGAGCTGCCGAATCAAAAAGGTGAGCAAGTTTTATTAGAAGAACTACTTGCACACGGACCTGTGGTTATTACTTTTTATCGTGGTAGTTGGTGTCCGTACTGTAATTTACAACTGAAAGCACTGCAGTCACGTTTACCTGAAATTCATGCTTTAGGCGCACAATTGGTGGCTATTAGCCCGCAAGTACCCGATGGCTCAATGAGCGAAAGCGATATAAGTAACATGGATTTTTTAGTGCTGAGTGATCAAAATGCCGATGTAGCAGCAAGCTACGGCGTAGCATGGCAAGTGCCCACATTTTTACTCGAGCATATGCGAGTAGACCGAGGCCTAGATTTAGAGTCGGTTAACAATGGCAATAGTAGTGTTTTACCGATCCCTGCCACCTTTGTTTTAGATAAACAAGGTAAAGTGACTTGGCGTTATGTTGATGTTGATTATCGTACTCGTTCTGAGCCAGAAGATATAATTAACGCTTTGAAAAATTTAGTATAAAAAACTTAATTTTAAAAGTCAGAACCCTTGAAGAGCTTGCAATGCCTAAGCTCTTCAACGTTAATTTAAAGTTTCTAATGCTTCCCTCTTATAATCAGATGCAAGGTCGATTACAATACAGACATCTAAAAGGCGTATTGCCTTTATCTGCACGCTAAAAGAGTGGATTTTATATTTCATGGCAATCAAACTTGCAATTAATGGTTTTGGTCGTATTGGTCGAAATATTGTCCGCGCGTTATACGAGTCTGGTTTGAGCGACGATATAAAAATTGTTGCGATTAACGAACTTGCTGATCCTGAAGCTATTGCTCATTTATTAAAATACGACACATCCCACGGTCGTTTTTCTTTTCCTGTAAAACTTGGTGAAGACACCATTAGTGTTGCAGGCGATACCATTGCACTTTTTTGTGAAGAAAACCCAATTGAATTACCTTGGCAAACGCTCGATGTAGACGTTGTACTTGAATGTACGGGTGTTTACCACTCGCGTGAACATGCGCAGTTACATATTACCGCAGGTGCTAAAAAGGTGTTGTTTTCGCATCCGGCCGATAACGATGTTGATGCTACGATTGTGTATGGCATTAACGACGATGAGCTTAAAAGTGAGCACACAATTGTTTCTAACGGATCGTGTACAACTAACTGTGTTGTGCCGGTTATTAAAGTATTAGATGATGCATTTGGTATTGAGTCGGGCGCTATTACAACGATTCATGCGTCGATGAACGATCAACAAGTGATTGATGGTTATCATCATGATTTACGCCGTACTCGCGCTGCAAGCCAATCAATTATTCCAGTTGATACAAAGCTCGCTCGTGGTATAGACCGTATTTTACCTAAATTTAAAGGCCGTTTTGAAGCCATCGCCGTACGTGTACCTACTATAAATGTCACGGCAATGGATTTAAGTGTAACGGTTAATACCGATGTAGATTTAAATGCAGTAAATAATGCACTTAAAGCACAAGCAAAAGACCGCTTAGAAGGTATTTTAAGTTATACCGAAGAGCCGCTTGTATCGGTTGATTTTAATCACGACCCACATTCTTGTATTATTGATGGCACACAAACACGTGTTAGTCACAAACGACTGATAAAGTTATTAGTATGGTGTGATAACGAATGGGGTTTTGCTAATCGTATGCTCGACACAGCGCGTGCTATGATGGCAGTGAATAAGTAATTTATTAATATAATAATTTTAAACGTATTTTTCAGGTTCAGTATCGTTAACTAAGGAGATGTTCATGTCGGTCATAAAAATGGCAGATTTAGATTTAAACGGCAAACGCGTATTAATTCGTGAAGATTTAAATGTACCAGTTAAAGCAGGTAAAGTGACGTCAGATGCGCGTATTCGTGCAGCACTACCTACTATTAAACTAGCCCTTGAGAAAGGCGCTAAAGTAATGGTTATGTCACACCTTGGCCGTCCTACGGAAGGGGAATACGATGAGGCGTTTTCGCTTGCACCTGTAGCTGATTACTTAAACGATGCCCTAGAGCAAACTGTACGTTTAGAAAAAGATTACTTAAACGGTGTTGATATTGCTGATAACGAAGTGGTTGTTTTTGAAAATGTGCGCTTTAATAAAGGCGAGAAGAAAAACGACGAAGCGCTATCTAAGCAACTAGCAGCACTGTGTGATGTATATGTAATGGATGCATTTGGTACGGCTCACCGTGCACAAGCGTCTACCCATGGCGTTGGCTTATTTGCCGATGTTGCATGTGCAGGTCCGCTGTTATCGGCTGAGCTTGAAGCGTTAGGCAAAGCACTTGATAATCCAGCGCGTCCATTAGTAGCGATTGTTGGTGGTTCTAAAGTATCTACTAAGCTTACCGTTTTAGATTCACTTTCTAAAATTGTTGACCAATTAGTTACCGGCGGCGGTATTGCAAATACCTTTATTGCTGCATCAGGTAGCCCAGTTGGTAAATCGCTTTACGAACCTGATTTAATGGATGAAGCGAACCGTTTATGTGCAGCAGCGATTGCTAATAATGGTGAAATTCCGGTACCGACTGACGTAGTGGTTGGTAATGAGTTTTCTGAATCTGCTGTAGCTACACTTAAAGATGTAAGCGAAGTAACAAGCAATGATATGATTTTTGATATTGGCCCTGATACAGCGAGCAAGCTTGCAAAAATTATTGCAAATGCAGGCACTGTTGTATGGAATGGTCCAGTTGGCGTGTTCGAGTTTGACCAGTTTGGTAATGGTACTCGTGCTATTGCACAAGCAATTGCTAACTCAAATGCGTTTTCAATTGCGGGTGGTGGTGATACCTTAGCCGCAATCGATAAATACGGCATTGCCGATAAAGTATCTTATATTTCTACTGGTGGTGGTGCGTTCTTAGAGTTTTTAGAAGGCAAAAAACTTCCAGCAGTTGAAATGCTAGAGTCGCGCGCTAAGTAATTTTAGTGGCGTAAGGTGAGGGGGTAATAGCCCTCACCGACAATTAATTACTAAATACCTCTCACCCTAATTTAGTCGTTAATTTAGACGGAATATTACTGCAAAGCAGTGGTTTTTCGTGGCGTTGTTATAACGCCAAACTAACACATCCGTTCAAACTAGATGGTAGGGAACTACTGTCGATAAATTGGAGAATACCCAATGGCTTTAATCAGTATGCGACAACTTTTAGATCATGCAGCAGAGCATGGTTACGGCGTACCTGCTTTTAATGTTAACAATCAAGAGCAAATGCGCGCAATAATGGAAGCGGCTGACAAAACAAACAGCCCAGTAATCGTTCAGGGATCAGCTGGTGCACGTGCTTATGCTGGTGCTCCATTTATTCGTCATATGATTTTAGCAGCCGTTGAAGAATGGCCACATATCCCAGTTGTAATGCACCAAGATCACGGCACGTCGCCAGGTGTATGTCAGCGTTCAATTCAGCTTGGTTTTTCATCAGTAATGATGGATGGCTCGTTAATGAGCGACGGCAAAACTCCTTCAAGCTACGAATACAATGTAGAAGTAACGCGCGAAACAGTTGCTATGGCGCATGCCTGTGGCGTATCGGTTGAAGGCGAGCTAGGTGTACTTGGTTCACTTGAAACAGGTGAAGCTGGCGAAGAAGATGGCGTTGGCGCAGAAGGGTTATTAACAACTGATCAAATGCTAACAGACCCTGAAGAAGCGGCTGACTTTGTAAATAAAACACACGTTGATGCGCTTGCAATTGCTTGCGGTACTTCACACGGTGCTTATAAATTTACTCGCCCACCAACAGATGACATTTTAGCGATTGATCGCATTAAAGCGATTCATGCTCGTATTCCTAACACGCACTTAGTGATGCATGGCTCATCTTCAGTTCCTCAAGAATGGTTAGAAATTATTAATCAGTACGGTGGCGAAATTCCAGAAACTTATGGTGTGCCAGTTGAGCAGATTGTTGAAGGCATTAAGTTTGGTGTTCGCAAGGTAAATATTGATACCGATTTACGTTTAGCATCTACCGGTGCAATTCGCCGTCATATGGCGCTTAACCCATCTAACTTTGATCCACGTAAATACCTAGCTGAAGCTACAAAAGCAATGACAGAGATTTGCGTTGCACGCTATAACTCGTTTGGTACTTCTGGTCAGGCTAGTAAAATTAAGCCAATTTCACTTGATGAAATGCACCTTAAATACTTAAGCGGCGAACTAGACCCTAAAATTAGATAATAGATCAATTTATAATTGATCATTATTAGGGCCTGTTTATCTTTCGAGGTTGAATTTGCAGCAGTATGTTTGGTATTTAGGCAAGGCAGAGCCTATGCAGTGTGGTTATTCCCCATAAATAGGCGATAACGTGGAATAAATGCCAAACATGCGCTGCCCGAAGGGCTGAGGGATCCCCACTTTATCCAGCGGCCTCTTTTTCGTAATTCAAAATAAAGTTTTTTAAACTTTTTTCTATATAGCTTTGTGTAATACGTCTCTTACATAGCTTTATGACTTGCTTGGCT